>NZ_JBHWEN010000032.1:0-28577 GCF_042734215.1 Kitasatospora sp. NPDC059673 | reverse complement strand
GCTGCGCACAGCGAAGTTCGGGCTGCCGGGCGTACGCCGCAGCGACGGTGGCGGTCATCCGGCGGGCTCCGCAGCCGTTGGCGACGTCCGATGCCAGGGCGCCGAGTTCAAGCTGCGATGCCGGGGCGACGGGACGGCGCTGCGGTTCGGCCGGGCCGCCCTGGCGAGAGCGACTGCAGGCCGTGGCGGCGGATCCGAAGTCGCGCTGCGCACAGCCGACTTCGAGCTGCTGGGCGGACCCGGGCTCCGAGCCGCCGGAACCTGCCGGCCGGGCGGCGGCCATGCGGCAGGCTTCTGGGCCGTCCACGAAGTCCGGTGCCGGGATGCCGACGTAGCGCTGCGCGCGGCCGGGCTCCGCCGACCGGACGTGGGCCGCGGTGGCGGGGGCCGGTGCCGAGGTGTCCACGTCGCTCTGCGCGCGGCCGAGCTCCGGCTGCCGGGCGTGCGCCGCAGCAACGGTGGCAGGCGCGCGGCGGGCCCCGGGGGCGTCTGCGACGTCCGGTGCCGGAGCGCCGAACTCGTGCTGCGCGCGGCCGAGTTCGAGCTGCAGGGCGGGCACGGGAGCGGCCATGCGGCGGACTTCTGGGCCGTCCACGAAGTCCGGTGCCGGGATGCCGACGTAGCGCTGCGCGCGGCCGAGCTCCGCCGACCGGACGTGGGCCGCGGTGGCGGGGGCCGGTGCCGAGGTGTCCACGTCGCTCTGCGCGCGGCCGAGCTCCGGCTGCCAGGCGTACGCCGCAGCAACGGTGGCAAGTGCGCGGCGGGCCCCGGGGGCGTCTGCGACGTCCGGTGCCGGAGCGCCGAACTCGTGCTGCGCGCGGCCGAGTTCGAGATGCAGGGCGGGCACGGGAGCGGCCGGGCGGGCGGCGGCCGTGGCGGCCATGCGGCGGGCTTCGGAGGGGTTGGCGAAGTCCGGTGCCGGGGTACCGAGTTCGAGCCCCGGCGCCGGGCGGCGCTGCGGTTCGGCCGGGCCGTCCTGGCGCGAGCGGCTGTGGGCAGCCGTGGCGGTGAGGAAGTCGCGCTGTGTGCAGCCGAGTTCGAGCCGGAAGGCGGGCCCGGGATCGGCCGGGCCGTCCTGCCGCGAGCGGCTGTGGGCAGCCGTGGTGGTGGCGACGAAGTCGCGTTGTGTGCAGATGGGTTCGCGCCGGAGGGCGGGCCGGGGAGCCGCACCGCCGGGGCCTGTCGGCCCGGCGTACGCCGCGGTGGCGGTGGCGGTGGCGGTCATGCGGTGGGCTCCAGGGTGAGGGAGTCGGTGCGGGTGGCGGGGGAGGTCGGGGTGGGCTGCCACCACCAGCGGACGGTGGCGGGGGCGTCGGTGGCGAGGGCGAGGTGGAGGCCTTGGCCGAGGTCGGTGGAGCGGAGCAGGTGGCCGGTGTTGGTGGGGCGCCAGCCCGGCTGCCAGTCCGGGAGGCGGACGCCCGCGAAGGTCTCCTTGCTCAGGTGGGAGGCCTTGATGAGGGCCTCGCACTCGGCGAAGTCCCGCATGGTGGCGGGTTCGCCGTCCGGGCGGCCGAGCAGCGCGCCGAGCCACTGCATCGCGTACGGGCGGTCCCGGTGGTCCTGGAGGTCGACGCCGACGCTCTGGCCGGAGACCAGCGCCACCGTCGAGTAGGTGGTGCAGTGTGCGACCGAGGCGGTCAGGCCGAGCGCCGGGACGCTCCACCGCCGGTGCTCGTCGCGGGCCAGTTCGCGGGGCCGCAGCGGGACCCCGTAGAGGCTCGCGACCGCCTCGGTGATCAGCCACCGGCCGGCGTCGTTCAGCCGGTGGCCCATCCGGTCGCGTGGCAGGTGCGGGTGGTGGGTGACGAGGCAGTCGATGGCTGCCTCGTCGTCCCGGTGGTCCTGCGGTGCGGGCGCACCGGCCGTGCGGGCCTCCGTGGTCGCCCGCCGGACCGTCGGTCCGGGGGCCGCCCACGCGGGCTGCCGGTGCGTCGCGGCGGCGGGGGTGGGTGCCGGGCCGCCGCCCGGCACCCGGCCGGAGTCCGGTGCCCCGCCGGGCACCGGGTCCGGCGTCGGAAGCCGGTCGAGCATCACCAGGTCGGTTTCCGGGCGCTGCTCCTCCAGCCAGTCCCCGGCGGCCCGAACGGCCCGCTCGGCCGTCGTCGCGGGTGCCGCGCCCGGCCCGGTCGTCCCCGCCGCGGCGAGCACCGGGCCCAGCCGGCCGGCCCAGCCGAGCATCGCCAGGTCCGTCTCCGGACGCTGGTCCTCCAGCCGGTCCCCGGCGGCCCGCAGGGCCGTGCGCACGGCGCCCATCACGGCCTCGCGTCGAACACCGCGGCAGCGTAGGAGCCGCCGTAGGCGAAGCTGGAGAGCAGCAGGCGTCCGGCGGGGGCCTCGCCGGCCAGGGCGGCGACCAGGCCGAGGGCGCCGGCCGAGCCGTAGGTCTCGCCGATCAGCGCCTTGGGGGTGACCGTGGGGCGGTCGGAGAGGCCGGCCAGGGCCAGGGCGCGGGACTGGGCGACGTCCACCAGGCGGTAGCCGGACGCGGCGGAGACCACCGTGTCGATCTGCTCGGGCGTGGAGTCGGCCTCGGCAAGCGCGCCGCGCAGGGCGCGGGCCCAGGCCTCGCCGTCGCGGCCGATCCGGCCGATGCCGGCCGCCTCGCCGGAGGCGCCGAAGCCCCGTACGTCCGCGAGGACGTTCGCGCCGCGGGCGGCGGCGGAGGCCTCGGACTCCAGCAGGATCGCGGCCGCGCCCTCGGAGAGCACGGTGCCGGTGCCGCCGCCGGGGACCACGTGCGCGGTCTTGGCGTATCCGGGCAGCAGGGCCTGGGTGGCCAGGGCCTGCTCGGGGAACTCGTCGGCGACCACGACCATGATCCGGTCGGCCATGCCGCGGGCGATCACCCGGGCGGCCAGCTGGAGCGCGAGGACGGAGGAGGTGCCGCCGTTGGCGATGGTGGCGGTGTAGCCGTGGTAGCGGTGCAGCATGCCGACGTGTCCGGCGGCGGCGTTGACCACCGTGTTGGCGAACATCGCCGGGTTGGCGCCGGTGATGCCCTGTTCCAGCACGCCCTGGTGGAAGTTCAGGACGGAGGTGACCGGGCCGTAGCCGGTGGCGAACACGATGCCGGTGCCTTCGGCCTCGGCGCGCGACGGCTTGCCGTGCCGCTCGTACAGGTCGCCGACGGCGCCGGCGGCGAGCACGCCCAGCGGGTCCATCCGGCGGGCCTTGCTGGGGTTGAGGCGCTTGGCGACGGCCTTGACGTCGATCCGGCCGATCGGGCGCTCGCCGATGCCCTCGACCTGCTCCAGGGTGTCGAAGCCGACCTTGCCGGCGGCGAGCGCGGCGGTCAGTTCGGCGGTGGAGGCGGAGGAGCCGGCCAGGCCCGCGACGCCGGTGACCACCACGTGGTGCACGGGCTGCGTGTGCCGGGCCGAACGGGCGGGCCGGCCGGGCTTGTTGAGGACGACGGTGGCGTTGTTGCCGCCGAACGCGAAGGAGTTGGAGGCGACCACTTCGAGCGGGGCGGGGCGTCCGGCGTTCGGGACGATGTCCAGCCCGAACGGGGAGTCCACGCCGCGGGTGCTGACGGTCGGCGGGATGACGCCCCGGTCGATCGCCATGGTGGAGACGATCGCCTCCACCGCGCCGGCCGCGCCCAGGGTGTGGCCGAGCATCGACTTGGTGGAGCTGGCGGGCGGCACCTCGGCGCCGAACAGCAGCTTCACCGCCTTGGGCTCGGACACGTCGTTGGCGGGGGTGCCGGTGCCGTGCAGGTTGACGTAGTCCACGTCCTCGGGCGCCAGGCCGGCGGTCTTCAGCGCCTGGGCCATCGCGGCGGCCGCGCCCTTGCCGCTCGGGTCGGGGGCGGTCTGGTGGTAGCCGTCGCAGGAAAGGCCGTAGCCGCCGAGTTCGGCGAGCGGGGTGGCGCCGCGTTCGGCGGCCCGCTCGGCGGACTCCAGCACCATGAAGCCGGCGCCCTCGCCGAGGGTGAGCCCGGTGGAGGCGGTCATCGGCGCGCACGGCTCGGGGTCGAGCGCGCCGAGGGCGGAGAAGCCGTAGGCAGAGAGCTGGGCCAGCGGGTCGACGCCGCCGCAGATGACGTAGTCGACCTCGCCCTTCCACAGCAGTTCGGCCGCGTAGCCGAGGGCGACCGCACTGGCGGCGCAGGCGTTGGAGAGCACCACGCGGGGGCCGCGCAGGTCGAACTCGGCGGCGATGAAGTCGCCCACGCACGGGAGTTGGGAGGCGGCGGCCTGGACGGCGTCCAGCACGCCGTCCTTCACCAGGCCGCGGTGCACGTTCTCCAGGGTGGGCATCGCGCCGAGGCTGGAGCCGACCACCACGGCGACCCGGTCGCGGTCCACGGTGTCCAGGTCGAGGCCGGAGTTGCGCAGCGCCTCGCGGATCGCGGTGGCCGCCAGCGCGTAGCAGCGGTCCAGGTCGGCGGGCTGCTCGGCGGTGACCATGCCGGCCCAGTCGGTGAGCAGCTCGGTGGTGTCGAAGAGGGTGTTGGTGCGGATGCCGGAGATGCCCTGGGAGATCGACGCCCAGCTCTTCTCCACGTCATCGCCGGCGCCGGTGATCAGCCCGAGGCCCGTGAGGGCGATGCGTTCGGTGGTCTTGGTCATCAGTGGATCCGGGTGGTGAGCGAGCGGGCGATGACGCGGGGCTGGGTGACGGTGCGCACCGGGGTGTCGGTGCCGGCCTGGTCGGCCGCGGAGAGCTCCAGGCCGGGGACCCAGAACGGGGCGTCCAGCTTGGCGACGATCAGTTCCTCGTCGGCGTTGGCGGACGGGGCCTGCCAGATGACGGTGCCGACCTGCTGCCCGCCGGCGGTGACGGGGGTGCCGGCGGTGAAGGCCGCGCCGGCCGGGGCGGCCAGGGCGGTGATCTTCGCGCTCTCGGCGGTGGGCTTGACCAGTTCCTCGGAGCCGAGGAACTCGCCGATCCGGTTCCAGTCGACCATCCAGGCCAGGTCGGCCTCGTGCACCGGCAGGCCGGCGAAGCCCGCGGCGTAGACCGCCATGCCGGCCTCGGCCTGGACCCGCGCCAGGCCCTCGGCGCCGACCTCGGCGCCGCCCTGGGCGAGCACCGCCTCGACGGCGGCGGCGTGGCCGGCCTCGGGGGCGTTGGACAGCAGCAGGTAGCCGTACTCGCCGGTGGTGCCGACCCGGGCCAGGTGGGCGAGCGCGGTGGACTCGCCGGGGACGACGGACTCGGTGACGCCGTGCAGGGTCAGGCCGGAGATGTCGAACTCGACGAACGCGGCCGCGGCGGCCCAGGCGTTCGGGCCCTCGAAGGCGGTGGCGCCCCAGCCCTCGGGGGCGACCTCGACGGTGACGTCGGCCGGGGCCTCCAGGGCCTCCAGGTAGCCGGTCAGGGCCTCGGCGGAGACCGGCGTGCGGGGCAGCAGCCAGGAGTCGTCGCCGATCTCGAAGTGCAGCAGGATCGCGAACGGCGAGCCGTCCTGGTTCAGCGCCAGCGCCTCGCGGACGGTGTCCGGCTCGACGTACTCGCTGGACTTGGCGAGGAACAGGTCGAGGAACTCGTAGCGGTCGCCGCCGGAGATCCGCACCAGCGGGGCGGTGATCGGGTAGACGCCGATGGCGGTGCGGACGGTGGTGTAGTCGTCCTGCGCGGTGCGCGCGGCAGCGGTGGTGGTCATGGCTCGGGTGGTCCTTTCGAGGGTGTTTCGACGGGGTGTCAGATCGCGGGGGCGGGGTGGACGGACAGCTGCCAGGCGGCCTCGGTGGCGGCCGTCGCGCAGCCGATCAGCAGTCCGGAGGAGGTGGCGCGCAGGACGATTTCGGGTGCTCCGGGACCGTCGGTGGCGGGTGCGAGGTGCAGCCACTGCCCGCTGGTGAGGCGGATCGCGGCGGCGGACGCCCAGACCTGACGGAAGGCGGTGGAGTCGAGCTCGTGGCGCTGTCCGGCGGAGTGCAGCACCACGGGGGTGCCGGCCGGGGTGTCCGGGGTGAGCCAGAGCACCGTCTCCTCGTCCGCGCCGGGGGCGTGGATGTCGATCCGGACCGGCTCGGCGGCCTGCTCGGGGGCGGTGACCTCCCAGCTGATCCGCTCCTGCGGGGCGGCCAGCCCGAGCGGGTGCTTCTGCTCCCACTCGCGGACGGTCGGGACGCCCCAGCCGAGGCCGGTGGCGAGGCTGTGCCGGTGGTGCTCCTGGGTGACCCAGGCGCCTGCGCTCCAGCGCGGGTTGCAGCCGAAGGCGCGGGTGCGGGGGGCGGGGCTGCGCAGGACCTTCTTGCCGTCCTCGGTCCAGGAGGTGATGCCGCCGGCGTTCGCCTTGACGGTCACCTTCCGTTCGCCGGTGGCGGGTTCGGCCACTGCGGTGGTGCGGGGTGCGGTGTCCTGGCCGGTGCCGGTGCGGAGTTCGGTGCGCAGCCGGGCGGTGCCGTCGGCGTCGGACTCCAGGTGGCGTTCGACCAGGGTGGAGTGGATCAGCCGGACCGGGCGGCCGGCCGGGAAGGTGATCCCGGTGGTGCCGTCGGTCCAGGCGAGGGTGGAGCCGGCGGGTGCGGTCTGCGCGGCCGCGACCACCTCGGAGGTGTCGCGGACGCCGATGCCGGTGCCGATCAGGTGCTGGACGGTGGTGGTGTCGGGGCCGGTCAGGGTGAAGTCGCCCTGGCGCAGTCCGACGGTCTGGAAGATCCGGCCGGGCCGGGTGGTGTACGTGAAGTGCTGTTCCAGCACGCCCTGGTGGAGCGTGAGGGTGCCGGTGACCTGGTTGCCGCCGGTGGTCTCGCGGACCTGGACGCCGTGCTCGACGGGGTGAATCTCCAGCTCGCGGGCCTGGCCTTCGCGCCAGCCGGCCGAGCGGTCGGCCTCGGCGCTGGGCCAGGTGGAGACGAAGACCGGTCCGTGGTGGCCCGCGGCGTGCACGGTGAGGGTGCCCTCGGCGGTGTCCAGTTCGGCGGTGAGGCCGCTGTCGCCGAAGCGGTGCGGCTCGGCCGGCGCCTGGATCCGGACCTCGTACGGCGGTTCGGCGATCTTCAGCGGCCGGGTGGCGCCCTCGGGGGTGGTGAGCGCCGCGTCCAGCATCAGGCCGCGGTCCACGTCCACGGTGGCGGTGAGCTTGAACTCGCCGAGGGCCAGAGCGTAGGCGACGGTGCGGATTTCGTCCACCACCCGTACGTCGGACCGGAGTTCGTCGTCGCGGCCGCCGGCGACGTTGCCGAAGCTGCTGAGCTGGCCGAGCGCGGCCAGCGCCTCGGGGTCGAGGTCGTGGAAGACGCTGCGCAGGATCAACGGGATGTAGTTGTGCAGCTCCACGTTGCCGTCCTCGCCGGGGACGGTCTCGCCGACCGAGACGCAGCCGACCCGCCGGTAGAGCTTGAAGGCGACGGTGTTGGCCGGGTTGACGGTCAGTCGGAGCACCAGGCAGCCGCAGCGCATCATCCATTCGACGGCCTCGGTGAACAGCCGTCCGGTGATGACGCCGTTGCGGTACGCCGGGGCGACGAAGAACATGTCCGCGATGAGCTCGCCGGCCCGGGCGGAGCGGCGTCCGGTGCTGTGGAACAGCCCGAAGGTGCCCACCACCCGGCCGTCGTCGATGGCGATCAGGAATGTCGCGGTGTCGCGCTCGGCGAGTTCGCGTTCCAGTTCGCCGCCGGTGATTCCGCCCGCCACCGGGTTGGGGTTGTCGCGGTGACGGTTGTAGAGCTCGGCGATGTCATGCGCGTCGCCCTCCTGGTACGGGCGGATCGTGATGGACATTCCACACCTCCTTGTCTGCTCTGGTCCGAAGGGTGACCGGGGGTCAGCCCTTGCGTTCGGTGGTGACGATCAGCGAGCCGGCGGCGGCGAGTTCGGTGCCGACGGTGGCGCGGACGGAGACGGAGCGCAGGCCGCCGAGCTTCTGGCCGAGCTTGGCCTCCAGGGTGAGCTGGTCGCCGGGGACGACCAGCCGGGAGAACTTCATCGAGCTGATCGAGCCGAGGTAGCCGACGCTGGCCGACGGGTCGGCGGGCGCCTCATCGGCGGCGGGGGCCGGGGCCTCCAGCAGTTCGGCGACGTAGACCACGGCGACCAGCTGGGCCATCGCCTCGACGATCATCACGCCGGGCATGATCGAGTGGTCGGGGTAGTGGCCGGCGAAGAACGGCTCGTTCACCGAGACGCTCTTGATGCCGCGTCCGGAGACGCCGGGGACCACGTCGTAGGCGCGGTCGATCATCAGCATCGGCCAGCGGTGCGGGAGCATCCGCTTGATGTCGTCGGAGGAGTAAGCGAAGGTCTTGGGCTTCTCCTTGGCGGCCCCCCTGGTGGGGGTGGTCGCGGTGCTCATGGTCAGACCTCGCGGGCTTCGATGAAGTCGACCAGGGCGTTGATGGAGCCGAAGGCCTCGAAGTCGTCGTCGCTGATCAGCACGTCGTACTCGTTGTTGATCATGACGACGATCTCCAGGGTGTCCAGCGAGTCCATCTCCAGGCCGCGGCCGAACAGCGGCTGGTTGTCGGAGACGACCTCGGCCTCGGCGTCCAGGCCCAGGCGGTCGATGATCATCGACTTGATCTTGAGGTTCTTCTCCAGGCGCTGCTCGGCCTGGGTCCGGACGTCCTCGAAGGTGGCGGTGGACATGGTGCTGCCTTTCCGTTGGGTGGATTGATGGAACGTCAGTTCCGATTTCAGGGGGTGGGTCAGCTGTAGAGCATCCCGCCGTCGACCGTGAGCACCTTGGCGGTGATGTACGAGGCCGCCGGGCTGGCCAGGAAGACCGCCGCCTGCGCGACCTCCTCCGGGGTGCCCATCCGGCCCAGCGGGATCCCCGCCGCGGCCTCGAGCAGCTGGGCCCGGGGCACCTTCTTCACCATGTCGGTGTCGATGAAGCCCGGCGCCACCACGTTGACCCGGATGCCCTTGGCGGCGCCCTCGTAGGCCAGGGTCTTCGCCATCGCGATCACCCCGCCCTTGGAGGCGGCGTAGTTGGCCTGGCCGACCCGGCCGGCGATGCCCGAGGTGGAGGCGATGAAGACGATCGACCCGCCGCTCGCGTACATCTGCTTGGTGGCCTCACGGGCCGTCAGGAAGGCGCCCGTCAGGTTGGTGTTGATCACCTCCTGCCACTTGGCGGCGCTCATCGCCGCGAAGTGGCCGTCGGCGGTGATGCCCGAGTTGAGGACCGCGACGTCCACGCCGCCCCAGGCGGTGCGGATCTCCTTGTACATCGCGGCGACCTGCGCCTCGTCGGACACGTCGGCCTGCACCAGCAGCGCCTTGCGGCCGAGGCCCTCGATCTTTTCCGCCAGCTGCTCGGCCTTGCCGGCGCTGGAGCGGTAGTTGAGCGCGACGTCGCAGCCGTGCTCGGCCAGGTGCAGCGCGATCGCCGCGCCGATGCCCCGGGAGGCCCCGGTGACGACGGCCCTGGTGCCTTCGGTGAACAGCTGACTCATGCCGTGCTCCCGGCGAGGTTGGAGGTGACCTTGTGGCTGCCCGGGTCGAAGCCCTCGACCTCGGTGCCCAGCCCGTGCCGCTCGGCGTGGTTCAGCACCGCCTCGGCGACCGCCAGGTCCAGCACGCCCAGGCCGAACGGGGCGAACACCACGGTGCGGGCGGCGGGCAGTTCGGCGGTGCCGTCGAGCAGCGCGCCGATCTCGGCGGTGACGAAGCGGCGGTGGCCCACCTCCTGCTCGGCCTTGTGCAGCGAGGTCTGCTCGCGGATCGCGTGGTCCGCGTCGTCGGTGACGTTGGCCGCGCCCAGCACCGAGGCGACCGACAGGTCGCGCAGCGACAGGTGCAGGATGACCTGCCCGTCGGGGCGGTTCGGGTGGTCGGCCAGGTCCAGCCAGTAGGAGGAGTCGGTGGTGGCGATCGAGACCGTGTCGGCGGTCAGCGCCTGACCGAGCGTCACCGCCTTGAACTCGACGTCCGGGTACTCGGCGGCGAGCTCCGCGGCGAACACCTTGGCCCGCTCCGGGAAGGCGTCCTGCAGCAGGACGGTCCGCAGGCCGTCGTGCACCTGGGTGAGGAAGTGCACCACCTGGTGGTTGATGGTGCCGCAGCCGACCAGGCCGACCGTGCGGACCTCGCGGTTCGCGTTCAGCAGCCCGGAGGCGAGCGCCGCGCCGGCCGCGGTGCGGACCGCGGAGATCTGGCTGCCCTCCATCAGGGCGAGCGGGTAGCCGGACTCCAGGTCGTTCAGGATGCACAGGCAACTGGCGCGCTGCTTGCCGCGGTTGACGTTCTCCGGGAAGGACGAGATCCACTTCAGGCCCATCACCGGGGCCGGTCCGCCGAGGTAGGCGGGCAGCGCGATGATCCGCGAGTCGGAGCGGTGCAGCGGGCGCAGGAAGGTGGAGAACGGGAGGTCGGACTTGCCCTGGCTGTGCAGCACGTAGGCGTTGCGCACCAGGTCGATGACGGTGGAGTCGAGGTCCGCGAGCGCGGTCCGGACATCCTCCCGGCCGATGATTCTCATGCCTGGCTCCTTTCTTGGTCGGTCTGCGGCAGGTACTGCCGGAGGTAGGACTCCACCCACTGGTCGTCGTAGATGGTGTCGAGGTAGCGGTCGCCGCCGTCCGGGAGCACGGCGACGCAGGTGGTGCCGGGTTCGACCCAGGACTCGGCCTGGAGCAGGGCGGCGATCACCGCGCCGGACGAGCCGCCGGCCAGGATCGACTCCTCGGCGAGCAGGCGGCGGCAGCCGCGGATGCACTCCGAGTCGGTCACCTTGACCACGCGGTCCGCGAAGCCCGGGCGCAGCAGCGCGGGGACGACCGCCGCGCCGTGGCCGGGGATGGTGCGCTTGTGCGAGGACTCCCAGGGCTCCGGCGGGCCGAAGATCACACTGCCCACGGCGTCCACCGCGACCACCCGGGTGGGCAGCTCCTGCTCCTGGATGTACTCGGCGCAGCCGCGCAGGGTGCCGGTGGTGCCGGCCGCCAGGAACAGGTAGTCGGGGGCTTCGGGGAGGGCTTCGACGATCTCCCGCATGGTGGTGCGGTGAGCGGTCGAGTTGTCCTCGTTGGCGTACTGGTTGGGCCACCAGGCGTTGGGGACGGTGTCCAGCAGGTGCTTGACCAGGGCGATCCGGGCGGGCAGGAACTCGCCGGTGGCGGGGTCGCGGTGCTCGACCACCTCCACCCGGGCGCCGTAGGCCCGCATGATGGCGATGTTCTGCGGGGTGGTGCGCGGATCGACCACGATGATCAGGCCGAGCCGGTGGAAGTTGCACAGCTGGGCGAGCGCGATGCCCAGGTTCCCGGAGGAGGACTCCACCACGGTGGACACCCCGGGCACGATCCGGCCGGTGGCGAGGGCCTGTTCGACCATCGACTTGGCCGCCCGGTCCTTGATGGAGCCGCCGGGGTTGAACCGCTCGCACTTGGCGTACACCTGGAAGCGGGCGGGGGCGAAGAGTCGGTCCAGCGCCACCAGCGGCGTGCCGCCGATCGTGGAGACGATGTCGGGGTCCGGCGGACGGTGCGGGCGTGCCCGCAGCCCGGCGCCGTCGGGGACGAGCACGGTCATTCCGACACCTTTCGGCTGATCTGGAGGCGAAGCTCACTGACGTACTGCTCGCCGTCGGCGTCGGGCAGCCAGGACTCCTCGGGGGCCGGCAGCGGTTCGCTGACGGTCACCCTGGCGTCGGGGTCCGACTGCACCGCCCGGCGGACGAGGTTGGCGAAGGAGAGCACCAGCGTGGGGCTGGTGAAGTCGACCAGGGAGGGCTTGGTCTCCTCGGGGAACTTGACGAAGGCCCGGTCGGGCAGCGCGTTGTCGGTGACCCAACGGCGCACCGTCAGGTAGTCGCGGTGCCGGTCGGCCTTGGGCGCGAGCGCCACGCCGGTGGCGGGCAGCCGCCAGGTCTCCCGGAACAGCACCAGGTCGTCGAGGGTGACCCGGGGGGCGTGCGGGCGGTCCAGGCCGATCTTGAACGCGTCGCAGGCGATGATCGAGATCAGTACCGCGAGCAGTTCGGAGAGCGTGCGGGTGCGGCCGTCGGAGGTGGTCGCGGTGATCGTGCCCTCGTGCTCGGTGAGGGTGATGGCGACGGCGGGCTCGATCCGCTCGCGCTGGTCGAACGGGGCGCGGGTGAAGCCGATCAACCGGTCGCCGGCGCCGATCGGGGCGGGCACCATGCGGCCGCTGTTGCGCTTCCAGCCGACCGGCAGCAGCGGCACCAGCCGCTCGCCGCCGATCGCCCGGTTGACCTTGTCGCGCAGCGAGCCGGCGTCGGCCGTCCAGTCCAGGAACGGCAGGTCGAGGGTGGCCAGGCAGGCGTGCAACTCGCCGAGCACCACCAGGCGTTGGCCGGCGTTGACGGCGTCCACCGAGCGGGCCACCACCTGGAGGTCGGGGCTGTGCACCGCGAGGTGCGGGGAGCGCACCGGCCCGGTGGCGAACACCTTCCTCGCCGCGTCGGCGATCTGATCGACACTCAGGTCGATCCGGGTGGCGCCCTCCGGCACCTCGCCGATGACCTCGCGCCACTTCAGTGCCAGCTCCCGGACGGCCTGCTGCACGGGGTGGTTGTGCTCGCCCCAGAACAGCGCCAGGGTCTGCGGCCAGACGTCGGCCAGCGTGACGGCGGCGCCGGGGCGCTGCCGCTCGGCGGCCTTGCGGACCAGCGCGACCACCTCGGCCTCGACCAGTTCGGCGAGCCGGTTGCCGAACCAGTCGGCGGCGTCGGCGACCAGGGCGAGCGGGCGGGCGATGCCGTCCAGGAAGTCCCGGCCGAGCTCCATCCGGCAGTCCCGCAGGGTGTCCTGGTAGACCAGGGTGCGTCCGGCGTACGCCTTGCCCTCCTCGCGGGAGGCGGCCTGTCCGGTGGTCTCCACGAAGTACGCGTCCAGCGCGTCCAGCGCCTCGACCAGCTGCTCGGCGCTCTCCGCCCGGTCGATCTCGCCCTTGTGGCGGGCGAGTTCGGCGAGCACGGCGTCGTAGCGGACGAACAGTTCGGGGTCGCCGATCGCCGAGACGCGGCGGGCCAGCACCTCCTCGGCGCGCACGTCGACCGGGATGTTGGCGTCCCAGCCGAGCACCCGCTGCCGCAGCAACCGGTTCAGCACCTTGTCCACCGCGGTGCGGGCGCTCGCGGCGTCCCAGCCGTGGTCGGCGATCAGCCGGTCGGCGATCTGCTCGGCGTTGCGGTCGCCGTCGGCGAGCCGCAGCACTTGCGCGTCCTCGGGGCGCAGCCGGACGGTCTTGCGGTTGGCCAGCACCAGCTGCTCGCCGTCCAGGTGGACGTCGGGGCGCAGCATCGGCGGGAACCACCAGCGGGCGCCGGGCTGTTCGGCCATCCAGTCGCCGATCGCGGCGACCGTCCAGCGTTCCAGCGAGGTACGGGCGGCGGCGACCAGGGCGGGGCCGTGGTCGATTCCGATGGCCTGCTGGGTGCGGCCGACGCCGATCCAGGCGCCGGGGCCGAAGAAGCCGATGGTCTCGGCCTTGGCGCAGTAGCGCAGCCAGTACATGGCCAGGGTGCGTTCGCGCTGGCGGCGCTTGGTCTCCTTGCCGCCGGGGGCGGCGAGCGAGTCGAGGATGCGGAAGACGGTGCGGTTCTGCCAGGCGATGGCCAGGCGGAGTTTCGGGTCGGTGGCGAGGGCGGCGAGGCGGGCGGCCTCGGTGTCCACGTCGGCCCGGTAGGCGGTGTCGAACTCCTCGGCGGTGCCCTCGCCGGCGGCGAGCCGGGCGGCGGCGGCCGGGGCGCGGGTGCCGCCGATCAGGTCGAGGCCGGAGACCGGGAAGCCGGCGTTGCGGAGCAGTCCGACGCCCCAGACCTGCCAGTCGGAGCCGGCCAGCGGGTGGAGCGGGGCGAAGTCCGCCCAGTCCACGGCGCCGGCGGCTTCGACGGCGGGGGCGGTCATCCCGACACCTCCGCCGACTCGTCTGCTCCGGCGGGGGTTTCGGTCAGCACGGCGGCGAGCCGGGCGATGCCTTCGGTGATCTTCTTGCGCGGCACGTTGCTGAAGCACAGCCGGATGCCGTCGTTGTGCTCGCCGTCGATGGAGAAGTGGCCGCCGGGGACGAAGGAGATGCCGTGCGCGGCGGCGGCCTGCGCGTAGCGGGTGGCGTCGGCGCCGTCCTGGTGCCGCAGCCACAGGTAGAAGCCGCCGCCGGGGCGCTGCCAGGTCCACGGGCTGTCGGTGCCGAGTTCGGCGTCCAGCGCGTCGGCCATCAGGGTGCAGCGTTCGCGGTAGCTGTCCTGGTAGCGGTCGATCAGCTCGGTCCAGCCGCTGCGGGAGTAGTAGGCGGCCAGGATGCCCTGGGCGAGGGCGGACGGGGAGAGCGAGATGATCTCGGCGACCCGGGCGAGGTCGTAACGCAGGTGCTCGGGGGCGGCGATCCAGCCGGAGCGCAGACCGGGGGCGAAGATCTTGGAGAAGGTGCCGAGGTAGACCACCTGCTGCGGGTCGAGGGCCTGGAACAGCGTGGTGGTGGTGCCGTCGAAGCCGAGCAGGCCGTACGGGTTGTCCTCGATCAGCAGCAGGTCGAGCTCGCGGCAGGCGGCGAGGAGGGCGGTGCGGCGCGGGACGGAGAGGGTGGCGCCGGTCGGGTTCTGGAAGGTCGGGTTGACGTACAGCAGCCGGACGGTGCGGCCGGCCTCGCGCAACTCCCGGACGGTGGTGCGCAGTTGCTGCGGGCAGAGGCCTTCGGAGTCCTCCGCCGCGGCGTGCAGTTCGAGGCCGGCGGTGCGGAAGGCGGCGGTGGCGCCGGGGTAGGCGGGGGTCTGCACCAGGATGGTGTCGCCGGGGGTGCCGAGGGCGAGGGCGACGGCGGTGAGGCCCATCTGGGAGCCGCTGGTGGGGATCAGGTTGTCGGCGCTCGCGTGGCCGTCCTCACGGGCCATCAGGTCGGCGACGGCGGGCACCAGGGCCTTGGCGACGTGCGGGGTGGTGTACTGCAGGGCGAGCTTGCCGCCGAGGCGGACGAGCCGGGCGAGCTGCTGGGAGATGTCCCCCAGCGGGAGCACGTCCAGGTCGGGCAGTCCGCCCGCCAGGGATATGACGTCCCCGCCCCGTTCGAACAGCCGGGGCATTTCTGCCGCGGGTCTGGTGTCGGTCCACATGGCTGTCGGTCCTCAGGCTCGGGCCGGGGCGGCGTCGGCGACGCAGGCCTGCGCGTAGCGGAACAGTCCGGCCGGGGAGGCCAGCGCCGGGTCGGCGAGGGCGTCGGGATCGACCTCGATGCCGAACTCCTCCTCGACGGCCATCACCAGGGCGATGGTGTGCAGCGAGTCCACACCCAGATCGACGAGCGGGGTCTCGGAGTCGGTGACCTGCACGGAGCAGATCCGCTCGACGAGCTGGTCAAACTGCGACTGGTTCATGGCTGTCCCTCGGGGATGCGGTGACGGACTGGTGGGTTCGGTGGAGCTCGGAAGCGGCGGTCCCGGCGGCTGCGGCGGCGGCCGCTTCGGCGGCTTCGACGGCTTCGACCAGGCGCTTGGCGGCGGCCCGGTCCGGCTTGCCGTTGGCGGTCAGCGGGACGGTGTCCAGCGGGACGACCCGGTCGGGCATCCGGCTGGGGTCGAGCCGGCCGATCAGCGCGGACCGGACCTGCTCCGGCGGGAGGGTGCCGTGCACGGCCAGCAGCAGCGGCGCGTCCTCCTGCTCGGGGCGCAGCGCGACGGCGGCGGTGACGCCGGGGAGGCGCTCGGCGGCGTCCTCGATCTCGGTGAGGGCGATCCGCATGCCACGGCGCTTGATCACGTCGTCGTCGCGGCCGACGAAGTAGAGCCGTCCGTCCTCGTCGAGCCAGCCGCGGTCGCCGGTGTGCAGCTCCAGCGAGCCGTCCGGGCGGCGGACGAAACGGTTCTGCTCCTCCAGCGGGATCCGCCAGTAGCCGGCCATCACGGTCGGCCCCCAGACCACGATCTCGCCGGTCTCGCGCGGGCCGAGCCCGCTGCCGTCGGCGGCCACGATCCGGACCTGGTCGCCGGGGATCGGCGGGCCGACCGAGTCGGGGTGCTCGGCGTACTCCTCCGGGTCGAGGATGGAGATCCGCTTGCACTCGGTCATGCCGTACATCGAGGCGAACTCGGAGCCGGGGAAGACCTCCAGCAGCTCCGCCATCACGGCCCGGCCGGGGCGGGCGCCGGTGTTGGTGAACAGCCGCACCCGGGTGGGCCGGTGCAGCTTGCTCTGCAGCAGGTGGAGCATCTGGGCCAGCGAGGGCACCAGCGGGACGACGGTGACGCCGGTGCGTTCGATCAGCCGGAGCAGTCCGACGTCCTCGCTGCGGCGGGCCAGCACCAGGGTGCCGCCGACCAGCGCGGACAGCAGGGCCTGGTAGAGGCCGTAGTCGAAGGAGAGCGGCAGCCGGCACAGCACCACGTCGTCCTGCTGGTAGCCGAGGCAGGCGTTGATGGCGTCCAGGGCGGCGAGCATCTGGCGGTGCGGGCAGACCACACCCTTGGGGCGGCCGGTGGTACCGGAGGTGTAGATCAGCATCGCCACCGTGTCGTCGTCGAAGTCGGCGCGGTGGCCGTCCTCGGCGGTGGCGAGGATCTGCTGCCAGAGCTGCTCGACCTCGACGGTGCGGGCGGCGCGGGCCCCGGCCGCCGGGCGGCAGACGGCCAGCGCGGCCTCGGAGTCGGCCACGATGTGGTCGATCTGCTGGTCCGTCAGCTCCGGGTGGACCGGGACGAAGATCGCCCCGATCCGCAGGGTGGCCCAGAACAGGGCCAGGAACGTGCGGTCGTTGCCGCCGGCGTACACCACCCGGTCGCCGGCGGTGAGGCCCTGACCGCGCAGCCAGCCGACCGCGCGGTCCACGGCGCTGCCCAGCCCGCGGTAGTCCAGGGTGCCGTCGGCGTCGATCACGGCGGGGTGGTCGGCCCGCTCCTGGAGCGGGTATTCGAGCAGGTCAGACACCGGCATGGACGGCCACTCCCTCGACGGTCTCGGCGGCGGCGAGCCGCTCCTGGGCCCGGGTGATGTCCCGGGCGGTGTTCAGGGACAGCACCTCCAGCTGGGGGTGGCGGCGCTTGAGCAGGTTGGCGAGCGTCTTGGCGGGCGGCAGCGAGAGCGTCGCCTCCGGGGCCAGTTCGCCCAGCCGGTCCAGGCACAGGTCCCAGCGGACCGGGCTGACCACCTGCTGGACCAGCCGGTGGCGGATGTCCGCCGGGTCCTCGACGAGCGCGCCGTCCGCGTTGGACAGCAGCAGCTGCGTGGGCCGGGCGAACGGCACCGCCTCGGCGGCGGCGGCGAAGGCCTGCCGGGCCGACTCCATGTACGGGGTGTGGAAGGCGCCGGCCACGCTGAGCGTCTTGACGGTCGCCCCGGCGGGCGGGGCGGCGGCCAGCTGCTCCAGGGCCTCGGTCAGGCCCGCCGCGACGATCTGGCCGGGGCCGTTGAAGGTCGCCGGGGTCAGGCCCAACTCGGCGATGCGGCCGAGGACTTCGTCCTGTTCGCCGCCGACCACGGCGGCCATCGAGGTGGGCGCCTCGGCGCAGGCCGCGGCCATCGCCCGGCCGCGGACCGCGGCGAGCCGCACCGCGTCGGCGGGCTCCAGGACCCCGGCGTACACCGCGGCGGTGAGTTCGCCGACCGAGTGGCCGGCCGCCACCGCCCCGCCCGGCCGGACGGCACCGGCCAGGGCGTGGTGGGCGAGCAGTCCGGCGGCGACCAGCAGCGGCTGGGTGTGCTCGGTGCGGGCGATCTCGGCGGCCGGGGCCTTGGTGCCGAGGTGCACCAGGTCGAGCTCGGCGGCCTCCGACCAGGCCCGCACCCGCTCGGCGGTGGCCGGGTCGCGCAGCCAGGCGGCCAGCATGCCCGGGGTCTGGGAGCCCTGGCCCGGCGCAATGTATGCGAACATTTGTTCGAACCTCCTTTCGAGTGGGGCCTGCGCCCGGCGCGGGGGCGCCCGGCGGGGTGTGGCAGGGGCGCGGGGGCGCCCGGCGGGGGGGGTGTGCCGCGTGCTTACGGGCGGCCGGTGGACTTGCGGAAGCGGCGGATCGCCAGGAACGAGAAGCCGGCGAACCAGGCCAGCAGGTTGAACACCGCGCCGGCCACGCTGGAGTGCTCCCCGTGGAACGAGAAGCCGTCGTTCAGCGGGTACCGGGCCAGCGTCGCCACCCCGTACATCGGGGTGTAGCGGGAGATCTCCAGCATCACGCCGCTGAGCGGGATGAACAGGTTGCCCAGGAAGGCGAGGGCGGTCATGGTCAGGCCCGGCATGTGCATCACCACGTCGGGCTTCAGCGCCAGGCCCATGCCGATGCCGAGCGCGGCGAACACCGCGGCCCCGACCCAGGCCACCAGCAGCGAGGTCACCCAGACACCGGCGTCGGCCTCGGCCCCCGTCAGCGCACCCAGCACTCCCACGATGGCGACCGGCACACCGGCCATCAGCACCGAGCAGAGCACCTTGACCAGCAGATAGCCGGGCGGGGTGAGCGGGCTCATCGCGATCGTCCGCATCCAGCCGACGGACTTCTCCACCGAGATGGTGGCGGCCGAGCTGACCGCGGCGGTGGCCGCACCGTACACCGCCTGACCGATCATCATCCAGGCTGCGAAGTTGCCGTGCGGCAGGTTGGCGCCGCCGGACGGGCCGGTGCGGAACAGCGCCAGGTACAGCACTGCGGGCAGCAGCACCGTGAAGATCGTGGTCTGCCGGTTGAACCGGCGGCGCAGCTCGTAGCGGATGAAGGTCGGGTTGACCCCGTTGAACACCGAGGTGCGGGCGGCGGCGGGCGCCGTGACGGCGGCCATCAGACGTTCTCCTTCTGGGCGTTGGCGGCGCTCCCGGCGCGGCCGGCGTTCTCGGTGATGGCCATGAAGGCCTCCTCCAGGCTGCGCGGCGCCACCTCGATGTCCCGCGCCTGGGTCTCGCCGACCAGCACCCGCAGCAGCGCGTCCGAGTCGGTGCAGGTGAAGTAGGTGCGCTCACCGCGGACGGCGCTGGAGCGCACGCCCGGCGTCCGGGACACCACGCCCGCCTCGTACGGGCTGAGCACCGCCGAGACGGTGCGGCCGCTGGTCGCGGCGCGGATCGAGGAGGCCGAGCCGTCGGCCACCACCGCACCCTTGTTGATCATGACCACCCGGTCGGCGAACTGGTCCGCCTCCTCCATGTAGTGGGTGGCGAACATGACCGTCATGCCGCGCGCCGCGTCCTCCCGGACGGCCGCCCAGAAGTCCCGCCGGGCCACCACGTCCATGCCGGCCGTCGGCTCGTCCAGCACCAGGAAGTCCGGCCGGGACAGCAGCGCCAGCGCGAAACGCAGCCGCTGCTGCTCGCCGCCCGAGCAGGCCGCCACCCGGCGGGCCCGCAGCTCGGTGATGTTCGCCCGCGCCATGCACCGCTCCGGGTCCGCCCCCGGGTGCAGCGAGGCCAGCATGTGCACGGTCGCCTCGATCGTCAGGTCCGGCAGCAGACCGCCGGACTGCAGCACCGCCGCCACCCGCCCGGCCCGCACCGCCTGCTCGGGGCTCACCCCGAACAGCCGCACCTCACCCTCGTCCGGCCGGGTCAGCCCCAGCAGCATGTCGATCGACGTGGTCTTGCCCGCGCCGTTCGGCCCGAGGAACGCCACCACCTCGCCCCGCCGAATCCGCAGATCCAGCCCGTTGACGGCGGTGAACACCTCGCCCTTGGCGTTGGTGAACCGCTTGACCACATTGGACAGTTCAGCCGCCAGGGGGGACGTCGTCCCCCCCGACGCCGTACGGTTCTGGTAATCGATCATCATCCGAGTCCTCACGATTCGGCGGAGGTTCGCCTCTTGTGAGCACTACTTTCCCGGCCACCCCTATCGGCCCGAACCGACCCGGCTATCGGACCCCTATCCCGGGGCCCGCAGCACTCCACGCAGCCTCTTGCCACCACCGGTAGGATCGGGAGCATGAGCGGTAGCAAGAAGTATTCGGTCAGCCTGCCCGAGGACCTTGCGGAGAGCATCCGCAGCCAGGTGGGCCCAGGCGGCTTCTCGGCCTACGTCGCCGAGGCACTGGAACACCGCGTGGCGATGGACAAGCTCCGCGAGATCGTCGCCGACTTCGAGGCGGACAACGAACCACTCACCCCCGAGGAGATCGACGCCGCCCGCGCGCTGCTGCGCCACGACCGGCCGGCCTCGGCCGACGACACGGCCGCCTGATGCCCGGCACCCTCCTCCTGGACAGCGAGGGCCTGGCCCGCCTCTACCTGAACGACCGCCAGGTCGCCGCCTTCGTACAGGCAGCCACCGCGGAGGGTGTGCGGGTCGGCACCACGGCGATGACCGTGATCGAGGCGGACGATGCCCGCGCCCACCCGGCTCGGATCCGCTGGGCCCTTTCCCGCATCGACGTCCACGACGTCACCCGCGAGATCGGCAACCAGGCGGCGGCGCTGCTCCGAGAACACCGGCTGCACGGCCACAAGTACGCCAGCGAAGCCGCGTTCGCTGTGATCGCCCGCTCTGTCCCCGACCCGGTCACCGTCCTCACCTCGGCCCCGGAGGATCTGACGCTGCTCTGCGGCCCCCGTGTCCTGGTCCTCGGCCTCTGAACCTGCGCCGACCGGCGGCCCGGAACGCCGAACGCGGCGCCACGGAAATCTCCGTGACACCGCGTCCGACCGGGAACATCCGGTCCGCTCATGCCCGCCGCCGCAACTCGTCACCAATTGCGCTGCAGCTGTTGCGCCCGGTCAGGACGGCAGCTGTTCCGTCGCGTCGACGATCGCGACCTTCCGCACCGCGCTGCTGTCCACGACCTTGCCCTCGGCCGGCGACCCGGGCTTTCCGATGACGCGTTCGCCGAGGAAGGCGTGGGTCTTCCGGTCCAGGATGAGCTGGACGGTCCCCGCTCGGGGGTCGAGCATGGACACCGCCTCGCCGCTGCGGCCGAGCGCGTCGGTCGCCTCCGCGCTGTAGGAGATGTTCGGCAGCTTGGCCGCGGCCCGGAACAGTGCGGCCTGCTGGGGAGCGGGGCAGGCGCTGTCCATGATCGAGCGAATCAGGCTCCAGATCGCCACCTCGCGGCTCACGTGGGTCCGGACCTGGTCCTCCTGCACGGACGGGTCCGCCTCGATGCGCCGCAGCAGCTCGTCGGGATCGGTCGGCAGCGCGGCCAGGGCGCTGTAGGGGGCCCCCAGGAGACTGGGGCCGGCCTCGTGGGGGGCCCTGGTGACGCTGGTTTCGATCCCCTGGTTGGCCGGCCGGACCAGGCCTTGCTTCGGCCGCGGATACGGAAGGCCGACAGGAAGGTCTCGGAGGTGAGGTCGTCGGCCACCGAGGCGCCGATCCGCCGGGCCAGGTAGTGGTGCACCGCGGTGGCGTGCCGGTCGTATATCTCGCCGAACCGGTCCGGTTCGGCGAGCGATGCCCCGATGACCGTCGCGTCGTCGTCCGCTCCCTCCCGCAGGGGCGCGTCCGTTCCGAGAACCGCCGTCACCGGCCCACCCCCCATCGGCCGGTCGCCAATGTCTGGTCGGTCCTGCACATGGGCTCTCCTTCGCGCGGCTTCTCGGGACGCTTCCACCCTCTATTGCCAGCTCGCCGGGGCCCGGTTCGGCGGATTCGGCGAGAAGTTCTCCGTGGCCCGGAACGCCCTTACCGGGCACGGGAGTTCTGCGAGACTGCCGGGCAACGGCGAGGAACGGGGGTCGGGGTGACGGAGGATCGGGCAGGGCGGCTCGTCGGGGGCCGGTACCGGCTGGTGCGAGCGCTCGGGGCGGGTGGGTTCGGCAGCGTGTGGCTGGCGCACGACGAGACCCTGGGGGTGGACGTCGCCCTCAAGGAGGTGCGCCTGCCGCCGAGCGGGACGGCCGCCGAGCACGCCGAACTGCTGGCGCGGGCGCAGCGCGAGGCCCGGCACGCGGCCCGGCTGCGCGACCACCCGCACGTGGTCGGGGTGCACGACGTGGTGCTGGACGGCGGCGCGCCGTGGACGGTGATGCAGCTGATCCTCGGGCGGTCGCTGCACGAGCGGATCGCCGAGGGCGGCCCGTTGCCCGTCCCCGAGGCGGCCAGGGTGGCGTCCGCCGTGCTGGCCGCGCTGGACGCCGCGCACCGCGCCGGGATCGTCCACCGGGACGTCAAACCGGCCAACATCCTGCTGGCGGACGACGGCCGGGTGCTGCTCGCCGACTTCGGGATCGCCGTCCAGCAGCACCAGACCGCGCTGACCGCGTCCGGCATGTTCGTCGGGTCGGTGGACTACATCGCGCCGGAGCGCGCCCAGGGCGGGCCCGCCGACCCGGCCGGGGACCTGTTCTCGCTGGGCGCGACGCTCTATCAGGCCGTGGAGGGGCGGCTGCCGTTCCGCCGCGACACCCCGGTGGGCACCCTCACCGCCGTCCTGTTCGAGCCGCCCGCGCCGTGCGTGCTGGCCGGTCCGCTGACGCCGCTGATCGACGGCCTGCTGGCGAAGGACCCGGCCGCCCGCCTCGACGGCGCCCGCGCTGCGGCGATGCTCGCCCCGCACCTGGGCGCGCACCCGCCGACGGCCGCCGCCACTGTGCCGCACCCGGCCGGCACGCCCGGCGTCCCCGCGCTGCCCGGCGTCCCCGCCCCGCCGGCCTTCGCGCCGCCGGCCTTCGCGCCGCCGGCCTTCGCGCCGGGCGTGCCGAACTCACCGAACGCTCCGACCGTCCCGGCCGCGCCGCCGCCCGAGCCTGCCGCCCCACGGGCCGCCCGCCGTGCGGTGGTGACGGTGCTGCTCCCGCTGCTGGTGCCGGCCGTGCTCGGTGCGGCGATGCCGCTGAACGCGTTCGTGTTCCACCCGGACAGTCAACTTCCGCCGTCCGCCGCCCTCTCGCTGAACCGGGCCCGCACCCCGCTGTTCGAGGTGCTCGGTCTGGACGGGTTCCCCGCGCCCGGCGGCAGCGCCGTGACGCTGTCCTGGCTGTGGCTGCTGCCGACGCTGGCCGCCCTGCTGGCCGCTTGGTGCCCGCCCAGGGTCCCGGTGGCCGTCCGCGCCACCGGGTACCTGCTGGCCCTGGTGCTGCCCGTCCGCCTGCTGGTCGCGGACCTGCGGGGTGCCGACCCGCACCTGGTGCATGCCCTGCCGTCGACGATCGTGTCCCACCTGCACGTCGGTTACGGCCCGGGCTGGTGGCTGCTGCACGTGGCGGCGGTTGCCGCCCCGGCGGTGCTGCTGGCGGGCCAGTTGCTCCACCGGAGGCGGCACTGAGCTCGTATCACGGCGCGGAGACCGGGATGTCCGGGCTGCGGTCGAACGCCTTGATCGGGGTCATGCCGCCGTAGCCGGGGAGGCTGACGGTGTTGTCGTGGCTGACCTGGGCGCAGGTGTTCTCGTTGTCGGCGGTGGTGGCCTCGGCGCCCTTGAGCGCGGCGGCCGGGTCCACGGGGGCGGTCGAACCGCCCTGCGCGCCGCCGGGGAAGGTGGTGCCCGACTTCCAGTCGGTGCCGATCAGCAGCTCGATCGAACTGCCGGTGCCGGCCTCGACGGCGCTCTCGGGCATGCCGAGCGCGGCGGCCACCTGCTTGGCCTCGGCCTCCTTCCCGGCCGGGTAGCGGACGGTGCTGTGCTCGGTGGGCGTGTTCTTGCCCGTGGTGGTGTCCTTGGAGAACCCGGCCGTGCGCAGCGCCTCCACCAGGGCGGTGGCCCGGCTCGTGACGCCGCTGCCGTTCCGCACCGTCACGGCGATGTTCTTGCGCGGCGTGCTGTTGGTCGGCGGGGCGGAGCTGGGATCGGCGGGCGGCGGCGAGGAGGGCGGCGCGCTGCTCGCGCCGTTCGGGTCAGCGCTCAGCGGCTGGTCGTTCTTGATCGACGCGAACAGCTTCTTCGCGTCGGGGCCGGCCACCAGCCGGTTGTCGTCCCTGGGGTCGGGCCCGGTCTGCATGGTGGTGAAGGTGACCCGGGACGGCGGCACCTTGTTCAGGTCGTCGGCCAGGCCGACCAGCTTGGTGATCCCGTCCAGGCCGGGATCGACGGTGAGCGCCTTGGTGGCGGCGTCGGCCAGCGACAGCACCTTGGTCGGGTCGGTGAGCGTCCCGGCGCTCTTCAGCTCACGGATCATCGACCCGAGGAAAGCGTGCTGGGCGGCCGCCCGCCCGAGGTCGCCGCCGTCCCCGAAGCCGTGCCGGGTGCGGACGAACTGCAGCGCTGCCATGCCCTTCAGGGTGTGCTTGCCCTTGGTCAGCTTGAGGTGCGAGTACGGGTCGTACACGTTGTCGCTGACGCACACCGGGACGCCGCCCACCGCGTCCGACATCTTGATCACACCGACGAAGTCGACCTTCACGAAGTGGTCGATCGGCACGTCGGTGAGCTGGTGCACGGCGGCCACGGTGCAGCCGGGGCCGTACGCCAGCGTGGAGTTGATCTGCCCGCGGCCGGCCTTGGACTTGGTCTTGTGCTCGGTGTCCTGGCAGCCCGGCAGGTCGGTCACCAGGTCACGCGGGATGCTCATCACGGTGGCGTTCGAGCGGTCCGCCGAGACGTGCAGCAGCAGCTGGACGTCGGCGTTGGCACCGGGGCCGCAGTCGCCGCCGATCTCACAGTCCTCCGGGTTGTCGCGCGAGTCGGAGCCGATCACCAGGACGTTGATCGGGGTCCGCCCGAACTCGTCCGGCACCTCGTGCCCGGCGTCCCCGCTCTCACCGGCGTACAGCGGCGCGGACTTGATGTTGCCGTTGTAGCGCATGTACAGGTAGCCGCCCGTTCCGACGGTCAGCACCACCAGCCCGGCCACGCTCCAGGCGGCGATCTTCAACCCGCGCCGCCCGCGCCCCTGCTTGGCGCCCCGCCGGCCCCCGCCCCGCGACCGTTGCCGGGGCACCCGTCCCTCTCCCCCGTCCGCCGCCGGCTCGACGGTGTCGGACTGTCCGCGTATCACATCGCACCCCCGTCGCCCGGCCCCTCCGAGCTTTCTCCCCCTAATAGATGCACAAGGGGGCGCAGATGTTGCACGCGGGGGTGGGATCGGACGAATGCGCTGCCCCCGCACCGGGGTTGAACGCCTGCCTGCCTGCGGCCCGACCCCCGCCACCCACGTCCCCGTCACCGCCGCCCTGCGCCCGGGCCCTCGCCGCATTCACCGAGAACGCCTTCTGACCCTGGAACCTCAGTCGGCGACGTTCCGGTTGCCGAGAGCCTGGGCGTAGACGTCGTTGACGATCTTCTGCGCCAGCTCCCTCTCCTCCGTCGAGGTCTCCACCCGAAGCCACACCAGCATCACCTGAAGCTCGCCGTCCTGCCGCCATGCGGCCGTCCGGTACAGCAGCATCCCGTAACGTCCCGGCCCGGGTGAGGCCTTCTCGTCGCTCCACTCCGCGTACAGCGCCCAGGGGTTGACGCGCTTCCAGTCGAGCCTCTCCGGGTGTTTCGCGCGGTCGCGGTTCAGCAGAGTCTCCGCTGCGGTGTCGTCGCACGAACTGCCGCAGTAGAACGCCGCGAGTTCGATGCTGACATCCGGCCCGGCAACCCCCAGGGCTTGCGCCGCCTTCGCCGGACCGCACGTGTACACCACCAGCTGCTGGAGTTTCCGCTCCTCCTCACTGGCGGTGTCTTTGCAGTCGAGCTCTCTCGGCCCGCGGAAGGCGAACGGCAGGTACCTCAGGTGCCACACACGGGAACGCTCCTCGTCGCCCCAGGACGCGCCGTACGCCTTGTCGCGCCAGTCGCGGTGGTAGTAGGCGAAGCGGTTTCCCTTGTCCGGTACCGGGCTCCTCGGCATGCCGTCCAGGCTCGCCGGAGTGTCGCCGCCACCCTGCCGCCATCCGGAGCCGGCGCGTTCCGCGGCGTGGTCCGCCAGGACCCGGAGCACGTCGGCCATCCGGGTTTCGGAGGCGAACTCTTCGGCGTAGGAGACGAAGAGCACGGCGTTCTCACGGCGGATCACGGCCGAACCCCGCAGGGTCTGTGGCCCTTGGTCCGTCCAGTAGACGTGCGGCCCCCAGTCCGTCTCGGGCCTCATCGTGAGGAAGGCCTCGTTGCCCAGCCCGTCGAGACCCCGGACGGGCGACTCCCGGTTCGCGGTCTTTCTCCGCAACTCTTCGACGTACTGGGACGCCTGACTCGTCGCATCAGCCAATCGGAACGGTCGGAACAGCAACGTACTGATCGTGATGCGCACATCGGGGGCGAACGGTGACTGCTCGGCGGCCGTGCAGGTCCGGGTAGCCACACGGCCTTCGTCCACGGGCGGGTGGGCGTACTGCATGCGGTCGACCGTCAGCCGGGCGAGATCCCGCTGCTCCAGCAGGGAGCAGGGTTCGGGAATCGCCCGCACCGGCCATGGGCCCGGCTGCGCGCTCGTGGCGCCGGTGACCATCGTCATCTGGGCGGCGAACACGACCATCGCCACAGCGCCACGCACCGCCCGGAACAGCAGGCCGCCCGTCCAGGAGGCGGGGCCCTCACGCCCTTCCGGGACGTCCGCGTCGGCCGCGAGCCGATCGCGCAGCTCGATGTGGCGGAACTGGTAGACACCGCCGGACTGACGCAGCACCCCACGCCGGTGCGCGTCCTCCAGGAAATCCAGGAACCGCAGCGGAAGCCGTCCGGACAGCGCGAGCCAGAACCTGGCGACGGCGAACCGGCCCCACGCGGACACGGCGACGGCGTGCAGCTGCCAGCAGAGCAGGCTGCCGACCCCGACGACACCCCAGTCGGCTGCGGAGACCCGGCCCCTGCCGAGCATCAGCTGCCAGAACGCCACCATGAGCGGCGGCAGCATCAGAAATACCAGGTTCTCGTTGTCCAAGGTCTTCCTGGTTCCCAGCGGCCCCAGCCAGCCGAATGCGAGCGTGGCGCGCCGGTCACGGGCGAGCAGGCGGGCCGGGGACGCGGCCGGCGCCGTGTCAGCAGGCCGCCACACCTGGTGGACCAGCCATCTGACGCAGGCCGTCAGCACGACGGCAGTGGCCAGGCTCACGCTCGGGATTCCGTTGGCCGGCCTCCAGGTCAGGGCTGTCACCCAACCCGCGAGCAACCCGAGGGTCATCGAGCCGGCCTTCCACCGAACCTCCCTGAGCGCTTGCCGCAGGCTGTCGCCGTTCGGCATCTCCAAGCTCTGGGGCGCGCGCTGCCAATCGGGTTTTCCCCGCACCACGGACAGCACGGCAAGGCCCAGGACGACCACCACAGCGATCGCGAAGCCGCCCGGGACCGACACCGGCACGGTGTCGCCCCACCACGGCTTCCCGAAATCAAACAGACTGACGATCAGCCAGGCGAGGAGGAAAGCGGGCAGCAGCCCCAGCACCCGGACCGGCGCGGGGACGTCACGATCGAGAGTCCACCAGGACAGGTCGGTACGGCCCGCCGCCTTCATCCGCGCCGCGAGGAACCCGGCCCACCTGCGGGCCTCCTCCGGCGAGCGCCCGCCGCGCAGTGCCCGCTCGGAACGCGAGGAGCTGTAGACCGCGTCCAGGTACGCGGTGTAAAGGTGCCCCTGGATCTCCTGAACGGTGCGGAACCGGCCCGGCTGAACCAGTTCGTCCGGGTGGGTGCCGGCGTGCCCGTACGCGACCCGGGCGAGGCCTGCCATCAGAGGCACATCCAGGGCCTGCCGCAACAGGACGACCTCGCGGGTCCGATCCACGGGGTCGACGAGCCGGTCCACCAGGGTGCGCCACCGCGTCCTGCGGCCACCCGCGCTCAGGTACTGTCCGACGGCGGCCGAGGACAGCGGCAACAGGACGACCTCGGCACGCAGGAAGTCGCTGTCGACGGGGACCTGTTGACGGTACTGGGCCGGGCGGCTGGTCAGCACGAACGGCCGGGTGCTGTGCAGGGCCGCCAGTTCGTCGAAGGCGGCCGCACGGTTCGCCACGGGCAGCTCGTCGAAGCCGTCGAGGACCGGCAGCACCCGCCCGGCACCGATGAGGCGGCCTGCGACCACCTCCGGGGAGGCACCGGGCGCCGGCGTACACACCTCGGGGTACTCGGCGGCGAGCCGGCCGGCCGCCCAGGTGTCGAGACCTTGTCCCGGGTCCCAGGAGGCGAGCTGCAGCACCAGGGGCACCGGTTCGGATTCACCACGCGCATCCTTGGCGACGGCCTGCCGTCCTGCCAGAAGGTCGCGGGCGAGCCGCACAGCGAGAACCGACTTCCCGGCACCGGCCGGCCCGAGGAGAACGAGCCGCCGACCGGGCGTACGGCGGAAGTACGCGGCCAGGGAGCCGGGTGGTGCGACCGCACCGGCCTCGGCGGGACGGCTGCCCCTGTCGCCGCCGGCCTCCCTCCACAGCACGTCGATCGACTCGGGGTTGTCGGCCTGCCGCAGCCGTTCGTCGTCCCGGTACCGGTCCAGCAGCACCGCGGCAAGCTCGTCGGCCACCCGATCGAGGACAGCGGGCGAACTCCAGGAGGCTTCCCTGCGTCGCCGCCGTACCGCGAGCGCCCGCCCCAGCAACTCCCAGAACAGCGCGACCGCGAGCAGAACCCAGCCCGCAAGAACCGGGCTGACCGCCAGCTGCGGCGGCAGCGGTAAGACGGGTTGCGCACCCAGCAGGACGACCCGAGGAACGCCAGCAGCCCACGGAACCCGATGCCCACGTGCACGGTGAGCCGCTCAAGGTATCCGACCTGAACGACCGTCTCCTGCCGCCCGCCGCGCACCTCGTTGTGCACCGTCAAACGCCACGGAGCCCCTCGCCTGGACACCCCTCGTTCTCCTAGCTGTATTGACCCGCAGGGTTGTTGACGCGGGTGATCGGTGGTTGTCCTCCGAGTGCGGTGTGGCAGCGATGGTAGTTGTAGGTGTGGAGG
>NZ_JBHWEN010000031.1:0-81067 GCF_042734215.1 Kitasatospora sp. NPDC059673 | reverse complement strand
TGAAGATGTCGCAATCCACACCTGGCCAGAAGGCCCTCACTCATTTCAAGATCACCACGCCGTGAGCCCTGTCACCAACCTCCGTGGTCAGTACACCTAGCGGGCCGGGAGGTACCCCCACGCGCCCCTGAACCCGCACCCCTCCGCTCGCGTCAGCCGATATCTGTCGGATCCACCCGAATCCGCACCGTCTCCGCCCCCCTCAGCGCCAGCCGAGCAATCTGCGCCGCCTTCAACGCCGAAGCCAGCGCAGCGCCTTGCCCGGGCGCCACCCGAACCAGCGCCCGCTCCGCCGTCTCCCCCTTCGGCCCCCCGTAGACTGGCACCGGCCCGAGCACGTCCGCGCCGTCCGGAAGCCGCACCAGCCCCAACAGGTCCTCGACCGCCTGCGCAGGCCCCGTCACCGAGGCCATCCGCGACACCGGCGGAAACCGCAGCTCCTCCCGCTCGTCGAGCTCCATCCCGGCGTGCCCGGCGGGATCCCATCGCACCAGCGCCTGCACCGCCCGCGCCGCCGCCTCCGCGACCACCACGACCGTCCCGCCCTCCCTCACGGGGCGGACCAGGGACGCCGCCGTCAGCCACCGCCGCATCGTCTCCTCCCCGGCCCGCAGGTCCGGACGGTTCAGCAGCGCCCAGCCGTCCAGCAGCAGCGCCGCCGCGTACCCGGGCCCCTCCGCCACCGGCTCCGCGCCAGGCGTCGAAATCACCAGCGCAGGCGACGAAGGCACCGAAGCCAGCACGGCGTCCCGCCCGGACGTGCGCACCGGCACCCGCGGGAAGGCCTTCCCGAGCTCCTCCGCCGTCCGCCGCACGCCCACCACCTGCGCCCGCAGCCGGAACGACCCGCACTCCAGGCAGTGCCAGTCGCTCTCCTCCGTCCCGCACCACGCGCACACCAGCGCGGCGTCCGCCGCCGGAGACTCCAGCGGGCCCCCGCACGCGCGACACCGCACCGGCTCGCGGCAGCGCCCGCACGCCAGCCGGGGCGCGTAACCCCGTCGCGGGACCTGAATCAGCACCGGCCCGCGCGACAGCGCCTCCCGCGCCGTCTCCCACGCCACCGAGGGCAACCGGGCGGCCTGCGCGGCCGCATCGCGCGCCTGGTCCTGCTCGGTCACCGTCCGCACCCGGGGCGCGACCTGCCGAACCACCTCACGGGGCGCGGCCAACGGCCGGGCCCACCCGCTGCGCACCAACTGCGCGGCCTCGACCGTCATCGAGACACCGCCGAGCAGCATCGCCGCGCCCTCCTCCGCGGCGCGCAGCAACGCCACCTCCCGCACGTGTGGATACGGCGCGTTGGGATCGCTGTGGCTGCTGTCGCCGTCCGACCACACCACCACCAGGCCCAGATCGCGCACGGGCGCGAACACCGCCGCCCGGGTCCCGATCGCGGCGTGCACCGAGGCCCGGCTGACCGACAGCCACCGCCGGTAACGTTCCTGCGGCCCCGCCTCGGCGGCCAGCACCGCATGCCGGCCCTCCCCCAGCACCCCCCGCAGCGCGGCGTCCACCCGCGCCACCGAACGCCCGTCCGGCAGCACCACCAGCGCGCCGCGCCCGGAGGACAGCGTGGCGGCCACCGCCCGCGCGATCTCGAACGGCCACTCCGGCCCGGGCAGCGCCGTCCACACCGCACGCGGCGCATGCCCACCCGCCAGCGAGGCCAGGAAGTCCGCCCCGTGTGCGTACCGCTCCCAGCTCCCCACCGCCGCAGCCCCGGGCGGCGGCAGTGGCCGCGGCGAGGGCTCGCCCTCCGCCCCGGCGTGCCGCGGCGGGATCGCCAGCTGCAGCACGTCCGCCAGCGTCCCCGCGTAGCGGTCGGCGACGGCCCGGCACAGCCGCAGCAGCCGGGGCGTCAGCACCACCTCCGGCGAGAGCACCCGTGCCAGCGGCGCCAGCGGGCCCGCATAGTCGGAGTCGTCCCGCCGCTCGACGATGAACCCGTCGTGCAGCGCGCCGCCCTCGCGCCGCCCGTGCGCACCGACCCGCCCGCCGAAGCGGACCCGGACCCGGACGCCGGGCCGCGCGTCCTCGGACATCGCCTCGGGCACCGCGTAGTCGAAGTACTGGTCGAGGCTCAGCACGCCCTTGTCGACCAACACCCGGGCCACCGGCTTCCGCTCCGCCAGGACGACCCCGCGCGCAGCCCGGGGCTTCGCCCGGCGCACCGTCTCCCGGATGAACGCCAACTGCTCCCCGGCCCCGTCCGCGCTGCTCACGCCCCCAAACCTAGCGGACACCACCGACACAACGACGACGCCGCCCGCCGAGGAAAGACCCCTCGACGGGCGGCGCAATCAGGCGTGATCAGGCGTGCAGGCATGATCAGACGCGACCAGGCGTGATCAAGAAAGCGTTCAGCCGGCGACAGCGGCCTTCAGCGCGTCCACCCGGTCCGCCCGCTCCCAGGTGAAGTCCGGCAGCTCACGGCCGAAGTGGCCGTACGCGGCGGTCTGGGCGTAGATCGGGCGCAGCAGGTCCAGGTCGCGGATGATCGCGGCCGGGCGGAGGTCGAAGACCTTGCTGACGGCTTCCTGGATCTTCTGCACCGGAACGGCCTCGGTGCCGAAGGTCTCCACGAACAGGCCGACCGGCTCCGCCTTGCCGATCGCGTACGCGACCTGCACCTCGGCGCGGCGGGCGAGGCCGGCGGCCACGATGTTCTTCGCCACCCAGCGCATCGCGTACGCGGCGGAGCGGTCGACCTTGGACGGGTCCTTGCCGGAGAACGCGCCGCCACCGTGGCGGGCCATGCCGCCGTAGGTGTCGATGATGATCTTGCGACCGGTGAGGCCGGCGTCGCCCATCGGGCCGCCGATCTCGAAGCGGCCGGTCGGGTTGACCAGCAGGCGGTAGCCCTCGGTGTTCAGCTTGATGCCCTCGTCGGCGAGCGCCTTGAGCTCCGGCTCGACCACGAACTCGCGGATGTCCGGGGTGAGCAGCGACTCCAGGTCGATGTCCGAGGCGTGCTGCGAGGAGACCACGACGGTGTCCAGGCGCACGGCGCGGTCGCCGTCGTACTCGATGGTGACCTGGGTCTTGCCGTCGGGGCGCAGGTACGGGATGGTCCCGTTCTTGCGGACCTCGGTCAGGCGGCGGGAGAGCCGGTGCGCGAGGGTGATCGGCAGCGGCATCAGCTCGGGGGTGTCGTCGCAGGCGTAGCCGAACATCAGGCCCTGGTCGCCGGCGCCCTGCCGGTCCAGCTCGTCCTCGACATCGCCCTCGACCCGGTGCTCGTGGGCGGTGTCGACGCCCTGCGCGATGTCCGGGGACTGCGAGCCGATGGACACCGAAACGCCGCAGGAGGCGCCGTCGAAGCCCTTCTTCGACGAGTCGTAGCCGATCTCCAGGATCTTCTCGCGGACGAGCTGGGCGATCGGCGCGTACGCCTTGGTGGTGACCTCACCGGCGATGTGCACCAGGCCGGTGGTGATCAGGGTCTCCACGGCGACGCGGGAGGTCGGGTCGTCCTTGAGGAGGGCGTCCAGAATGGTGTCGCTGATCTGGTCAGCGATCTTGTCGGGGTGGCCCTCGGTGACGGACTCCGAGGTGAACAGGCGGCGAGACACAGCGCTCCCTGGGGTTGCAGCGGCTGCTGACTGAATGCGCTCGGAAGTCCCGAGGCATCCGGAAAGACTTGATTCCTGCTGTGGAGTGTAACGGTCGGCTACCGATCACGGACACTCTCTGTGCGGCTCGAACATGTCCGCGATGTGGATCACATGCGGGTGAAACCGGCGGAAACACTCCCGGAACAACCCGAATCAAGTCCCAACTGCCGGGACGATTCGGGGCGTTGTGGACCTCAACCGGCGGATCGGGCGGCCCCGTCGGCGAGTCGGGCGGCGACCTGGTCCCAGATCGCGTCGGCCAGCATCTCCTTCGGGCCGTCCGCGATGTGGACCTCCGAGCCGTCCGCGCCGAGCAGCACCGCGCTGTTGGTGTCCTGGCCGAACGCCTTGCCGTCGCCGACCTCGTTGACCACCAGCAGGTCGCAGCCCTTGCGGGCGAGCTTGGCGCGGCCGTGGGCGAGCACCTCGTCGGTCTCGGCGGCGAAGCCGACCACCAGCTGTCCGGGGCGGGCCCGGTCGGCGGAGATCTCCGCCAGGATGTCGGGGTTGCGGACCAGCACGATCGGCGCGGGCTCGACCCCCTCCACCTTCTTGATCTTGCCGGTGGCGTACTCGGCGGGCCGGAAGTCGGCGACCGCGGCGGCCATCACCACCACGTCCGCCCCGGCCGCGGCCTTCAGCACCGCGTCGCGCAGCTGGAGCGCGGTGCCGGCCCGGACCACGTCCACCCCGGCCGGGTCGGGCAGCGCGGTGTTCGCGGCGATCAGGGTGACCTTGGCGCCGCGGGCGGCGGCGGTGGCGGCCAGCGCGTAACCCTGCTTGCCGGACGAGCGGTTGCCGAGGAAGCGCACCGGGTCCAGCGGCTCCCGGGTGCCGCCCGCGGAGACCACCACGTGCCGGCCCGTCAGGTCCTGCTCCAGCGGGCCGCGGGTCAGCACGCGCCGGCAGGCGGCGAAGATCTCACCCGGGTCGGGCAGCCGGCCCTTGCCGGTGTCCACGCCGGTCAGCCGGCCCACGGCGGGCTCGATGACGATCGCGCCGCGCCGGCGCAGCGTGGCCACGTTCTCCTGGGTGGCGGGGTGCTCCCACATCTCGGTGTGCATCGCGGGCGCGAACACCACCGGGCAGCGGGCGGTCAGCAGGGTGTTGGTGAGCAGGTCGTCGGCGAGGCCGTGCGCGGCCTTGGCGAGCAGGTCGGCGGTGGCGGGGGCGACCACCACCAGGTCGGCCTGCTGCCCGATCCGCACGTGCGGGACTTCGTGCACCCGCTCCCAGGTCTCGGTGGCGGCGGGCCGCCCGGACAGCGCCGCCCAGGTCGCCTCACCGACGAAGTGCAGCGCGGCGGCGGTCGGCACCACCTGCACCTGGTGCCCGGACTCGGTGAACCGGCGCAGCAGTTCGCAGGCCTTGTACGCGGCGATCCCGCCGCTGACACCGAGGACGACACGGGGCGCGGTCATGACGGTCGATTCTCCTAACGACGGGTCAACCCGCCCACCTTACGACCCGCCGCCGGGCCGCTGCGACGTGTCACCGCGCACACCTCCCCGCGCGCACGCGCCCACATGCCGAGGGCCCGCCCGATGCGCATGGCATCGGGCGGGCCCTCGAACGGACAGCTGGGGGCTCAGACGCCCTCGACCGCCTCGGCGGTGAGCAGGCCGGCGTTGATCTCGCGGAGCGCGATCGACAGCGGCTTCTCGTGCACGTGGGTGTCGACCAGCGGGCCGACGTACTCCAGCAGGCCCTCGCCGAGCTGGGAGTAGTACGCGTTGATCTGGCGGGCACGCTTGGCCGCGTAGATCACCAGGCTGTACTTGGAGTCGGTGGCCTCGAGCAGCTCGTCGATCGGCGGGTTGATGATGCCCTCGGGCGCGGTCATCGAAGAGGACACGCTGAACCTTCCGAAGTGGTTTTCATGGATTGGCTGGATGCAGCCGATCCGGTCAGGCTACACCGAGCAAGGCTAGCAGTTCGGCCGCTACCTGCTCGACGGAGGTGTTGACAAGCGTCGTGTCGAACTCCGCCTCGGCGGCGAGCTCGACCCGGGCCGCTGCCAGCCGCTCGTCGATGACGTCCTGCGACTCGGTGCCGCGGCCGGTGAGCCGGCGCACCAGCTCGTCCCAGCTCGGCGGGGCCAGGAAGACCAACTGGGCCTCGGGCATCGACTCCTTGACCTGCCGGGCGCCCTGGAGGTCGATCTCCAGCAGCACCGGCTCGCCCTTGTCGAGCTTGTCGGTGACCGCCTGGCGAGGGGTCCCGTACCGGTTGCCGGCGAACACCGCCCACTCCAGCAGTTCGCCGTTGGCGACCAGCTTGTCGAACTGCTCGTTGTCGACGAAGTGGTACTGCACTCCGTCGCGCTCACCCGGGCGCGGGTGGCGGGTCGTTGCCGACACCGACAGCCAGACCTCGGGGAACTGCTTCCTCATATGAGCGACGACCGTGCTCTTGCCGACCCCGGAGGGGCCGGAGAGCACGGTCAGCCGCGGACGCTCACTCATGTACCGATTATCCCGGATCGCGGAGGTTCCGCCGACACCGGCCTCTGTTCAGGAGGCGGCGCCGCCGAACTCCCGCTCCAGGGAAGCGATCTGGTTCGTACCGAGACCCCGCACACGACGGCTCTCGGAGATGCCGAGGCGCTCCATGATCTGCTTGGCGCGGACCTTGCCGACACCCGGCAGGGACTCCAGCAGCGCGGAGACCTTCATCTTGCCGATGACCTCGTCGTCGGACTTGCCGGCCTTGATGACGTCGTGCAGCGAGGCGCCCGAGTGCTTCAGCCGGTTCTTGACGTCGGCACGCTTCCGGCGAGCCTCGGCGGCCTTGGCGAGCGCGGCGGTGCGCTGTTCGGGAGTAAGGGGCGGAAGAGCCACGCCGTTCACCTCAGGTGTGGATGGAAGGGATGAGCCATGACTGGGTTGTGCCCGGACGCCACAGGCTCTGACCTGCGACGGTGGCCGGAACCACCGCCAACTGGCGTCCTACCGCCGGACACTACCCAACTTGGGCCGCCGCGTCAGGAAAAGAACACGAAAAGTCCAGGTCAGCAGGGGCCGACCCGGGACTTTTCCGGGCAAATCAGCCGAGTTGGCCACCCCTGGGTCAGGCGTTTGTGACGGCCCTCACATCATCGACGAACACCTGCGCGGCCTGTCGCAGTGCCGCCACCGACGGTCCGTGCTTCAGCACATCGCGGCTCACGCTGGGCACCACGTTGCGCACCTGGTCGCCGAACACCCGCGGCAGGTCCTGCGCGGTGGCGCCCTGCGCGCCCACGCCGGGGGCCAGCAGCGGGCCGTTGATCGCCAGGTCCACGCCCGCGTCGGCGAGCGTCGCGCCGACCACCGCGCCGAACGAACCCAGCGGCGCCGCACCGGAGTTCTCCGCCGCGAGCCGCCGCAGCACGGCCTGCGCGACGCTCTCGCCGTCCGCGCCGATGGCACGCTGCACCTCGTGGCCCTCCGGGTTGGAGGTCAGTGCCAGCGCGAACAGGCCGCAGCCGTTCCGGTGCGCCAGCTCGACCGCCGGCTGGAGCGAGCCGAAGCCCAGGTACGGGCTGACGGTGAGCGCGTCGGAGAACAGCGGGCTGTCCGGCGACAGGAAGGTCTCCGCGTAGGCGGCCATGGTGGAGCCGATGTCGCCGCGCTTGGCGTCCATCAGCACCAGCGCGCCGGCCTCCCGGGCCTCGGCGACGGTGCGCTCCAGCACCGCGATGCCGCGGCTGCCGAAGCGCTCGAAGAACGCCGACTGCGGCTTCAGCACGGCGACCCGGTCGGCCAGCGCCTCAACCACCGTGCGGGAGAAGCTCTCCAGACCCGCGAGGTCGTCGTTCAGCCCCCAGGCGGTGAGCAGCGAGCCGTGCGGGTCGATGCCGACGCAGAGCTGGCCGCGGGTGTCGAGGGCGGTCCGCAGGCGGGTGCCGAACGGCGTGGTGTCAGTCATCGGTGTCTTTCCTCGTCCTGAGAATGTGGTCGCCGGGCGGACAGGCCCTAGCGGATGCCCTTGCCGACCGCTTCGCCGATCGATGCGTAGCCGGCGGCGCGCAGGCGCGCGGACAGGCCCTTGTGGACCTTGCGCATCCAGAACGGGCCCTCGTAGATGAACGCGGAGTAGCCCTGGACCAGGTCGGCGCCGGCCAGGATGCGCTGCCAGGCGTCCTCGGCGGTCTCGATGCCGCCGACCGAGACGATCGCCAGGCGGCCCTCGGTGCGTCGCCGCAGCCGCTCCAGCACCTCCAGCGAGCGGGCCTTGAGCGGGGCGCCGGACAGGCCGCCCATGCCGATCTCCTCGATCCGCGCGGCGGGGGTCTTCAGGCCCTCGCGGCCGATGGTGGTGTTGGTGGCGATGATGCCGTCCAGGCCGAGGTGCAGCGCCATGTCGGCGATCTCGTCGATGTCCTCGTCGGCGAGGTCGGGGGCGATCTTCACCAGCAGCGGCACGTGGTGGGTGGTGACCTCGTCGGCGGCCTTGCGGACGTCCCACAGCAGCGGGCCGAGCACCTGCACGGCCTGCAGGTTGCGCAGCCCGGGGGTGTTCGGGGAGGAGACGTTGACGACCAGGTAGTCGGCGTACGGGGCAAGCGCCTTGGCGCTCTTCAGGTAGTCGGCGGTCGCCTCGTCCTCGGGGACGACCTTGGTCTTGCCGATGTTGATGCCGATCACCGGGGTGTTGCTGGTGTGCGGGCGGCCGGCCAGGCGGGCGGCGACCCGGGCGGAGCCCTGGTTGTTGAAGCCCATCCGGTTGATCAGCGCCCGGTCCTCGACCAGGCGGAACAGGCGCGGCGCCGGGTTGCCGGGCTGGGGCTCGCCGGTGACGGTGCCGATCTCGACGTAGTCGAAGCCGAGCATCGACAGGCCGTCGATGCCGATGCCGTTCTTGTCGAAGCCGGCGCCGAGGCCGAACGGGCCGGGCAGGTCCAGGCCGAGCGCGGTGGTGCGCAGCCTGGGGTCGCGCGGGGCGAGCACGGCCCGCACCAGCGAGCGCAGGCCGGGCACCGAGTGCGCGAGCCGGATCCAGAAGAACGCCAGGTGGTGGGCCTTCTCCGGGTCCATCTTCTTGAACAGCAGGTTGAACAGCAGCTTGTACACGTGAGTCCTCCGACGGCAGGGGGCGGCTGGCTGGGCTCGGGCATGGACGTGGGGGGCACCCGGCGTGCGGTGTGCCCCCCACGGTTGTCGGCCTAGTTGCGGCCGGAGTTGATCAGCGCCGCGTGCTCCTGCAGCGACATCACGCCGACCTCGCCGCGGTGCAGCGCGTCGATGCCCTGCACGGCCGCGCCCATCGCCTGCACGGTGGTCAGGCAGGGGACGGCGCGGGAGACCGCGGCGGTGCGGATCTCGTAGCCGTCCATGCGGCCGCCGGTGCCGTACGGGGTGTTGATGATGAGGTCGATGCCGCCCTCGTGGATCAGCTGGACGATGGTCTTCTCGCCGTTCGGGCCCTCGCCCTCGGAGTGCTTGCGCACCACGGTGGCGGGGATGCCGGCCCGCTGCAGGACCTCGGCGGTGCCGGTGGTGGCGAGCAGTTCGAAGCCGAGTCCGACCAGCGCGCGGGCCGGGAAGACCAGGTTGCGCTTGTCGCGGTTGGCCACCGAGACGAACACCTTGCCGCTGGTGGGCAGGGCGCCGTACCCGCCGGTCTGGGACTTCGCGTAGGCGGTGCCGAAGACCCGGTCGATGCCCATGACCTCGCCGGTGGAGCGCATCTCGGGGCCGAGCACGGTGTCCACGCCGCGGCCGTGCACGTCGCGGAAGCGCGACCACGGCATCACGGCCTCCTTGACGGAGATCGGCGCGTCGGCGGGCAGCGTGCCGCCGTCGCCCTCCTTGGGCAGCAGGCCCTCGGCGCGCAGCTCGGCGATGGTGGCGCCGAGCGAGATCCGGGCGGCGGCCTTGGCCAGCGGCACGGCGGTGGCCTTGGAGGTGAACGGCACGGTGCGGGAGGCGCGCGGGTTGGCCTCCAGCACGTACAGGATGTCGCCGGACAGCGCGAACTGGATGTTGATCAGTCCGCGGACGCCAACTCCCTTGGCGATGCCCTCGGTTGCGGAGCGCAGCCGCTTGATGTCGAAGCCGCCGAGGGTGATCGGCGGCAGCGCGCACGCCGAGTCGCCGGAGTGGATGCCGGCCTCCTCGATGTGCTCCATGACGCCGCCGAGGTACAGCTCCTCGCCGTCGTACAGCGCGTCCACGTCGATCTCGACCGCGTCGTCCAGGAAACGGTCGATCAGCACGGGGTGCTCGGAGATCAGACCGGCGTGCCGCTCCAGGTAGGAGGCGAGCGAGGCCTCGTCGTAGACGATCTCCATGCCGCGGCCGCCGAGCACGTAGGACGGGCGGGCCAGCACGGGGTAGCCGATCTCGTCGGCGATGGCCTTGGCCTCGTCGAAGGAGAAGGCGGTGCCGTGCTTGGGCGCGGGCAGGCCCGCGTCCTTCAGCACCCGGCCGAACGCGCCGCGCTCCTCGGCGAGGTGGATCGCCTCGGGCGAGGTGCCGACCACCGGCACGCCGTTGTCCTTGAGCGCCTGCGCCAGGCCCAGCGGGGTCTGGCCGCCGAGCTGCACGATGACGCCGGCCAGCGGTCCGGCCTGCTGCTCGGCGTGGACGATCTCCAGCACGTCCTCCAGGGTGAGCGGCTCGAAGTACAGCCGGTCGGAGGTGTCGTAGTCGGTGGAGACGGTTTCCGGGTTGCAGTTGACCATCACGGTCTCGTACCCGGCGTCGGCGAGCGCGAAGGAGGCGTGCACGCAGGAGTAGTCGAACTCGATGCCCTGGCCGATCCGGTTCGGGCCGGAGCCCAGGATGATCACGGCGGGCTTGGTGCGCGGCGCGACCTCGTTCTCCTCGTCGTAGGACGAGTAGAAGTACGGGGTCCTGGCGGCGAATTCGGCGGCGCAGGTGTCGACGGTCTTGAACACCGGGCGGATGCCGAGCGCGTGCCGCACCTCGCGGACCACGTCGGCCTTCAGGCCGCGGATCTCGCCGATCTGCTGGTCGGAGAAGCCGTGCCGCTTGGCGTGGCGCAGCAGCTCGGGGTCGAGCTTGTCGCCCTCGGCGAGTTCGACGGCGATCTCGTTGATCAGGAAGAGCTGGTCGACGAACCACGGGTCGATCTTGGTGGCGGCGAACACCTCCTCGGGGGTGGCGCCGGCCCGGATCGCCTCCATGACGGTGTTGATCCGGCCGTCGGTGGGGATCTGGGCCTTCGCCAGCAGCTCGTCCTTGCTCTTGCCGCCCCCCACCTCCCCGACCCAGGTGAACTGGGAGCCCTTCTTCTCCAGCGAGCGCAGCGCCTTGTTCAGCGCCTCGGGGAAGTTGCGGCCCATCGCCATGGCCTCGCCGACCGACTTCATGGTGGTGGTCAGCGTGGCGTCGGCGGACGGGAACTTCTCGAACGCGAACCGCGGGACCTTGACGACCACGTAGTCGAGCGTCGGCTCGAAGGAGGCCGGGGTCTGCTCGGTGATGTCGTTGGGGATCTCGTCCAGCGTGTAGCCGACGGCCAGCTTGGCGGCGATCTTGGCGATCGGGAAGCCGGTGGCCTTCGACGCCAGCGCGGAGGACCGCGACACGCGCGGGTTCATCTCGATGACGATGACCCGGCCGTCGACGGGGTTGACGGCGAACTGGATGTTGCAGCCGCCGGTGTCCACGCCGACCTCGCGGATCACGGCGATGCCGATGTCACGCAGGATCTGGTACTCGCGGTCGGTGAGCGTCATCGCCGGGGCGACGGTGATCGAGTCACCGGTGTGCACGCCCATCGGGTCGAAGTTCTCGATCGAGCAGACCACCACGACGTTGTCGTGCTTGTCGCGCATCAGCTCCAGCTCGTACTCCTTCCAGCCGAGGATGGACTCCTCCAGGAGCACCTCGGTGGTCGGCGAGAGGGCCAGGCCCTGGCCGGCGATGCGGCGCAGGTCCTCCTCGTCGTGCGCGAAGCCGGAGCCGGCGCCGCCCATGGTGAAGGACGGGCGGACCACGACCGGGTAGCCGCCGAGGGTCTCGACGCCGGCGAGCACGTCCTCCATGGAGTGGCAGATCACCGAGCGGGCGGACTCGCCGTGGCCGATCTTGGCGTTGACGGCCTCGACCACGCCCTTGAACAGCTCGCGGTCCTCGCCCTTGTTGATCGCCTCGACGTCGGCGCCGATCAGCTCGACGTCGTACTTGTCGAGGGTGCCGGCCTTGTGCAGGGAGATCGCGGTGTTCAGCGCGGTCTGGCCACCGAGGGTGGGCAGCAGCGCGTCGGGGCGCTCCTTGGCGATGATCTTCTCGACGAACTCCGGGGTGATCGGCTCGACGTAGGTGGCGTCGGCGATCTCCGGGTCGGTCATGATGGTCGCCGGGTTGGAGTTGACCAGGATGACCCGCAGCCCCTCGGCCTTGAGCACCCGGCAGGCCTGCGTACCCGAGTAGTCGAACTCCGCCGCCTGGCCGATGACGATGGGGCCGGAGCCGATCACCAGGACGGACTTGATGTCGGTGCGCTTAGGCACGCTGGGCCTCCATGATGCTCACGCTGTGCTTGATGTCGTCTCGCATGAGCTCGACGAAACGGTCGAAGAGGTAGGCGGCGTCGTGCGGGCCGGCTGCCGCTTCGGGGTGGTACTGCACGCTGAAGGCGGGAATGTCGAGTGCCTGCAGGCCCTCGACCACGTCGTCGTTGAGGCAGACGTGGGAGACCTCGACCCGCCCGAAGGGGGTGTCGCTCACCTTGTCCAGCGGCGCGTTCACGGCGAAGCCGTGGTTGTGGGCGGTCACCTCGACCTTGCCGGTGGTGCGGTCCTGCACCGGCTGGTTGATGCCGCGGTGGCCGTACTTGAGCTTGTAGGTGCCGAACCCGAGGGCCCGGCCGAGGATCTGGTTGCCGAAGCAGATGCCGAAGAACGGGGTCTTCTTGGCCAGCACCTCGCGCAGCACCTCGACCTGCCGGTCGGCGGTGGCCGGGTCGCCCGGGCCGTTGGAGAAGAACACGCCGTCGGGCTGCACCGCGTAGATGTCCTCGGCGGTGGAGTTGGCCGGCAGCACGTGCACCTCGATGCCGCGCTCGGCCATCCGCTGCGGGGTCATGCCCTTGATGCCGAGGTCGAGGGCGGCAACGGTGAACTTCTTCTCACCGATCGCGGGGACGACGTAGGTCTCCTTGGTGGCGACCTCGGCGCACAGGTCGGCGCCCTTCATCTCGGGGGCCTGCTGCACCTTGGCCAGCAGCGTGGCCTGGTCCTGCACGGCCGGGCCGGAGAAGATGCCGACCCGCATCGCGCCGCGCTCGCGCAGGTGGCGGGTGAGCGCGCGGGTGTCGATCCCGCTGATGCCGACGACGCCCTGGCGCTCCAGTTCCTCGTCCAGCGAGCGCTTGGCGCGCCAGTTGGAGGCGACCCGGGAGGGGTCGCGGACCACGTAGCCGGCCACCCAGATCTGCTGCGACTCGTCGTCCTCGTCGTTCCAGCCGGTGTTGCCGATCTGCGGGGCCGTCATCACGACCACCTGGCGGTGGTACGACGGGTCGGTCAGGGTCTCCTGGTAGCCGGACATGCCGGTGTTGAAGACCGCCTCGCCGAAGGTCTCGCCGACCGCGCCGTAGGCCTGGCCGCGGAAGGTCCGGCCGTCCTCCAGGACGAGCACGGCGGGCACTCGCTCCCGCCTGGTGCGCTGCGTGGTGGGGGCAGGTGCGGTCATGTCGCGGCCTCTTCCGTCTTCTTCGTGCTCGTACGTGTTACCAGTGCCTCGACGGCCTCGACCCAGGCGTCGTGCTCGGCGGCGGCGTCCAACCGGAAACCGCTTTCCAACTCCCGCTCCCCGACGGTCCAGCCGATCACCAGCAGGCCCGAGGGGACCACCTTGCCAGCGATGCCGGAGTCGGTGCGGGCGCCGGTGAGCGCCTCGGCGGGGATCCACAGGTCGTCCGCGCCGGGGCGGCGGGCCAGCAGGCCCTGCTCGGTGAGGGTGAGCTCGGCCAGGCTGCGGGTGCCCAGGCCGTGCGCGACGACCCGGTCCAGCCAGTTCCCGGCGGTGGTGGAGCCGTGGTACCGGCCGGGGCCGGCCAGCAGGGCCTCACCCGGCTGCGCGGGCACCGCGGGCAGTTCCGGCAGGTCGGACTGTGTGGTCCGGCGCCAGTTCCAGCCCTGGCGCATCAGCCAGTACACCAGCGCGATCAGGATCAGCAGGCCGACCGTCGCACCGATGTATCCGGGCCAGTCGGTCACGTGGCCCTTCTCGGTGGCGAGCAGCATCAGCGCTCGACCAGTTCGCCCGCGAGGACGGTGGCCTCGCCGCGCAGGAAGGTGGCGTGCACCCGTCCGGGCAGGTCCATGCCCTTGTAGGGGCTGTTGCGGGAACGGGTGGCGAAGGTGTCGGGGTTCACGACACCACGGTACGCGGGATCGAAGAGCACCAGGTTGGCGGGCTCACCCACCGAGACCGGACGTCCGTGGCCGGTCAGCCGCCCGATCCGGGCCGGGCGGTGCGACATCCGGTCCGCGACGCCCTCCCAGTTCAGCAGGCCGGTCTCGACCATGGTCTGCTGCACGACCGACAGCGCGGTCTCCAGGCCGACCATGCCCATCGCGGCGACCGCCCACTCGCAGTCCTTGTCCTCCGCCGGGTGCGGGGCGTGGTCGGTGGCGACGGCGTCGATGGTGCCGTCGGCCAGCGCCTCGCGCAGCGCCTCGACGTCCGCGGCGGTGCGCAGCGGCGGGTTGACCTTGTACACCGGGTCGTAGCTGCGGACGAGTTCGTCGGTGAGCAGCAGGTGGTGCGGGGTGACCTCGGCGGTGACGTTCCAGCCCTTGCCCTTGGCCCAGCGGACGATCTCCACCGAGCCGGCCGTGGACAGGTGGCAGATGTGCACCCGGGAGCCGACGTGCGCGGCCAGCAGCACGTCCCGGGCGATGATCGACTCCTCGGCGACGGCGGGCCAGCCGCCCAGGCCCAGCTCGCCGGAGACCAGGCCCTCGTTCATCTGGGCGCCGGCGGTCAGCCGCGGTTCCTGGGCGTGCTGGGCGACCACGCCGTCGAAGGCCTTCACGTACTCCAGCGCGCGGCGCATGATCACCGCGTCGTCCACGCACTTGCCGTCGTCGGAGAACACCCGCACCCCGGCGGCGGAGTCGTGCATCGCGCCGAGCTCGGCGAGCTGCTTGCCCTCCAGGCCGACGGTGACGGCGCCGACCGGCTGCACGTCGCAGTAGCCGTACTCCTGGCCGAGCCGCCAGACCTGCTCGACCACGCCGGCGGTGTCGGCGACCGGGAAGGTGTTGGCCATCGCGTGCACCGCGGTGTACCCGCCCATGGCGGCGGCCTGGGTGCCGGTCAGCACCGTCTCGGCGTCCTCGCGGCCGGGCTCGCGCAGGTGGGTGTGCAGGTCGACCAGGCCGGGCAGGGCGATCAGGCCGGTGGCATCGATCTCGATGTCGGCCTGCACGTCGAGGTTCTCGCCGATCGCGGCGAACACGCCGTCCACGAGGTGGATGTCCTGGGGGGCGCCGCCGAGGATCTGGGCGTTGCGGATCAGGTAGGTGGTCACTGGGCGGCCTCCGGGGTTTCGGTGGTGCGGGCTGCATCGGCTGAGCCATCGGCGAAGACCGCTCCGCCGAGCAGCAGGTAAAGGACGGCCATCCGGACCGAGACGCCGTTGGCGACCTGCTCGACCACGGTGCAGCGCGGCGAGTCGGCGACGTCGGCGGTGATCTCCATGCCGCGGACCATCGGGCCGGGGTGCATCACGATGGCGTGCTCCGGCATGGTGGCGAGGCGCAGCCCGTCCAGGCCGTAGCGGCGCGAGTACTCGCGCTCGGTGGGGAAGAACGCGGCGTTCATCCGCTCGCGCTGCACCCGCAGCATCATCACGGCGTCGACCTTCGGCAGCACCGCGTCCAAGTCGTAGGAGACCTGGCAGGGCCAGGTTTCGATGCCGATCGGCAGCAGCGTCGGCGGGGCGACGAAGGTGACCTCGGCGCCGAGCGTGGTCAGCAGGTGCACGTTGGAGCGGGCGACCCGGCTGTGCAGGATGTCGCCGACGATGGCGATCTTCCGGCCGGCCAGGTCGCGGCCGGGGCCGGGGTTGAGGTGGCGGCGCATGGTGAACGCGTCGAGCAGCGCCTGGGTGGGGTGCTCGTGGGTGCCGTCGCCGGCGTTGATCACGCTGCCGTGCAGCCAGTCGGAGCCGGCCAGGCGGGCGGCGGCGCCGGAGGCGTGGTGGCGGATCACCACGGCGTCGGCGCCCATCGCCTGCAGGGTCAGCGCGGTGTCCTTGAGGCTCTCGCCCTTGGAGACCGAGGAGCCCTTGGCGGAGAAGTTGATGACGTCCGCGGACAGCCGCTTCTCGGCGACCTCGAAGGAGGTCTTGGTGCGGGTGGAGTCCTCGAAGAACAGGTTGACGACGGTGCGGCCGCGCAGCGTGGGGAGCTTCTTGACGGCCCGGCCGGAGAGCTGGGCGAGCTCCTCGGCGGTGTCCAGGATCAGCAGCGCGTCGTCGCGGCTGAGGTCGGCGGCGGAGACGAGGTGGCGCTTCACGCGGGTTTACTCCGGGAGCTGGGGATCGGCGGCAAGAGCCTGGGAGGAGCGGGCGGCGTAGTCGCGGTCGCCGAGCAGGACGGCGTCGCGGCCGTCGGTCTCGGAGAGCTGGACCTGCACGGCCTCGCGCAGCGAGGTGGGCAGGTTCTTGCCCACGTAGTCGGCGCGGATCGGGAGTTCGCGGTGCCCGCGGTCGACCAGGACGGCCAGCTGCACGGCGCGCGGGCGGCCGATGTCGCCGAGCGCGTCGAGTGCGGCTCGGATGGTGCGGCCGGAGAACAGCACGTCGTCGACCAGGATCACCAGCTTGCCGTCGATGCCCTCGGCGGGGATCTCGGTGTGCTCCAGGGCCCGGGCGGGCTTCAGCCGCAGGTCGTCCCGGTACATGGTGATGTCCAGGGTGCCGAACGGGATCTCCCGGCCGGTGATCTGGCTCAGCTTGGCGCGCAGCCGGCGGGCCAGGTGGACACCGCGGGTGTGGATGCCCAGGAGTACGACGTCCTCGGCGCCCTTGGCGCGTTCCACGATCTCGTGGGCGATCCGGGTGACGACCCGGGCGACGTCGGTGGCGTCCAGCACCTGGTGCGGGGCGCGGGGGGCGGAACTGGGTGTGGTCATGCCGAAGCGGACCTCCTTCCCCGCCTCACGGGACGGGTCTTAAAGGATGTCGGGAAGGGTTTCCGGCCGCAGCCAGAACCTTGCTCATCGTAGCAGTGCGCTGATCTCGGCCCGCTCGGCACACGTTCGCACGAGTGCCCCATTCGGCTTGACGCGCCACCCTCACTCTACGTAACCTCACAGTGAGTTACGAACGCGCTCCGCAGCGAGCCTCGTCGCTCCCATTCAGTGCACGCGAAGCAATCTCGTCCGGGGAGATCCATGTCCAGCGACTATGCAAAGCAGCTCGGGGCCAAGCTCCGGGCGATCCGCACTCAGCAGAATCTCTCCCTGCACGGCGTGGAGGAGAAGTCCACGGGCCGCTGGAAGGCCGTCGTGGTCGGCTCCTACGAGCGCGGCGACCGCGCGGTCACGGTGCAGCGCCTCGCCGAGCTGGCCGATTTCTACGGCGTCCCGGTGCAGGAGCTGCTGCCCGGCGGCACCCCGGGCGGCGCGGCCGAGCCGCCGCCGCGCCTGGTGCTGGACCTGGAGCGGCTGACTCAGGTCCCGTCCGAGAAGGCCGGCCCGCTGCAGCGCTACGCCGCGACCATCCAGTCGCAGCGCGGTGACTACAACGGCAAGATCCTCTCGATCCGCCAGGACGACCTGCGCACCCTCGCCGTCATCTACGACCAGTCCCCCTCGATCCTCACCGAGCAGCTGATCAGCTGGGGCGTGCTGAACCCGGACGCGCGCCGCGCCGTCCGCGAGGACGACGCGAGCTGATCCCGGCGCTCGGGGCGTTCGCTCTGAAGAAACGTCACAGCGGGGCGGGTGGCCGGTTCTCCGGCCGCCCGCCCCGCTGTCGCATGCTCAGACCACGGTGCCGAGGCTGAAGCCCGGACCGGCCGGGACGCCGTGCACCGCGAGTTCGGCCGGCGTCCAGTCGAAGCCGGTGCTGCGCCAGGCCCAGGCGACCTGCCGGTACTCGCCGCACAGCGCGCCGGAGCCCTGCGTCCCGTGCAGCACCGCGGCGCCGGGCAGTTCGCCGTACAGGCCCGCGCAGAGCACCGCCGTGATCAGGTCGAGGTCCTCGTCGTTGATCCGGACCGCACCGTCCTCCCAGTGCAGCACCCGGGCGTGCGCCTCCAGCGGCCCGCCGGGGGCGTCCACCGCGACCCGGAACTCGTACGCCCCGCAGCCGGCGCCGACCAGCACCCGGCGGAACACCTCGGAGGCCTGCTGGTACGTCCAGCGCACCCGCGGATCGGCGGCCGCCTTCCCCCAGCCCTGGCGGCCGGCCGGTACCCCCATCGCCGCGCACAGCGCGCCGTCCATCACCAGGTCGGCGTGGCGCAGCGTCAGGCCGCCCTCGCGGGCCCGGACCAGGCGGGGCACGAAGTCGGCGAGCTCCTCGCCGCGGTAGGTGACCAGCTGGGTCTGCAGCGGCGGGTTGACCAGGTAGCCGTCCCGGGCGGCCTGTTCGGCCGGGTCGAGGCCGTGCAGCAGGCAGTAGTCCGCGAAGTCGTCCGGGTGGAACATCCGGGCCCGGACCGTCGCGTACCCCTCCACCGCCTCGGCCAGCAGTCCGGCGGTCTCGCGCAGGTAGGTGTCGTAGTCCGGCGCGTCGGTGAGCTGCCACTCCCGCGCCCGGGCGAAGTCGGCCTCGTCGGTCAGGATCCCGGTGACGAACGCCTCGTCGCTGCGGCGCGAGGACTCGGCACCGCAACGGCGCGGCCGGCGGCTGTTCCTGGACATCGGTGGCTCCCGGGGATCTCGGTCGAGCAACTGCTGACCGACTTCTCCCCTCCCACACCCGTCCCACACACACGGGCTGTCACAACTCTGCAACTGACCGTCAAGTCCGGGGCGTGGCCCGCCGAGATGGGGCCGGAGGGCGCCGGGCGGCCCGGGAGGCCGATCCAGGCCCGGTGGCGCAAGGTTTTGACTATTGACCGCACGGGGCCGCGCTGCGGCGGGCCCCGGCTCACGACGGGGCGCGACGCCGCGGCCGTGAGCCGAAACCAGCCGAAGGAGCGGTTTCCAGTGAAGGCTGCACGCTACTACGACCGCGGCGACATCCGGATCGAAGACATCGCGGAGCCCGCCGTCCGGCCGGGCACGGTGGGCATCGACGTCGCCTACTGCGGGATCTGCGGCACCGACCTGCACGAATACCTCGACGGACCGATCTTCGTCCCGCCCGCCGGCCACCCGCACCCGGTCTCGGGCGAGAGTGCCCCCGTGACGCTCGGACATGAGATGTCCGGCGTCGTGTACACGGTGGGCGAGGGCGTCGACGACCTGAAGCCGGGCGACCGCGTCGTCGTCGAGCCCTACATCCTGCGCCCCGACGTCGACACCGGCGAGGGCAACCCGGTCTACCACCTGTCGCCCGACATGAACTTCATCGGCCTGGCCGGGCGCGGTGGCGGACTCGCCGAGAAGATCGTCGTCGAGCGCCGGTGGGTGCACCCGGTCGGCGACCTCCCACTGGACCAGGCGGCCCTGATCGAGCCGCTGTCGGTCGGGTACCACGCGTTCCAGCGCTCGGGCGCGAAGGCCGGCGACTTCGCCCTGGTCGGCGGCGCCGGACCGATCGGGCTGCTCACCTGCGCGGTGCTCAAGGCGATGGGCGTCGAGGTCGCGGTCTCCGAACTCAGCTCGCTGCGCCGGCAGAAGGCGCTGGACTCCAGGGCCGCCGACCACGTCATCGACCCGGCCGCCACCGATGTCGTCGAGGAGGTCCGCCGCCTCACCGCGGGCCGGGGCGCGGACGTCGCGTTCGAGGCGACGTCCGTGAACGCCGTCCTCGACACGCTGTTCGACGCGATCAAGCCGGGTGGGGTGATCACCGTCATCTCGATCTGGGGCAAGCCGGCGTCGCTCGACATGCAGAAGCTCGTCCTCAAGGAGGTCGATCTGCGCGGCACCATCGCCTACGTCAACTCCCACCCGCAGACCATCAAGCTGGTGCAGGAGGGACGGATCGACCTGGCGCCGTTCATCACCAAGACGATCGGGCTGGACCACCTCGTCACCGAAGGCTTCGAGACCCTCATCCACCACAACGAGACGGCCGTCAAGATCCTGGTCGACCCCCGCCGCTGACCTGCCCCGAGCCGGCCCCCGGTCAGCGCGGGGTCTTGGCGAGCTGGCGGGACTGGGCGACCAGGCGGCCGTCCTCGTCCCAGATCTCGCAGTCCTCCTCGAAGTAGCCGCCGGCCAGGTTGCGGGTGGCGTGCGAGACCCGCAGCCAGCCGTCGGCGGGCAACGCCCGCAGGTGGACGGTCAGTTCGATGGTGGGGGCCCAGCCGGGGCGGCCCAGGTCGAAGGTGACCGGGGGCAGCGCGTCGGCGGTGAGCAGCAGCGAGAGCGGGTCGGCGGCGCGGCCGTCGGCGAGCCGGAACCAGCCCTGGATGCGGCCCTCCTTGGACGGCCGGCCGAGCGCCCAGCCGACGGTGGCCGGGTCCAGGCGCAGGTCGAGGCGCTCCAGCAGGGCGGCCTGGGCGATGAGTTCCCTGGGCGCGTGCTCGATCCCTATGCACTGCTCGGGGGCGGGCATCACGGGCGGCAGGGCGGTGGTGGCGACCTCGCCGTCGAGGGTGGCGAGGTCGGTGAAGGCGGCGGTGACCCGCAGCCGCTCCTCGCCGTCCTGGGAGAGGATCGCGCTGCCGGTGGCCAGGGTGCGGCCGCGGCGCATGATCTCGGTGCGGACGGTGGCCGGGCCGGGGCGGGACGGCGAGACGTAGGTGCCGCTGACGGTCAGCGGGTGCGGGTGGCCGGGCCCGGCCTCCAGGGCGAGGGCGTGCGCGGCGAAGGCGAGCAGCAGTCCGCCGTTGACGCCGCCGCCGATCTGCCAGCCGTCGCCGAGTTCGCCGTCGTAGCGGCCGGGCTCGTCGGGGTGCGGGGTGAGCGCGATGCCCCGGTCGAACTCGCTGGTGGTCTCCGGCATGGCTGAGGCCGCCCTTTCGTGCAGACGCCAAAACACATTACTTGCCGGTAGCTTACGCGCGAAGGCCGCCGGACCAACAGGTCCGACGGCCTTCGAACAGGCAGTACGGGGCTCAGCGACGAATGGTCGGCTTGAGCTCCAGGAAGCGGGCGAGCAGGCCGTTCACGAAGGCCGGCGACTCGTCCGTGGAGTACTCCTTGGCGATCTCGACGGCCTCGTCCAGGACGACCGCGTCGGGGGTGCCGTCCTCCCAGATCAGCTCGTAGGTGCCGAGCCGGAGCACGTTGCGGTCGGCGATCGGCATCCGGTCGAGCGTCCAGCCCACCGCGTAGGTGGAGATCAGGTCGTCGATGGTGCGCGCGTGCTGCGCGTAGCCCTCGACCAGCTGCATGGTGTACTCCGCGACCTGCGGAATGCCCTCGTCCGGACGGGGGTCGCGCGCCCGCGCGATCCAGTCGGCGAGCACCCGCTCGGGGGCCACGCCGCGGTGGTCCGCCTCGAACAGGATCTGGAAGGCCCGGGTGCGGGCCTTGCTGCGAGCAGCGGCCACGATTACTTGACCCGGCCGAGGTAGCTGCCGTCGCGGGTGTCGACCTTGACCTTCTCGCCGGTGGTGACGAACAGCGGCACCTGGATCTCGGCGCCGGTCTCCAGGGTGGCGGGCTTGGTGCCACCGGTGGAGCGGTCGCCCTGCAGGCCCGGCTCGGTCTCGGAGATGACCAGCTCGACCGCGGCGGGGAGCTCGATGTACAGCGGGACGCCCTCGTTCTGCGCGACCAGGGCCTCGAAGCCCTCCAGCAGGTACTTGGCGGCGTCGCCGACGGTGGCGGAGTCGACCGGAACCTGGTCGTAGGTGTCCATGTCCATGAAGATGAACGCGTCGCCGTCGCGGTAGGAGTACTGCATGGTCCGCTTGTCGACGTTGGCGGTCTCGACCTTGATGCCCGCGTTGAAGGTCTTCTCGACGACCTTGCCGGTGAGGACCTCCTTCAGCTTGGTGCGCACGAAGGCCGGGCCCTTGCCGGGCTTGACGTGCTGGAACTCGACGACGGACCAGAGCTTGCCGCCGTCCAGCTTGAGGACCATGCCGTTCTTGAGATCGTTCGTGGTAGCCACGGGCGCACTTACTCCTGATATGTCCGCTGTCAAAGAACACCAAGCAGAGCGCCGCCGCGGCCCGTCGGGCTACAGCGCGAGGAGCTCCTTGGTGGTGATGGTGAGCAGCTCGGGCCCGCCCTCCTCGGGAGGCCGCACCACGAGCGTGTCCTCGATCCGGACACCGCCGCGACCCGGGAGATGCACTCCTGGACCGACGGTGACCGGCACGCGATTGTCCAGTTTACCCATGTCGGCGGGCCCGAGGCGCGGAGCCTCCCTGATCTCCAGGCCGATGCCGTGCCCGAGCGGGTGGACGGCGTGCTCGCCGTGGCCCGCGGCCTGCAGGATCGACCGGGCCGCATCGTCCGGGACGTGCTGCTCGACGCCCGGCCCGAGCGCCTCCCGGCCGGCCCGCTGGGCCCGGAAGACCAGGCGGTGCAACTCGACCTGCCAGGACGCGGGGGCGGCCCCGATCACGAAGGTGCGGGCGGTCGAGATGCCGTAGCCGCGGTACTGCGCGCCCAGGGCGACGGTGAGGAAGTCGCCCTCCTCGACCCGGCGGTCGGTGGGCTGGTGGCGCTCCAGGCCGGAATGGCTGCCGGTGCCGACCGAGACCGGGAAGGCGGCCCGGTCGGCGCCGTGGTCGATCATCCGGCGCTCCAGTTCCATCGCCAGGTGGCGTTCGGTGCGGCCGACCAGGATCGATTCGAGCAGCTCGCCGAGCGCCTGGTCGGCGATCTCGGCGGCGATCCGCAGGTCGGCGAGCTCGTGCTCGTCCTTGACCACCCGCAGCCGCTCCACCGCCCGGTCCAGGTCGAGCAGCCGGGCGGGCTCGGCCTCGCGGGCGACCGCGCGGTGCCGGGCGACCGTCAGGTCGTGCTCCTCGACGGCGAGGTCCCGCACCCGCAGCCGGGCGGCGGCCTCGGCGGCGGCGACCGCGGCATCCGTCTCGGCGGGCGCCGACAGCCGCGCCACCTCCTCGTCCACCTCGCGCTCGACGGACTCCTCGGGCGGCACGTCCTGCGGCAGCGCCAGCACCGCGCGCTCGCGGGTGAGCAGCAGCGCGGCGCCGCACGGCGGACAGCCCGCGAGGTAGCGGACGTTGGCGGCGCGCGTGATCAGCGCGGCATCGGCTCCGGAGGCGCTGCAGTACTCGCGGAGGCGTTCGCGTCGGGCGGCGTGCGCGTCGGACATGTCTCCGAGCCTACGAACCGCTCCGGGGGGCCGCCCGTCGGGACGGGCCCGATCGTGGGCGGGAATGCGACGGGCCGGGGAAGCGTTGTGGCCACCTGAAAACGGCAATCGTTGCCGGGATTGGGAGGTTCGAGATGGCGCGCAGCGAGCTGCGACCGGTGATCACGCTCCGGTCCACGGCGGGGACGGGCTTCAGCTACGTGACTCGCAAGAACCGGCGGAACAACCCCGACCGGATCGCCCTGCGGAAGTTCGACCCGGTGGCGGGGCGGCACGTGGAGTTCCGCGAGACCCGCTGAGCACCGGCGTGCGAGGGCCCCGGGAGTCGGCGAACTCCCGGGGCCCTTCGCCGTGCTCAACCGCCGGGCGCCACCTGCCGGGTGTCGCTTGCCCGGCGCCGCTGGGCCGGTGGCACTTGCCCGGTGTCACTTGCCGGCCGGCGCCGGGACGGAGACCACCAGGGTGAGGCGGCAGTCGGTGGTGCCCTCGTTGCGATAGCTGTGGGCGGTGCCGGCCTCGTAGGAGGCGGTGGAGCCGGCCGGGATGAGGTGGGCGCGGCCGTCGAGGACCAGGGTGAGTTCGCCCTCGTCGATCCGGGCGATCTCGACGGTGCCGGCCGGGTGCGGGTCGGAGGCGTGGGTCTCGCCGGGCCGCAGGTGCCAGGTCCACAGCTCCAGCGGGCCGGGGGCCTCGATGCCGTTCAGCAGGATGCCGCTGCCGCCCTCCGGGCCGCTCCACAGCCGCACGGCCTCCTCGGCGGGGATGATCCGCACCACCGAGGTCTCGTCGTAGTCGAGCAGTCGGGCGATCGAGACGCCGAGGGCGTCGGCGAGCCGGACCACGGTGCCGACACTGGGGTTGGTGCGGGCCTGCTCGATCTGGACCACCATGCCGCGACTGACGCCGGAGCGGGCCGCGAGGGCGTCCAGGGTGTGGCCGCGCTCGGTGCGCAGCCGCTTGAGGTTGCGGGCGAGGGCCTGGGTGACGAGATCGGGTTCCGGCACGCTTGAGTCCAATATTTTAGTTGGGTCGGTTCAGTTGGTTGAACTATGCTGCGGCGGCAGGACAGATCCACCGACTGTACTGCGGAGTCCATCATGCTGCCCCCCGCTCCCCGCCCGACGCCCTCATGAGCGCCGCCTTCGCGCTGCTCGCCAGCCTGCTCTGGGGCGTCGCCGACTACGGCGGCGGCGCGATCACCCGCCGCCTGCCCGCGCTCGGCGTGGTGGTGCTCTCGCAGACCGCGGCGGCCCTGGTCCTCGTACTGGCCGTCACCGCCACCGGCGGCTGGACGGACGCCGGGCCCGCGCTCTGGTACGCCGTCGCGGCCGGGGTGATCGGGCCCATCGCGCTGCTCGCCTTCTACCGGGCGCTGGCGCTCGGGCCGATGGGCGTGGTGTCGCCGCTGGCCACCGTCGGCGTGCTGGTGCCGATCGGGGTGGGCCTGTTCCTCGGTGAACGGCCGGGCGCCGTCCAGGGGTTGGGGATCCTGGTGGCGATCTCCGGGGTCGCGCTGGCCGGCGGCCCGCAGCGCGGCGGACCGGCCGTGAGCCGCCGGGTCCTGGTCCTCACCCTCTCCGCCGCGTTCGCGTTCGGCGCGGTGCTCGCCCTGATCGGGCACGCCGGCGCCGACGGCGGCCTGCTGCTGACGCTGTGCGTGCAACGACTGACCAACGCGGTGGTCGGCATCGGCATGCTGGCCGCCGCCGCCGGCCGGGAGCCGCTCGAACTGCGCGGCGCGGCCCGTTCGTTGCCCTCGCTGACCGCCGTCGGCGTCGCCGACGTGGCCGCGAACGGCCTGTACACCGCCGCCACCCAGCTGGGCTCGGTCGCGGTGGCGGCGGTGCTGGCCTCCCTCTACCCGGTGGTGACGGCGCTGATGGCGCGCGGCCTGCTCAAGGAACGCCTGCTGCGGGTCCAGGTGGTCGGCGCCGGGCTGGCCGTCGCCGGAACGCTGATCCTGGCCGCCGGTTGACGTTCCGTCAGAACGTGCCCGCTCCGGAGAACGCCTTGGAACGGCGGGCGATCCGCCAGTAGCCGATCGCCGCCGCCCACACCACCACGAACAGGCCGACGATCACGAAACCCACGTTGTCCAGGCTCAGTCCGGCGATCCAGCCGGACACCGGATCGTCCAGCCCGAACTTGTCGTGCAGCACCGTGACCAGCTCGATGGTGCCGATCACGAAGGCCACTGCGATCGACAGCCCCGTGATGGTCAGGTTGTAGTACACCTTGCGGACGGGGTTGGAGAACGCCCACTGGTAGGCGAAGTTCATGAACGTGCCGTCCAGGGTGTCGAACAGGCTCATCCCGGCCGCGAACAGCAGCGGCATGCAGGCGATCGCGTACCAGGGCACGCCGGACGCCGCGCCCGAACCCGCCATCACCATCAGAGTGACCTCGGTGGCGGTGTCGAAGCCCAGGCCCAGCACCATGCCCACCGGGAACATCTGGCCGGGCCGGGTGATCGACCGGGTCGCCCGGTTCAGCACCCGGGCCAGGAAGCCCCGGGAGTTCAGGTGCTTCTCCAGCTCGGCCTCGTCGTACACGCCGGCCCGCATCGCCCGGAACACCCGCAGAATGCCCAGCAGGGCCACCAGGTTGAGCGCCGCGATCAGGTACAGGAACGCCCCCGAGGCGGTGGTGCCGATGGTGCCCAGCACCTGATGGGTCGTCGAGTCCTTGTCCATCAGCGTGCCCGCCAGCGCGGCCCCGCCGGCCACCAGCGCGGCCATCAGCACCACCATCGAGGAGTGCCCGAGGGCGAACCAGAAGCCCACCGAGACCGGCCGGCGGCCGTCCGCCATCAGCTTGCGGGTGGTGTTGTCGATCACCGCGATGTGGTCGGCGTCGAAGGCGTGCCGCATGCCCAGGGTGTAGGCGGTGATGCCCAGGCCCACCCCGAACACCTGGGTACCCACCTGGTACTTCTCCGGCACCACCAGGAACAGCAGCGTCCCGAACGCCGCCACGTGCAGGGCCAGGATCACCGCCATCAGGCCGGCCGTGCGCCAGGTGTCCTCGCGACGCCAGCGGAAAGCAGGAAAAGGGGAGCCCGGGACGTTTCCGGGCATGGTCGAATCGGACGCGGTCATCCGCGCATCACGCTCCAGCACCTCGTGGATCACTTCGTGAGATGCCGTGGCCGGTCTCCTGGCTGACGGGGTGTTCGGCGTCGGCGCCCGGCCTTCCCGGCCGCGAACGGCCAGTGGCACGAGGTGGGAGCCGACGACTCCCCGATCACAGTGGCGAGGGCCGCTCCGGACTCCTGTGACGGGCACAGTGCACCGGCTTCCCGAACACCACGGCCCGACCACCGTAGAACCGCCCCGGGCGCAGCGGCAAGACCGGACCCGTCCGCGGGTGTCGCAGATCACTCCCACCCGGCCGGTTGACGGCGCGTCACGCCATCCAGAAGAACACGCAGGTCATCCGCTTCTCGTCCAGCGTGGCGCCGTAGTACTCGGTGGCGGTGTGCATCAAGTTGGCGGTGTACAGCAGCAGCCGGTTGTAGCGGTGCGGGACGGCCAGGTCCTCGGTGAACGAGTCCGGCGGGACGAAACGGGTGCCGAGCGCGTCCACCAGGTTGTTGTGCGGGGCGACCACGGTGTTCCCGCCGAGCCGGCCCCCGGGCAGGCTCTGCCGGTAGAAACTCGTCCCGCACCGCTTCGGCACGTTCGGGTTGAGGTACAGCACGGCGGCGTAGCGGCACAGCGAACGCGAATCGGTGTGCGGGCGCGGCTCGCACTCCCCCGCCCCCACCACCTGCACGCAGTTGTGGTTGAACGTGCCGCCCTCGGCCTCGCTCAGCGCCCAGATCCGCGGCACCTGCACGGTCTCCCGCACCAGCTTCTCGACGTGTGCCAACTCGTCCGGCTCCAGGCCGGGCATCGCCCGCAGCCCCGGCCAGGACTCCGGCTTGTGCGGGTACCCCTCGTCCCAGTCGGTGCGGGCCAGGTGCCGGGCGCGCACCGCGTCCGGGTCCGGGAGGACGTCGTCCAGCACCCAGTAGTCGCGGCCCTTGGTGGGCTTGCGGTACGGCAGGACCGGAAGGGCCGGGGTCGGGCGCGGGCCCCGGAACGGTTGCACGGGCATGGACCCGACAATAGGTAGCGCGCTCCGGGGCCCTCGCCCAAGGGCCGGTCAACCTTGCGTCAAGGCTTTGTCATTACCCTCCGTGATGACGGCCCGTCAGGACTGCTGGCAGCGCGGGCACCAGAACAGGTTCCGGGCCGCCAACTCCTCGGTCCGCACCGGGGTTTCACAGACCAGGCAGGGCTGGTCCTGCCGTCGGTACACATACACCTCACCACCGTGGTCGTCCACCCGCGGCGGACGCCCCATCGCCTCCGGCGTGTGCTCCGGCCGGACGGTGTCGATCCGCCCCGCCGCGACCCCCTCACGCATCAGCGCCACCAGATCCGCCCAGATCGCGTCCCACTCGGCGCGACGCAGATCACGGCCCGCCCGGTGCGGACTGATACCCAGCCGGAACAGCACCTCCGCCCGGTACACATTGCCGACACCCGCCAGCACCTTCTGGTCCATCAGCAGCGCCGCGATCGTCGTCCCGCTCCGCGAGATCCGCTGCCACGCGGCATCCCCCACCTCGCCCGGCCGCAACGGATCCGGCCCGAGCCGCCGGTGCAACGCCGCCTTCTCCCCCGGCGTGATCACCTCGCACGCCGTCGGGCCCCGCAGATCCGCGAACCCGCTCTCGTTCTCCATCCGCAACCGCACCTGCCCGACCGGCTCCGGGGCCTCCCCCACCCCGAACTCGTACTTCCCGTACAACCCCAGATGCACATGCAGCCAGTCGTCCCCGAACCCCAGGAACAGATGCTTCCCGTGCGCCTCCGCCACGTCCAGCACCCGCCCGTCCAGCAGCCCGGCCCCCTCCCCGAACCGCCCCTGCGGCGAAGAAACCCGCACCGCCCGCCCCCCGAACAGCTCCCCGTTCAGCCCGGCCAACCGATGCACCACATGCCCCTCGGGCACCCGCGTCAACTCCTCGATCGATCCCGTCCAACCCCCCTATTCTCCCCGCCCCCACCGACACCCCTTCACCCCAGAGGCCCACCGCCCACCCGCGACGCAACCACCCCACCCAGCACAAGCGCGCGGCGGACGCCCGCACGAGGAGAACCTGCACAGCAGAGACCCATGCGGCAGAGACCCACACACCAAGGCCCCGGCCGCCGAACCTCCGCGCAGCGGAAACCCCGCACCACAGCCCCCCGCACAGCCGGTTTGCCCCGGGCGGCCTCGCGCTGTGCTCGTCTCGGGTCGTGTGGTCGGGTGGAGGGAGCTCCCCGCAGGGGGTCAGCGTTGGTGCAGCCGGCTCAGGATCGCCTGGTCGAGCGCCGCGGCCGTCTCGGGGACGGTGAGGTTGGAGTTGTCGATGATGGGGAGGCCGGAGGTGCGCCAGCCGGCCATGCGGCCGTGGATGCGGGCGACTTCGTCGTCGGAGAGGCGGCGGTTGCCGGAGCGTTGGGCGTTGCGGGCGAGGACGCGGTCGAGGCCGGGGAGCAGGACGACGGGGATCATGCCGGGGCCGATGTGGCGTTTCCAGCCGCCGAGGCCGATCGCGGGGCGGTCGGGGAAGACGGCGTCGTCGATGATGCAGGAGATGCCGTTGGCAAGGTAGTTGCGGCAGGCGAAGCCGCAGGTGCGGCGGGCGAGGCGGTACTGGGCCTCGGAGGCGGTGTTCCAGCCGGACTGCGGGTTGGCGAACCCGGCCTGGACCCATTCGCGGACGTCGTCGAGGCTGATGTGCGCGGTGGGGGTGGGGCGGCGCTCGGCCCAGTAGCGGGCGACGGTGGTCTTGCCGGCGCCGGCCGCGCCGATCAGCAGGACGGCGATCGGTCCGACGGGCAGCGGGGCGGCCGGTGCGGGCATCGGCGGTGGCGCGGCAGGGAGTTGGACGGTGCCGCCGCTGGGGAGCAGGAAGTGCCCGGTACCGCCGGGCGCGACGGCCTTGAGCGGGACGGTCGGCCGGTCGGGGCGGGTGACGATCGGTCCGAGGGTGGGGATGGCCTGGGTGGCGGGCAGTGCCGGTGCGGGGTACGGCTGTTGAGGGGCCGTCGGATACGGGGGCGTCCCCGGGCGGGGTGGCACCTGGCCCCCCGGATGGTGGCTCTGCGCGTACTGGCTCACCGTCACCTCCCTGCGCCGAATGTACACGTCGGCCCGGTGGCGGGCACAAGTCCGCCACCGGGCCGCGCAGCGCTCAGCGGGTGGTCAACTGTTCGGCCAGCGCCCGCAGGGCGAGTTCGTACGAGCCGAGGCCGAAGCCCGCGATGGTGCCGGAGGCGACCGCGGCGATGACCGAGGTGTGCCGGAAGGTCTCGCGGCTGTACGGGTTGGAGATGTGCACCTCGATCAGCGGGGCGGTGCGCTGCGCCGCGGCGTCCCGCATCGCGTACGAGTAGTGGGTGAACGCACCGGGGTTGATCACCACGGGAGTCTTGGCGTCCGCCGCCTGGTGCAGCCAACCGACCATCTCCGCCTCGGAGTTGGTCTCCCTGACCTCCACAGCGAGACCGAGCTGCGCACCCAGTGCGGCACAGCGCGCGACCAGCCCCGTGTACGAGGTGGAGCCGTACACGTCGGGTTCGCGGGAGCCCAGTCGGCCCAGGTTGGGGCCGTTCAGCACCAGCACCGGGACGGGGGCGGTCATCCGGAGACCTCCGCGTACGCGGCGACCAGCAGCGACGGGTCGGGGCCTTCCAGCACGGAGGTCTTGGCGAGACCGTCCAGGACGATGAAGCGCAGCAGGTCGCCGCGGGACTTCTTGTCGATCTTCATGGCGTCCAGCAGCTTCGGCCAGGCGTCCGCCCGGTAGCTGAGCGGCAGGCCGACCGAGGCCAGCACGGTGCGGTGCCGGTCGGCGGTGGCGTCGTCCAACCGCCCGGCCAGGCGGCCGAGTTCGGCGGCGAACACCATGCCGATGGAGATGGCCGCGCCGTGCCGCCACTTGTAGCGCTCGTTGCGTTCGATGGCGTGGCCGAGGGTGTGGCCGTAGTTGAGGATCTCCCGGCGGCCGGACTCCTTGAGGTCGCCGGAGACCACGTCGGCCTTGACCTGGATGGCCCGCCGGATGAGCTCCAGGGTGTGCGGGCCCGCGGGGGTGGTGGCGGCCGCCGGATCCTGCTCGATCAGGTCGAGGATCACCGGGTCGGCGATGAAGCCGGCCTTGATCACCTCGGCCAGGCCGGAGACGTAGTCGTGCTTGCCGAGGGTCTCCAGGGTGCCGAGGTCGGCCAGCACGCCCGCGGGCGGGTGGAAGGCGCCGACCATGTTCTTGCCCTCGGCGATGTTGATGCCGGTCTTGCCGCCGACCGCGGCGTCCACCATGCCGAGCAGCGTGGTGGGCACCGAGATCCAGCGCACCCCGCGCAGCCAGGTGGCGGCGACGAAGCCCGCCAGGTCGGTGGTCGAGCCGCCACCCAGGCCGACGATCACATCGCTGCGGGTGAAGCCGGTCTGGCCGAGCACCGACCAGCAGTACGCGGCGACCTCGGCGCTCTTGGCGTCCTCGGCGTTCGGGACCTGCAGGACGATCGCCTCGTAGCCCTGGTCGACCAGGTCCTCGCGGATCGCCTCGCCGGTGGCCTCCAGCGCCTCCGGGTGGATGATCGCGACGCGCTTGGCCTTCGGGCCGATCAGCGGGGCGAGTTCGCCGAGCAGCTGGTGCCCGATCAGCACCTCGTACGGGGCGTGGCCGTCACTGCCCGCGACAGCAATCCGAACGATGTCACTCATTGCTCCCACCTTCGCTTCGCTCGGCGGTCACTTCGTGACAACAGCCGGTCCAATTGGCTCGTTCGCTTCGCTCACTCACAGGGGTTCTTCAGCTCCAGTGCTTCGAGTACGGCGTCGGCGACCTGCTCGGGGGTGCGCCCCTCGGTGTCGACCACGGCGGTGGCGACCTCCAGGTACAGCGGGCGGCGGGCCTCCATCAGCTCGCGCCAGCGGGCCCGGGGGTTGACCGCGAGCAGCGGACGGGGGGCGTCCAGGCCGACCCGCTTGACCGCGTCGGCCAGCGCGACCTCCAGGAACACCACGGGCAGCGGGGCGAGCAGTTCACGCGTGGCGGGGGCCATCACGGCGCCGCCGCCGAGCGCGAGCACGCCAGGGTGGTCCGCGGCGGCGGCTGCGACGGCCTCGCGTTCCAGTCGCCGGAAGTGCGGCTCGCCCTCGTCCACGAAGATCTCCGGGATGGGCTTGCCGGCCGTCCGTTCGATGTCCTCGTCGGTGTCGCGGAACGGCAGGCCGAGCCGCTCCGCGAGGACCCGCCCGACGGTGGACTTGCCACTGCCGGGCGGGCCGACCAGCACAACCGCCGGGGTGCTCATCGGACGATCAGGTTGTCGAGGTACGACTGCACGTTGCGACGGGTCTCGGAGACGTTGTCGCCGCCGAACTTCTCCGCCACCGCGTCGGCCAGCACCAGCGCCACCATCGCCTCCGCGACGATGCCGGCCGCCGGCACGGCGCACACGTCGGAACGCTGGTGGTGCGCCTTCGCGGGCTCGCCGGTACGCACGTCCAGCGTCTGCAGGGCGCGCGGGACGGTCGCGATCGGCTTCATCGCGGCCCGGACGCGCAGCAGCTCGCCGGTGGACAGGCCGCCCTCGGTGCCGCCGGAGCGGCCGCTGGCGCGCTTGACGCCCTCGGGGGTCGGCAGGATCTCGTCGTGCGCCTGGGAACCGGGGATCCGGGCCAGCTCGAAGCCGTCACCGACCTCGACGCCCTTGATCGCCTGAATGCCCATCAGTGCGGCGGCGAGGCGGGCGTCCAGGCGGCGGTCCCAGTGCACGTGCGAACCGAGGCCGACCGGCACCCCGTACGCCAGCACCTCGACCACGCCGCCCAGGGTGTCGCCGTCCTTGTGGGCCTGGTCGATCTCGGCCACCATCGCCTTCGACGCGTCGGCGTCCAGGCAGCGCACCGGGTCCTCGTCCAGCCGGGCCTCGTCGGCGGGCAGCGGCAGCACCCCGGCCGGGGCCTTGGCGGCGGCCAGCTCCACCACGTGGCTGACGATCTCGATGCCGCAGGTCTCCTTCAGGTAGGAGCGGGCGACCGCGCCGAGCGCGACCCGGGCCGCGGTCTCCCGGGCGCTGGCGCGCTCCAGGATCGGCCGGGCCTCGTCGATCGAGTACTTCTGCATGCCGGCCAGGTCCGCGTGGCCCGGGCGGGGGCGGGTCAGCGGCTCGTTGCGGGCCAGGCCCGCGAGCACCTCGGGATCGACCGGGTCGGCCGACATGACCTGCTCCCACTTCGGCCACTCGGTGTTGCCGACCATGATCGCCACCGGCGAGCCCATGGTCTCGCCGTGCCGGACACCGCCGAGGAAGGTCACCTCGTCCTGCTCGAACTTCATCCGGGCGCCGCGACCATAGCCGAGCCGCCGGCGGGCCAGCGCGTCGGCCACCATGGCGGTGGTGACCGGCACTCCGGCCGGCAGGCCCTCCAGCGTCGCGACCAGAGCGGGGCCGTGCGACTCCCCCGCCGTCAGCCAGCGCAAGCTACCCACCGAAAAGCTCCTTCGTCAGCGGCCCGCACGCCGTGAACGGCGGCCGGTCCGGCGTCTCGTCCTGCCCGGCCGCGGAGCGCGACGGGGCAAGCACCGATCCTTTCACGTCCGCGGGTCCTCCGGGCGCCCGGTCCGCGTGGCGGACAGCGAACGTCCGCAATCGCCGTGCCGAAGCCGCAGCTCAGGACGCCAGCGCCGCCTCGCCCGCGGCCCGCATCTCAGCAAGCGGGCCTCGCTCGACACCGGTGAACCGCTCGAACTGCAGCACCGCCTGATGCACCAGCAGGTCCAGCCCGCCCAGCACCGTGCCGCCACGCTCCAGGCAGGCGGCGGCCAGCGCGGTCGGCCACGGGTGGTACAGCACGTCGAACAGCACCCCGGGGGTACCGGTCAGCTGCGCCGCGAAACCGTCGGTGGCACCGACCGGCGTGGTGGAGACAGTCAGCGGCCCGGCCAGCGCCCGCGCCGAGTCCGCCCAGTCGGCGGTGCGCACCGCCACCCCGAGCCTCTCCCCCAACTCCCGCATCTCGGCAGCCCGTTCGGCACTGCGCAGGTACACCGTGACCTCACCGTCGCAGATCTGCCCGAGCGCCGCCAGCGCCGACGAGGCAGTGGCCCCGGCCCCCAGCACCGCCGCCGACCCGACCCGCTCGACGCCGCGCTCCCGCAGCGCGTTGACCAGCCCGGGCACATCCGTGTTGTCACCGTGCCGCCGCCCGTCCGGCCCGAACACCACGGTGTTGACGGCGTCCACGGCCCGCGCGGTGTCGCTGACGATGTCCAGCAGCGGCAGGATCGCCCGCTTCAGCGGCATGGTCAGCGACAGGCCCGCCCACGTGGCGTCCAGCCCGGTGACGAACGCCTCCAGCCCGGCCTCGTCAACCTCGTACCGGTCATAGCGCCACCCGCTCAGGCCGAGCGCGGCATAACCGGCCCGGTGCAGAGCGGGCGAGAGCGAGTGGGCGATCGGCGAGCCGAGCACGGCGGCCCGGTGCGGACTGGTCACGAAACAGCCTTTCGGGGAGTGGGGGGGACGATGCAGGTTGACGTCGATCGGGCCCTCGGACGCGCACTCGAAGCCGCGCCGCCCGTACAGCCGCCGGACGGGGCCGCCCCGCCGCACAGCCGGCCGGACGGCCGGCCCTGCGGCGTCCAAAGCGGAGCACAGCACGACGGCGCCAAGGCTGCGGCCACGCGGCACCGGCGTGCCGGGCCGCTGCCCGCCCGGGCGGCGCGGCAGACACCCGGCCGGCGCCGGAACGCCGGGCACCTCCAGCGCCGAGGTACGCACGGGCCGGTACCCGTCGCACATCCGGCGCCGGACCCGGTGCTCGCCGTCGCGGGCGAGGCGTTCCGGGCCGGGGCGCATCGCCGCCGCCCTCGGCTCGACCATGCCTCCAGGTCCGCATCCGTCGCGGGGCGCAGCGCCCGAGCCGCGGCCCGGACGGTCACACGGCGCCCCGGCGAGTGCGGGCCGTCCACCGGCCCTCGCTGTGGCCGATCCGGATCGGGTGCCGGAAGCACTCGGAGACCAACTCGGTGGTGAGCACCTCGGCGGCCGGTCCGGCGGCGGTGGCCAGGCCGTCGCGCAGCAGCAGCGCGTGGCTGGTGGTCTCCGGCAGCTCCTCCAGGTGATGGGTGACCAGCACGGACGCCACCTCCGGGAAGCGCCGGCGCAGCTCGTCCAGGCTCTCCAGCAACTGCTCGCGCGCGGTCAGATCCAGCCCGGTCGCGGGCTCGTCCAGCAACAGCAGCCGCGGCGCGGGCATCAATGCACGGGCGATCAGCACCCGCCCGCGCTCCCCCTGCGAGAGCGTCGTCCAGGCACTGTCGGCCCGGTGCCCGACGCCCAGCGTGTGGATCAACTCCTCGGCGTGGTCGAGCTGTTCGGCCGTGGGCTTGCGAAACGGATCCGGCTCGATCGACTGCGTGACACCGGTCAGCACCACCTGCCGCACCGTCAACGGCGAGCGCAGCGGATGCCGCGGATTCACATGCCCGAGGTGCGCCCGCAACTCCCGCACATCCACCCGCCCGAGCTGCCGCCCGAGCACCTTCACACGGCCCGCCGTCGGATGCTGAACCGCCCCCAGCAGCGAGAGCAAGGTGCTCTTGCCCGCCCCGTTGGCCCCGAGCACCGCCCAGTGCTCCCCCGCCCGCACCGTCAGCGACACGTCCTTCAGCAGGTACCGCCCGTCGCGGACCACATCCACACGTTCGGCCTCCAGCAACGGTGCCCCGGCCGGGTGCTCCACGCTCTGCGACGTCTCCATGCGCCTCACGCTACCGGCTGCACCCGACCCACCCGCAAAGCCGTATCGCCTGCCGGACCGGTCGGCGGTGTTCTGCGGTCAGGACGTGCAGGTGACGCTCTTGGCGTCGTACTTCTTGCCCCTGCCGATGCACCACGCCTCGGTGTTCTTGGCGTGCTCCGCGCCGGTCACCGCGAACTTGGTCTCCTGCGGCGAGACGGCCAGCCAGAACACCCAGTCGCCCGGCGTCGGGTTGAGGACGGCGTCGAGCGCCTCCTGGCCGGGGTTGCTGATCGGGGTCGGCGGCAGTCCCGGGTTGATGTACGAGTTGTACTTGTTCGAGCCGTCCTTGATCTCCTGATCGGTCAGCTTGGTGCGGCCCAGCGAGTACTGGAGAGTGGTGTCCACGGCCAGCTTGTGCTGGGTGACGTTGGTGGTCAGCCGGTTGGAGATGGCGCGGGCCATCTTGCCGAAGTCCTCGGAGTTGTTGCCCTCGGCCTGCAGAATGCTGGCCTCGGTCACCACCTCGTACGCGTTCTTCAGGCCGATCCTCTGCGCCGCCTCGTCCAGCTTGAGGTCGTTGTACTTCTGGACGGCGTTCGTCACCATCTGCTTCAGCAGTTCCTCGGGCTTCATGCCGTCGGCGACCGAGTAGCGGGTCGGCCAGAGGAAGCCTTCCAGGTTGTTGTTGGCGTACGCGGGCAGACCCAGACTGCCGGCCTGCTCCTTGGCGATCTTGGCGGTGGTGCCCTTGTCGAGCTTCAGCTTCTCGTCGATCTTGGCGTAGATCTCCACGGCCTTCAGGCCCTCGGGAATGACCAGCGCGTTGCCGCCGTTCGACTCCAGCAGTACCTTGAACGCCGCGGCGGCGGACATCTGGTGCTTCATCGTGTAGACGCCGGGCTGGATGCCTCGCCCCTTGGGGTCCTTCTCGTACGCGACGCTGAACGCCTTGATGCTCTTGACCACGCCGGCGTCCTTCAGGGTCTTGCCGATCGCGTCGCCACCCGCGCCGGAGGCGACGGTGATGTTGACCGAGCCCGTGCCCTCGCCCTCGAAGTCCGGCGGCGGGCCGAACCGCTCCTGGTACATGCCGTAGCCCCACCAGCCGGCGCCGCCGGTCGCACCGAGCAGCACCAGGGCGACCACCAGGCAGGCGCCGCGGTTGCGGCGGCCGGACTTCTTTCCCTTCTCCTTGCGCTTGCGCTCGGCCTCACGGGAGTTGTCCTGCTCGGAGAAGAAGGCGGCGGTCCCGCCCTCCTCCTCGGCGTACTCGTCCTCGGCCCACTGCTCGGACTCGCCCGCATGCTCGTCGTACTCGTCCGGCTCGGCCACGGCGGGCGCCGAACCCGGGTTGTCCAGCGCGGCGGCCTCCGCCTCCCAGTCGATCCCGTCCGGACCGGGCCCACCGGCCGGCTCGGCCACCCGGGCCTGCGGCGCGACCTGCGGCTGCACCTGCTGCGGCATGCCCGGCTGCGGCTGCACCTGCTGGGGCATGCCCGGCTGCGGCATGCCCGGCTGCTGAACGCCCTGCTGGGGCATCCCCGGCTGTATCGGCTGCTGCATCCCCTGCTGGACGAACTGCTGCTGACCGCCCTGCGTCGCCCCGCGCTGCTGCGGGTAGCCCTGCCCGCCCATCGGCATCTGCTGCTGCGGAACCTGCTGCTGCATCGGCTGCCCACCCGGGAAGCCCTGCTGCTGGACGAACTGCTGCTGCGCGAACTGCTGTTGACCGCCCTGCGTCACCCCCTGCTGGGGCACGCCCTGCTGCGGATACCCCTGCGGCTGCTGCTGGACGAAGCCCTGCTGCTGCGGGTAACCCTGGCCACCCATCGGCATCTGCTGCTGCGGAACCTGCTGCACCTGCTGCACCTGCTGGACCTGCTGCTGCGGCACGCCCTGCTGCGGAAACCCCTGCTGCGGCACACCCTGCTGCGGCACACCCTGTTGCGGTACACCCTGCTGCTGCGGGTACCCCTGCGGATACTGCTGGCCGAAGTCCTGCTGGCCGTACGGAGGCTGCTGCTGTTCACCGGGGAACCACGCCTGGTCGCCCTGGGCGCCGTAGCGCCCGCTCTGATCAGTCATCGATCCCCTTACCGCGTCCAGGGTGTCCGTCGAACCGGCGTGCTAGTGCCGCCCGTTCTGGGAGACGTTACCGTACCGCAGCGTAGCCAACGGGCGTCACTCCCTGTTGTTCAGGGAACGGAAGGTGAGGGGCCGGAGTCGGTCGGGGACGGGTTCTGTGCGCGGTGTGCGTTGAACTCGTCGACGTTCTTCCGATGTTGGTCCGCGCTGTCGGTGAACCGGGTGTCCCCGGGTTGGACGGTCACGAAGTACAGCCAGTCACCGTCGGCGGGGTGGATCGCGGCGCGCAGCGCGTCCCGGCCGGGGTTGCCGATGGGGGTGGGCGGCAGGCCGGAGTGGGCGTAGGTGTTGAACGGGGAGTCGAGCTTGGTGTCGGCCACGGTGGTGGTGAGGGTGGAGCGGCCGAGCGCGTAGTTGATGGTGGAGTCGAGCTGCAGCGGCATGTTCCTGGCGAGCCGGTTGTAGACGACCCGGGCGACCTTGGTCATGTCCTCGGGGTTGTCGGCCTCGGCCTGGGCGAGGCTGGCGACGGCGAGCAGGCCGTAGGGCGTGACGTTGTTCGCGGCGGCGGCCTCGGCGACGGCGCCGCTGCCCAGCTCGCTGCCGGCTTCCTTCACCATTTCCTGGAGCAGACCGAGTGCCGTGCTGTCGCCGGTGATGGGGTAGCTGGCCGGGAACAGGTACCCCTCCGGGTGACCAGTCGCGTCGGCGGGCAGCCCGAGTTCGGCGAGGTGCTCCTCGACGGTGGCCTTGGTGGTACCGGCGGCCAGGCCGAGCCGGGTGTCGATGGCGGCGTAGATCTGGGTCGTGCGCCAGCCCTCGGGGATGGTCAGGGCGTTGGCGTTGGCGGGGTCGAGCAGCACGTTGAGTGCGGCGCCGGCCGACATCTTCTCCTTGAGGGTGTAGGTGCCGGGTTGGATCCGGTTGCTGGCCGGGCTCTTGGCGGCGGCCTCGGTGAACGCCCGGGTGGAGGCGATGACGTGTTTGGCCGTCAGGGTCTTGCCGATCTGGGTGATGCTGGCGCCCTGGGCCACCGAGACCTGCACCCGGCCGCTGCCGGCGCCGGTGAAGTCGGGGGCGGGTTTCTTGCCCTCGGGCCAGGCCAGGAACACCGCGACGGCGGCGGCCGTCGCCACCCCGAGCAGGCCGGCCACGCTGAGGCAACAGGCCGCGCCGGTGCGCAGGCGGCCGGGGTCGGGCGGTTCGACACCGTACGGCAGACCGGGCGGGGCGCCCTCGGGTTCGAGGACGGGGGCGCCGAGGTGGCCGGGGGTGAGCCCGGGGGCGGTGTACGGGTCGGTCAAGGCGGGGCCTCCCGGCGGCGGGCAGCGATCGGGGCCCGTGCGGACGCGCGTCCGCACGGGCCCCGGATCGGAACCTAGCCCCGGCCGGTCAGGCCATCGGCTCGACACTCTCGCCGGGTGCGCGTCCGCTCACCCGTTCGGTCTCAAGGGCGGCCTGGAGGATCACCACGGCCGCGGCCTGGTCGATCACCGAGCGGCCCTTCTTCGAGGACCGGCCGGAGGCGCGCAGTCCGGCGGCGGCGGTGACGGTGGTCATCCGCTCGTCCACCAGCCGCACGCCGACCGGGGCGACCAGCGCGGCCAGCCGGCCCGCGTAGTCGCGGACCTTGGCGGCGGCCGGGCCTTCCTTGCCGCTCAGCGAGCGCGGCAGGCCGACGACGACCTCGATCGCGTCGTACTCCTCGACGATCGCCTTGAGCCGGGCCTGCGAGCGACCCCCGGCGGGGACGGTCTCCACGGGCGTGGCGATCAGCCCGTCGGGGTCGCAGACCGCGACCCCGATCCGGGCGTCACCGACGTCCACGGCGATCCGCCGGCCGCGCCGGAAGACCTTCTCTTCGACGCTGTGATCCTCACTCACGCGCGCTCGGCCACCAGTGCCCGCACGGCCTCGATCGCCTCGCCGACCGCGGCCGGGTTGCTGCCGCCGCCCTGCGCCACGTCGTCCTTGCCGCCACCGCCGCCGCCGAGCGTCTTCGCCGCGGTGCGGACCAGCTCGCCGGCCTTGATGCCGCGGGCGCGGGCGTCCTCGCTGGTGGCGATGACGGTCAGCGGGCGGTCGTTGGCGACGGTGAACGCGGCGACCACGGCCGGGCGGTTGCCGAGCCGGGCGCGGACGTCCAGCACCAGCTTGCGCAGCTCGTCCGCACCGGTGCCGTCGGCGACCCGGGCGGCGACCAGGGCCACGCCCTTGACGTCCTCCGCGCCTTCGGCCAGGCCCGCGGCGGCCTGCAGCACCTTCTCGGCGCGGAACTTCTCGATCTCCTTCTCGGCGTCCTTGAGCTTGGCGAGCATGCCGGAGATCTTCTCCGGGAGCTCCTCCGGGCGGCCCTTGACCAGCTCGGTGAGCTGGGAGACCACGGTGTGCTCGCGGGCCAGGAACTTGTACGCGTCAACGCCGACCAGCGCCTCCACGCGGCGCACGCCGGAGCCGATCGAGGACTCGCCGAGCAGCTTCACCAGGCCCAGCTGGGCGGTGTTGCCGACGTGCGTGCCACCGCACAGCTCCTTGGAGAAGTCGCCGATGGTGACCACGCGGACCGAGTCGCCGTACTTCTCGCCGAACATCGCGATGGCGCCCTGCTTGCGGGCCTGGTCCATCGTCATGACCTCGGCGGTGACCTCGAGCTCGCGGGTCAGCACGTCGTTGATCTTCTGCTCGACGTCGATCAGCACGCTGCCGGGCACGGCGGCGGGCGAGCCGAAGTCGAAGCGGAAGCGGCCGGGCGCGTTCTCCGAGCCGGCCTGGGCGGCCGTCGGGCCGAGCGCGTCGCGCAGCGCCTGGTGGGTCAGGTGGGTCGCCGAGTGGGCGCGGGCGATGGCCCGGCGGCGCTCGGTGTCGATGGTGGCGTACGCGGACGCGCCGAGCACCACCTCGCCGAACAGCACCCCGCCAGAGTGCACGATGACACCCGGCACCGGCTGCTGCACGTCGCGGATCTCGACGACCGCGCCGGAGTCCAGCCGGATCCGGCCGTGGTCGGCGAGCTGGCCGCCGCCCTCGGCGTAGAACGGGGTGCGGTCGAGGATCAGCTCGACCTCGTCGCCCTCGCCGGCGGCCGGCGACGGGACGCCGTCCACCAGCAGGCCGACCACGGTGGCCTCGCCCTCGGTGGCGGTGTAGCCGGTGAAGACGGACGCGCCGGCGCTGTCGGCGACCTCGCGGTACGCGGCGACGTCGGCGTGGCCCATCTTCTTCGCCTTGGCGTCCGCCTTGGCGCGGTCGCGCTGCTCCTGCATCAGGCGGCGGAAGCCGGCCTCGTCCACCTGCAGGCCCTGCTCCTCGGCCATCTCCAGGGTGAGGTCGATCGGGAAGCCGTAGGTGTCGTGCAGCTTGAACGCCTGCTCGCCGGAGAGCACCACGCCGCCGCCGGCCTTGGTCTCGGTGACCGCGGCGTCCAGCAGGTTGGTGCCGGAACGCAGGGTCTGGAGGAAGGCGTTCTCCTCGGCGACCACGACCGTCTCGATGCGCTTGCGGTCGGTCTCCAGCTCCGGGTACTGCGGGGCCATCGCCTTGATCGAGATGTCGATCAGGTCCTTGGCGACCGGCTCGGTGGCGCCCAGCAGGCGCATGTTGCGGATCGCCCGGCGCAGGATGCGGCGCAGCACGTAGCCGCGGCCCTCGTTGCCGGGGGTGACGCCGTCGCCGACCAGCATCAGCGCGGTGCGGAAGTGGTCGGTGACCACGCGCAGCGAGACGTCCGACTTGTGGTCGGCGCCGTAGCTGTGGCCGGTGAGCTCGGCGGCGCGGTCGAGGATCATCCGGCTGGTGTCGATCTCGAACAGGTTGTCGACGCCCTGCAGGACGGCGGCGAGGCGCTCCAGGCCGAGGCCGGTGTCGATGTTCTTGCTCGGCAGGTCGCCGAGGATCTCGAACCCGTCCTTGCCGTCGCCGTGGCCGCGCTCGTACTGCATGAAGACCAGGTTCCAGATCTCCAGGTAGCGCTCGCCGTTGACCGCCGGGCCGCCCTCCTCGCCGTACGCGGGGCCGCGGTCGTAGTTGATCTCCGAGCACGGGCCGCACGGGCCGGGGACGCCCATCGACCAGAAGTTGTCCTTCATGCCCAGGCGCTGGATCCGCTCGGACGGGACGCCGATGACGTCGCGCCAGATCTGCTCGGCCTCGTCGTCGTCCTTGTAGACGGTGATCCAGAGCTTCTCGGGGTCCAGGCCGTAGCCGCCGTCCGCGACGGAGCTGGTGAGCAGCTCCCAGGCGAACTTGATGGCGCCTTCCTTGAAGTAGTCGCCGAACGAGAAGTTGCCGCACATCTGGAAGAACGAGCCGTGCCGGGTGGTCTTCCCGACCTCCTCGATGTCCAGGGTGCGGACGCACTTCTGCACGCTGGTGGCACGCGAGAACTGCGGCTTGACCTCGCCGAGGAAGTACGGCTTGAAGGGCACCATGCCGGCGTTGACCAGCAGCAGGGTGGGGTCGTCGGCGACCAGCGAGGCCGACGGTACGACGGTGTGGCCGCGCTCCTCGAAGAAGCGCAGCCAGCGGCGGCGGATCTCTGCCGACTCCATCAGTGGGGGTCCTTCCGATCGGTCGTGCGGCCCGGCAGCTCGCGCTGACGGGGCTTGGCAACGATTGCCTGGGGGGTGGTGCGGCGGGTGCCGCGGGACGTGGGCAGGGCGGCGGCCGGGGAGCCCGGGGCCGCCGAGATAGCTCGGTCCCCGCCCGACCCGGCCGCGCCGCTGAGGGTGCGGCGGCGGGGCGGTTCGACGACCGCGGTGCCGTCCAGGCCGAGGTCGGAGCGCAGCTGCTGCTCGCGCTCGACCATGCCGGCCTTCACGTCGCGGGCGAACTGCCGTGCGGCGTCGCCGAGTTGAAGCGCGCCGCGGGCGGCGCTGCCGGACAGCGAGTCGGGCGTGAGGCGGTGCACCGCCTCGTTGGCCTTGTTCATGGCCCAGACGGTGGCGCCCGCGCCGACCGCCATCCAGAAGATCCTGCGCACCATCGCCGGTCAGCCCCTCACGGCCCGGCGGACCCGGGCCAGCAGCCCGCCGCGCGGCGCGGTCGCGGCCCGTACCTCGGCCCGGATCAGCCGGGCCAGTTCCTCGCGCTCACCGCTCTGCTGCGGCACCGCGGGCCCGGCCTGCTGCCGGTTCACGGCCCGGCGCACGCCGTAGCTGAACGCGGCCAGCTTCACCAGCGGCCCGCCGACGGTGGCGGCCACCGTGGAGGACAGCGCCTTGGCGTCGGCCGCGGCGTCCTGGACGTTGGCGGTGATCTCGTCCACCCGCTCCAGCTGCTCGTGCGCGCTGCGGACGGCGGCGTTCGCGTCCTGCAGCAGCGGCACGGCCTGCTCGGTGACGGCGGAGACCAGGACGGTGGCCTCCCGCAGCACCCTGGACAGCCGGACCAGGACCACGGCGAGCAGGGTGACCAGGACCGCCCAGAAGACGGCGACCAGCAGCCCGGCCAGCTCTCCCACGGACACCTTCGCGCGCTCCCTCGCCTGTGCCAGTCACACTCGTGCAATTTCAGGGTGCAATCCCAGGGTTGAACCCTACCGTGACTGCCGACCGCTCCCCGACCGGATATCGGCAGGTCCGCCCCGGCTCCGAACCGGTCGGATGTGCGAACACGGCGCGTAACCTACCGCCCGGTCACCTCGTTGGGGAGTTGGCTCGCGGAGTACGGGCCCACCGGTCGAACGGGTTCCTAGTGACGGGGGCGTCCCTTGGACGGCATGGCGGCAGCGTCGAGAGGGCCGGGCCGGCTGCCCGCCGAAGCCACCGCGTTCGTCGGCCGGGCCGCCGAACTCGACGCCCTTGCCGCCCTGCTGGGCCGCTCCCGGCTGGTCACCGTGACCGGCCCGGGCGGCGTCGGCAAGTCCCGGCTGGCACTGCGGGCCGCCGCCCGGCTGGCCCCCGGCTTCCCGGACGGCGCGCACCTCGCCGAGCTCGGCCGGCTGCGGGACGGGCTGCTGCTCGGCCGCACCGTGCTGGCCGCACTGGGGCCGGCCGGGCCCACCGCCCGCGCGCCGCTGGAGGCGCTGGCCCACCGGCTCGCCGACCGCCGCCTGCTGCTGGTGCTGGACGGCTGCGAGCAACTGGCCGGAGCGTGCGCCGAACTGGTCGACACGCTGCTGCGCGCCGCGCCCGGGCTGCGGGTGCTGGCCACCTCCCGGCAGTCACTGCGGGCGGCCGGCGAGCACCTGCTGCCGCTGGCCCCGCTGCCGGTGGAGCCGGCCCCCGGCCGGGCCGACTCGGAGGCCGTGCTGCTGTTCGCCGACCGGGCCGCCGCCGCCCGCCCCGGCTTCCGCCTGGCCGCCGCCAACCGCGCCGAGGTGGCACTGCTCTGCCGCCGCCTGGACGGCCTCCCGCTGGCCCTGGAACTGGCTGCCGGCCGCCTGCCCGCGCTGTCCGTGGAGCAACTGCTGGCCCGGCTGGACGACCGCTTCCGGCTGCTCACCGGCGGCGGCCGCACCACCCCGGCCCGGCACCGGACGCTGCGCACCGCGATCGGCTGGAGCCACGAACTCTGCACCGCGCAGGAACGTTTACTCTGGGCCCGCCTGTCGGTCTTCGCCGGCGACTTCGACCTGGACGCCGCCGAGTACGTCTGCGCCGGCGACGGGCTGGACCTCGACGACATCCTCGCCCTGCTCGACTCGCTGGCCGACAAGTCCGTCCTGGAACGCCGCGACGGCGAACCCGCCCGGTTCCGGATGCTCGACACCCTGCGCGACTACGGCGGCCACTGGCTGCGGACCGGCGAGGACCACCGGCGGCTGCTGCGCCGCCACCGCGACTGGTACCTGTCCGTCGCCACCTGGGGCGAGGTCGAATGGTTCGGCCCCCAGCAGGCCGAGACCGCCGAACGCACCCGCCTCGCCCACCCGAACCTGCGCGCCGCCCTGGAGTTCTCGCTCGCCGAACCCGGCGAGGAACAGTCCGCCCTGGCCCTGGCCGGCACCCTCTGGTACTTCTGGCTCGGCACCGGCCGCCTCGGCGAGGGCCGCCACTGGCTGGACCGCGCCCTCGCCCGCGCCCCCGAACCCACCGAAGCCCGCGCCAAGGCCCTCTGGGTCACCGGCCACCTCGCCGCCCTCCAGGGCGACGAGGACCGCGCCCGCCCGGCCCTCGCCGAGTGCCACCGCCAGGCCCTGGACACCGGCGACCGGCGGGCCCTCGCCCACGCCGTCCACCGCCGGGGCTGCGCCGCCCTGCTCGGCGACGACCCGGCCCGCGCCGCCGAACTCCTCGACGAGGCACTGCGGCACTACACCGCCCTCGGCGAACTCGACACCCACGTCCTGACAGCCATGGCGGGGCTCGCCCTGGCCCACCTGTCCCTCGGCGACGGCCCGAACGGCACCGCCTGGGCCGAACGCGCCCGCGAGCACTGCGAGCAGCACGGCGAGCAGTGGGCGCACGGGTACTGCCTGTACGCGCTGGCCCGGGCCCGCCGGCAGTCCGGCCGGCCCCGGGCCGCCAGAGACTTCGCCCGCGAGTCGATCCGCCTCGCCCATCCGCTGCGCGACCCCCTCGGCACCGTCCTCGCGCTGGACCTGCTGGCCCTGCTCGCCGCCGAGGACCCCACCCCCGACCCGTACCAGGCCCGCGTCCTCCAAGGCGCCGCACACCGCCTCTGGACGGACCTCGGCACGCCCTTCTTCGGCTCCCGCACCTTCGGCCGCCCGCACCGCGCCTGCGCCCGGCGCACCCGCGCCGCCCTCACCGGCCAGCAGTACGAGGAAGCCTTCCGCCTCGGCACCGGCCTCGACCTGGACGCCGCCGTCCGCCGCGCCCTCGGCGCCTGAGGCCGTTCGGGGGGCGGCCCCGGGGGCCCGGAAACGGGAAACGCCCCCGCGGTCCGAGGACCGAGGGGGCGTTCCGCTCGCGGGTCAGCGCGAGTAGTACTCGACGACCAGCTGCTCGTCGCAGACAACCGGAACCTCGCGGCGCTGCGGCGCGCGGTCCAGGCGGAAGGCCAGGGCCTTCAGGTTGACCTCGAGGTACTTCGGGGTCTGGCCCTCGCCGGCGTTGCCACCCTCGCGAGCCACCTGGAAGGGGACCTTCTCCTTGGACTTTTCCTTCACCGTGACGACGTAGCCCGGCTTCATCTGGAACGACGGCTTGTTGACCTTCGAGCCGTTGACCTCGATGTGACCGTGCACGACCATCTGGCGGGCCTGGTAGATGGTGCGGGCGATGCCCGAACGCAGAACCAGGGCGTCGAGGCGGACCTCCAGCAGGGCGACGAGCGCCTCACCGGTCTTGCCCTCGACCTTCTTGGCGGCCTCGAAGGCACGCGCCATCTGCTTCTCGCTGAGGTCGTACTGCGCGCGCAGACGCTGCTTCTCGGTCAGACGGACCTTGTAGTCAGAGTTCTGCTTGCGGCCACGGCCGTGCTGGCCGGGCGGGTACGGGCGGGCCTCGAAGTACTTGACGGACTTCGGGGTCAGCGGAACGCCGAGAGCACGGGCGATCTTGACCTTGGGGCGCTTCTGGTTCGCCATGTTTCCTTTTCCTGTTCAGATACGGCTGTCACCAGGTGTTGACGGAGGACGCTTCTCGCGGCCCGGAGAAAAACCGTCCGTCGCCGGATGGTCAGCCGCTCTCCGCGACCGGGCACTATGTGCTTGCACACGAGAGGCCCACCGACCGGGAAAGGTGGTGGGCTGCCCGCGACACCGAAAACCGGTGCGCGCCGCTCCTGGAGAACTCCCTTGCGGGAGGCCTCCGTTGGTTGCCCCGCTGGTGCGGCCGGTCGCTCCTCGCGGAACCCCGGGCCCGGGACACACTGCGAACAGTCTACAGGCTGCGACGACCGGGGTTCACTCGCCCTTGAGCCGGGCCCTGGTCCACTCCGCGATCTCCGCGTACCGGGCCTCTCCCCCGCGCTTGGTCGGCTTGTAGTACTCCTTGCCGTGCACCGCGTCCGGCGCGTACTGCTGCGCGGCGATGCCCTCCGGCAGGTCGTGCGGGTACTGGTAGCCCTTCCCGTGCCCGAGCTTCTTCGCCCCGCCGTAGTGCGCGTCCCGCAGGTGCGCCGGCACCGCGCCCGCCAAGCCCTGCCGGACGTCCGCCAGTGCGGCGTCGATCGCCAGGTACGCGGCGTTCGACTTCGGCGCCAGCGCGAGCGCGATCGCCGCCTGGGACAGGATGATCCGCGCCTCCGGGAAACCGATCAGCGCCACCGCCTGCGCGGCCGCGACCGCCGTCGGCAGCGCCGTCGGGTCGGCCAGACCGATGTCCTCACTCGCCGAGATCATCAGCCGACGCGCGATGAACCGCGGGTCCTCCCCCGCCTCGATCATCCGCGCCAGGTAGTGCAGCGTGGCATCCACATCACTGCCCCGGATCGACTTGATCAGCGCGCTCGCCACGTCGTAGTGCTGGTCGCCGTCCCGGTCGTACCGCACCGCCGCCTTGTTCACCGCCGTCTCGGTCGCCGCCAGCGTCAGCACGCCCCCGCCCTGTTCCAGCGCCGCCCCCGCAGCCGCCTCCAGCATGGTCAACGCCCGCCGGGCATCACCCCCGGCCAACCGCACCAGATGGTCCTCCGCCTCCTCCGCCAGCTCCACACTCCCGCCGAGCCCACGCTCGTCGGTGGTCGCCCGGCGCAGCAGGACGCGAATGTCCTCGTCCGTCAGCGACTCCAGGGTGAGCAGCAGCGACCGCGACAGCAGCGGGGAGATGATCGAGAAGTACGGGTTCTCGGTGGTCGCCGCGATCAGCGTCACCCACCGGTTCTCCACCGCGGGCAGCAAGGAATCCTGCTGCGCCTTCGAGAACCGGTGGATCTCGTCCAGGAACAGCACCGTCTCCCGCCCGGTCATCCCGACCGCCCGACGGGCGCCCTCGATCACCGCGCGGACTTCCTTGACCCCGTGCGTGATCGCCGAAAGTTCTACGAACCGGCCCTCCACCGCCTGGCTGATCACATGCGCGAGAGTCGTCTTCCCCGTCCCCGGCGGCCCCCACAGGATCACCGAACTCGTCGCCGCCGGCCCCTTGGCCCCCGCGACCAGCCGCCGCAACGGCGACCCTTCCTTCAACAACTGCTGCTGCCCCGCCACCTCGTCCAAGGTCCGCGGCCGCATCCGCACCGCGAGCGGGGCGCGCCCCGGCTCGGCACTCTGGCGTTCCTCGGCTGCATGCGTGAAAAGGTCGGGCTCGTCCACGAGACGCAACCCTATACGGCGGGAAAACAGGGGCGCGGGGAACTGCGCGAAGGGGAACGCACCACGTCCGCAAGATCGCGACGCAGGACGGTGACCTGCACGTGGAAGCGCCCCGGCGGACCGTTATTGCGGCCGGTGCAGCAGCACGACGTCGAACTCCTCCATCCCGTAGATCACCGTCCCCGAAGCCCTGCTCGCCGCCGCGCGCACCGCGGCCTGGGCCCCGCGCGAGGCATCGAACGCCCCGCGGTCCGCGAAGATCGTTCCGACCACTCCTACCGACCGCCCGCGGTCGATGAGCATGGCGGCCCCCACGTACCCGTCGATCTCCCTGATCGCCGGCAGGCCGCTCTCCTCGAAGCCCTTCACCACCCCGTCCAGTCGCGCCTCGTCGAACGCGAAGCGGGTCAGCCGGAAGCCTCCGTTCTCGACGGCGGGCCCGGGTTCCGCCGCGGCGACGTCCCAGCGGTTGACGGCGACGGTCGCGGCGAACGGCACCAGCAGCGTGTCCCGGCGGTCGGCCAGCGCGGTGTCACTCGCGGCCTCGTGTTCGGGGGTGTCCCACCAGGAGCCCATGGTGAGGGTGCCGAGTGTCCGGTTGGCGAAGAGCCCGTAGCCGCGATAGCCGGGCTGCGCGGAGAGGAGTTCGACGGACTCGCCGCGCAGCGCGTCGAGGCTGTCCTCCAGCAGGGCAGGGTCTCCGGTGGCGTAGACGGTGCGGACATACATGGAGTGCCTCCAGCCGTTGCGGGATCCCCTCCATCGCAAACCCGCCGAACCGCACCGGTCAACCGGGGGCGGTCACCGCGCGAGCAGGGTCGCGGCGTGGTCGAAGACGTACTTCTGGAGGTCGCGCGGCGGCCGCTGGTAGCCGCGCGGTTCGGGCCGGGGAGGGAGGGTGATCGCGGGGCGGACCACCTCGTGGTACGGGACGGAGGAGAGCAGGTGGGCGATCATGTTGAGGCGGGCGCGGCGTTTGTCGTCGCTGTCAACGACGTTCCACGGGGATTCGGGAATGTCGGTGTGGATGAACATCTCGTCCTTGGCCCGCGAGTACTCCTCCCAGCGGGTGATGGATTCGACGTCCATCGGGGAGAGCTTCCACTGCCGCATGGGGTCGTCGAGGCGGTCACGGAAACGGCGTTCCTGCTCGATGTCGCTGACCGAGAACCAGTACTTGCGCAACACGATGCCCGCCTCGATGAGCATCCGTTCGAAGGTGGGGCACTGGTGGAGGAACTGCCAGTACTCCTCCTCGGTGCAGAAGCCCATCACCTTCTCGACGCCGGCCCGGTTGTACCAGGACCGGTCGAACAGCACTATCTCGCCGGCGGCCGGGAGTTGCTCGACGTAGCGCTGGAAGTACCACTGGCCGCGCTGGCGTTCGGTGGGGGCGGGGAGGGCGACGATCCGGGCGTTGCGGGGGTTGAGGTACTCGGTGACGCGTTTGATCGCGCCGCCCTTGCCGGCGGCGTCCCGGCCCTCGAAGATCACGACCATCCGGATGCCGTCGCTGCGGACCCATTCCTGCATCTTGACCAGTTCCTGCTGGAGCCGGAGCAGTTCGGTTTCGTAGATCCCCTTGGGGACGCGCCGAACGCTCTTGGCGCCGCCGGACTTCTTGCCTCGCTTGGGATCCGCCACTTCGCATGCCTTTCGCTCACCGTGCCGCCGACGATCACTCAGGCTACGGGCCGCCGGTGGTCGACGCAGGTCGGCCGACGGCCAGTGGCGGCATGGAGTCAGAGTTCGTCGAACGGCGCGGGGTAGCGGCAGACTCCGTGCGGGACGCGGTCCGCGCCCGGCAGTGTGAGCACCTGGAAGTACATGTCGGGGACGTCGTACGGTCCGCTGATGCGGTGTTCGGAAGCGGGCGCGAAGCCGAACCGGCCGTAGTAGCCGGGGTCGCCGAGGACCACCACGACGCGCTCGCCGGCCTCCGCGGCGGCGGTCAGCGCGGCCCGCACCACGGCGCTGCCGACGCCCTTGCGCTGCCACTCGGGGGCGACGGCGACGGGTGCGAGGGCAAGGCCCTTGCCGTTGCCGATCTTCAGCCGGGTGAGCAGGGCGTGGCCGATGACGACCTCGCGGGCATCGACGGCGACCAGGGAGAGTTCGGGCAGCCAGGCGGGGTCGCGGCGCAGCGCGTCCACCAGGTCCGCCTCTTCGGGGCCTGGGAAGGCCGCCATGTGTACGCGCCGGGTCTCGGCGGTGTCGCTGGGGAGTTCAACTCTGGTTCGTACGGTCATCCTTGACCCTTCTTGCGCCCTGCACCCCGTCGTGCAGCGTTCCGGCCCCGGGCGGTGCGAGCCTACTCCTGGTGGGCGCGCACCGGCCGGGGCCGGAACGAATCGTGATCTTTGTGATGTTCCGTCAGTTTTCGACGGTGCGTCAGACGGCTTCAGGCGCCGCGCGTCGGACGGTGCGTCAGGCGGTGGGCTCGGCCTCCGCCTTGGCGGCCTCCTTGGCCTTGGGCTTGGCGTCCACACCGGCCTCCCGGCGCTGGGCCGGGGTGATCGGGGTGGGGGCGCCGGTCAGCGGGTCGCCGCCGGTGGAGGTCTTCGGGAAGGCGATGACGTCCCGGATGGTGTCGTAGCCGCCCAGCAGGGTGACCACGCGGTCCAGGCCGAGCGCGATGCCACCGTGCGGCGGCGGGCCGTAGTTGAAGGCGTCCAGCAGGAAGCCGAACTGCGAGGCGGCCTCCTCCTCGGACAGGCCGATCGCGTCGAACGCCCGCTTCTGCACCTCGCGCTGGTGGATACGGATCGAACCGCCGCCCAGCTCCGAGCCGTTGAGCACCAGGTCGTACGCGTTGGAGAGCGCGCTGCCCGGGTCGGTGTCGAAGGTGGCGAGCGACTCGGCGGTGGGCGCGGTGAACGGGTGGTGCACCGCGTGCCAGCCCTGGAACTCGCCCTTGTCGTCCTCGATCGGCTCGAACATCGGGAAGTCCACGACCCAGAGGAAGGCCCACTGGGACTCGTCGATCAGGTTGCAGCGGCGGCCGATCTCCAGGCGGGCCGCGCCGAGCAGCTCCTGCGAGGCGGTCTTCTTGCCGGCCGCGAAGAACACCGCGTCGCCGGGCTTGGCGCCGGCGGCGGCGGCCAGGCCGGCCAGGTGCTCCTCGGACAGGTTCTTGGCGACCGGGCCGCGCAGCTCGCCGGTCTCGGCGTCCACCAGGACGTACGCGAGGCCGCGGGCGCCGCGGGCCTTCGCCCAGTCCTGCCAGGCGTCGAGCTGCTTGCGGGGCTGCGAGGCGCCGCCGGGCATCACGACCGCGCCGACGTACGGGGCCTGGAAGACCCGGAACTCGGTGCCCTTGAAGTACTCGGTCAGGTCGGTGAGTTCCTGGCCGAAGCGGACGTCCGGCTTGTCGGAGCCGTAGCGCGACATGGCGTCGGCGTACGTCATCCGCGGCAGCGGGTTGGGGATCTCGTACCCGTGCACCTCGCGCCAGATCGCGGCGATGATCTTCTCGCCGAGGGCCAGGATGTCCTCCTGGTCGACGAACGAGGCCTCGATGTCCAGCTGGGTGAACTCCGGCTGCCGGTCGGCGCGGAAGTCCTCGTCGCGGAAGCAGCGGGCGATCTGGTAGTAGCGTTCCATGCCGGCCACCATCAGCAGCTGCTTGAACAGCTGCGGGGACTGCGGCAGCGCGTACCAGTGGCCGGGCTGGAGGCGGACCGGGACCAGGAAGTCGCGGGCGCCCTCGGGGGTGGAGCGGGTCAGGTACGGGGTCTCGATGTCGAGGTAGTCGTTCGCCTCCATCACCGAGCGGATGATGTGGTTGACCTTCGAGCGCAGCCGCAGCGCGCGGGCCGGGCCCTCACGGCGCAGGTCGAGGTAGCGGTAGCGAAGCCGCACCTCCTCGTTGACCGAACCCGGCTCGTACTCGGCGACCTGGAACGGCAGCGGCGCGGCCTCGGACAGCACCTCGATGGACTCGACCACGACCTCGACGGCGCCGGTCGGAATGTCCGGGTTCTCGTTGCCCTCGGGGCGGACCCGGACCTCGCCGATCACCTTCACGCAGTACTCGGAGCGCAGCCCGTGCACCGACTCCAGGTCGCGGACCACGACCTGCACGGTGCCGGAGGCGTCCCGCAGGTCGATGAAGGCCACGCCGCCGTGGTCACGGCGGCGGGCCACCCAGCCGGCCAGGGTGACGGTGGTGCCGGCGTGCTCCGGTCGGAGCGTGCCCGCGTCGTGCGTGCGGATCACAGCTGCTTCTCCTTCAGGGTGGTGACGAGCGCCTCCAGGGAGACGGGGGTCTGCTCGCCGGACTCCATGTCCTTGAGCTGGACCACGCCCTCGGCGAGGTCCCGGTCGCCCGCGATCAGGGCGAAGCGCGCTCCGGACCTGTTCGCGGACTTCATGGCGTTCTTGATGCTCTTGACGCCGAACGCGAGGTCGGTGGCGACACCGGCCCGGCGCAGCTCGACGGTCTTCGCGAACAGCACGTTCTTGGCTTCCTCGCCGAGCGCGACCGCGTACACCTCGGTGGTGACGGGCAGGTCGAGCTCGATGCCTTCGGCCTCCAGCGCGAGGAAGGTGCGGTCCACGCCCAGGCCCCAGCCGACCGAGGGCAGCGCCGGGCCGCCCAGCATCTCGGACAGGCCGTCGTAGCGGCCGCCGCCGCCGATCGCGGACTGCGCGCCGAGGCCGCCGTGCACGAACTCGAAGGTGGTGCGGGTGTAGTAGTCCAGGCCGCGCACCAGCTTGGGGTCGTCGACGAACGCGACACCGGCGGCGGTGAGCAGTTCGCGGACCTTCTCGTCGTACGCCTTGCAGTCCTCGCACAGGTAGTCGCGCAGCATGGGCGCGTCCACCAGCTGGGCCTGCACCTCGGGGCGCTTGTCGTCGAGGACGCGCAGCGGGTTGATCTCGGCGCGGCGGCGGGTGTCCGCGTCCAGGTCGAGGCCGGTCAGGAAGTCCACCAGCGCGGTGCGGTAGACCGGGCGGCACTGCGCGTCACCGAGCGAGTTCAGCAGCAGCTTGTACTCGCGCAGGCCGAGCGAGCGGAAGGCGTCGTCGGCCAGGATGATCAGCTCGGCGTCCAGCGCCGGGTCCTCGGCGCCGAGGGCCTCCGCGCCGACCTGCGAGAACTGCCGGTAGCGGCCCTTCTGCGGCTTCTCGTAGCGGTAGAAGTTGCCCGAGTACCAGAGCTTGACCGGCAGGTTGCCGAGCTTGTGCAGGTTGGCTTCCAGCGTCGCCCGGACCACCGAGGCGGTGCCCTCGGGACGCAGCGCCAGGTCCTCGTTGCTCTCGGGGCGCTTGGCGATGCGGAACATTTCCTTGGTGACGATGTCGGTGGACTCGCCGACGCCGCGGGAGAACAGCTTGACGTCCTCGAACACGGGCGTCTCGACGTAGCCGTACCCGGCGCGGCGCAGCGGCGCGGACAGCCGCTCGCGGATCTCCAGGTAGGCCGCGGAGTTCACCGTGGGCAGCAGGTCGTAGGTGCCCTTGGGGGCGGTGAAGGTGCTCAACTTCTCTTCCGTCACATTCCTCGTCGCGGGAAAGCCTGGGCGCCGACCGCCCCTGCTGCCTGCTGGAGGTAGGGGTTGGTGGCGCGCTCTCGGCCGATGGTGGTCTGCGAGCCGTGGCCGGAGAGCACCACGGTCGCGTCGTCGAGGGGCAGGCACACCCGGGCCAGTGAGCGCATGATCGCGCCGCTGTCTCCGCCCGGGAGGTCGGTACGCCCGATGGAGCCGGCGAACAGCAGGTCGCCCGAGAACAGCACCGGAGGAATGTCCTGAGCTGAGGGTGTCCTGAACGTCACCGACCCCTTGGTATGGCCGGGCGCATGATCGACGGTGAGCCGCATGCCGGCGAGTTCCAGCACGCCGCCGTCGGTCAACTCGCGGACGTCGTCCGGTTCGCCGACGGTGATCGAGCCCATCAGCTGCTGCCCGAGGGAGCGCCCGAGGGCCCTCTCGGGGTCGGCCATCATGTACCGGTCCTCGGGGTGGATCCAGGCGGGCACGCCCTGGGCGCCGCAGACCGGGACCACCGAGGCGATGTGGTCGATGTGCCCGTGGGTGAGCAGGACCGCGACCGGCTTGAGCCGGTGCTCGCGGATCAACTCCTCGACGCCGCTTGCCGCTTCGTGCCCGGGATCGACGATCACGCACTCCTCACCGGCGGCGGGAGCGACCAGGTAGCAGTTGGTGCCCCAGGCCCCGGCGGGGAATCCGGCGACGAACACGCGAGTCCTTCGTTTCGTAACGGTGGCGGTCTTGTTTCCCCCGCAGCCTACCGGCGGCACGGGGCCGCGGGCGAACCGGTTCCCGCGCGCGTTCAGGCCTTTCTCATGTGGCATTGATCCCGTACTGACGCGCGGGGTCCCTACACTTGGCCGCCGACGGGTGCGACGATGCGCACACGACAGTCACAAGTCCCACTCCCCACAGTGCAGTAGGAGACACGGCCGGTGGTCAGCAGCGAACAGCGGCGGCGACAGCTCGCCCGCGAGAAGTACGAGCGCCAGATGCAGGCGCGCGCCGAAGCGGCGACCAAGCGCAAGAAGCGCAACGTCGTGGTGGCCTCGGTGGCGGCCCTGGTGGTGCTGGCGGGCGTCGGAGCGACCGCGGCCGGTGTGTTCGGCTCGGACAAGAAGGACGACAAGAAGGCGTCCGCCGCGCCCGCCCCGTCGGAGAGCGGCAAGAAATGGGCGGCCGAGCCGGCCATGTCGATCGACGCGGCGGCGCCGTACACCGCGACGCTGGACACCTCGGTGGGCAAGGTCACCCTCTCGCTGGACGCGGCGAAGGCGCCGCACACCGTCAACTCCTTCGTGTTCCTGGCGGGTCAGCAGTACTTCGACAACTCCACCTGCCACCGGCTCACCACCGACGGCATCTTCGTGCTCCAGTGCGGCGACCCGACCGGCACCGGCCGCGGCGGCCCCGGCTACCAGTTCCAGGACGAGAACCTGACCGGCGCGACCTACCCGGCGGGCACCGTGGCGATGGCCAACGCCGGCCCGAACACCAACGGCAGCCAGTTCTTCCTGGTCTACAAGGACACCCAACTGCCGCCCCAGTACACCCCGTTCGGCAAGATCACCGGCGGCCTGGACGTGCTCCAGAAGGTCGCCGAGGCCGGCGTCAAGGGCGGCCAGACCGACGGCCCGCCGGCCACCCCGGTCGACCTCAAGGCCGTCACCGCGGCCAAGGGCTGACCCGCCGCGAAAATCGACCGGCGCCGGATGCGGACAGCACCGGCGCTGGTCGCCTATGTTGCTGTTGTATAGGGTGCCCAGCACCGTCGGCCGTCACCCTCGGCACGACAACGACGGCTCGGGACGGCGGACTCCATCGGTCCGCCGCACATCAACTGTGGACGACGCTCCCGCCCGTGGGCGTGGCGTCATGTGGAGGAGGCGCTGTGAGCAGCGACCCGTGGGGCCGTGTCGACGAGCAGGGGAACGTCTACGTGAGGACGGCCGACGGCGAACGCCAGGTCGGCTCCTGGCAGGCCGGCTCCCCCGAGGAGGCCCTCGCCTACTTCGAGCGCAAGTACCAGGGCCTGGAGGCGGAGATCGCGCTCCTGGAGCACCGGGTGCGCAAGACCGACCTGGCCGCCAAGGAGGCGCAGACCGCGCTGGAGCACCTGCGTTCGCAGGTCGTCGAGGCGCACGCGGTCGGTGACCTGGAGTCGCTGACCAAGCGCCTGGACACGCTGGCCGGTGAGATCGAGACCCGGCAGAGCGAGCGCAAGGCCGCCCGGGCGAAGGCCCAGGAGGAGACCCGCGCCGCCAAGGAGGCGCTGGTCGCCGAGGCCGAGCAGCTCGCCGACTCCAACCAGTGGCGGGAGGCCGGCGACCGGTTGCGCGCCCTGGTCGACAACTGGAAGGCGCTGCCGCGCCTGGACCGCAAGAGCGACGACGAGCTGTGGCACCGCTTCTCGCACGCCCGCTCGGTGTTCTCCAAGCACCGCAAGGCACACTTCGCGGCCCTGGACTCGGAGCGCGACCACGCCCGCGCGGTCAAGGAGAAGCTGGTCGCCGAGGCCGAGCAGCTCGCGAACTCCACCGACTGGGGCCCGACCGCGGCCGCCTACCGTGACCTGATGACCCGCTGGAAGGCCGCCGGCCGCGCCCAGCGCGAGGCGGAGGAGGAGCTGTGGGCCCGCTTCCGCGGCGCCCAGGACGTCTTCTTCCAGGCGCGTTCCGCGGTGTTCTCCGAGCGTGACGCCGAGCAGGGCGAGAACCAGAAGGCCAAGGAGGCGCTGCTGGTCGAGGCCGAGGCGATCCTGCCGATCACCGACCTGAAGGCCGCCAAGGCCGCGCTGCGCGACATCGCCGAGCGCTGGGAGGCGATCGGTCACGTCCCGCGCGACGCCCGTCCGAAGCTGGACGGCCGGCTGGCCACGGTGGAGCGTGCCGTCCGCGAGGCCGAGGAGGCCGAGTGGCAGCGTTCCAACCCGGAGGCCCGGGCCCGCGCCACCGGCATGACCGCGCTGCTGCAGTCCGCCGTCGACAAGCTGCAGTCCGACCTGGACAAGGCCCGCGCGGCCGGCAACACGTCGAAGGCCGCCAAGCTGGAGGCGGAGCTGGCGGGCCGTCAGGCGCTGCTCGACCAGGCGCAGAAGTCGCTGCAGGAGTTCAGCTCCTGACACGGCTTCGGCAAAAGGGGCCCGGTCGCCGTTCGGCGGCCGGGCCCCTTGTCGTGCTGCCCCGGTTGTCGCTGCCGAGATCGGCGGCGGTGAACGCGTTGTCGCCTTCGGCCTGTCCGATCAGTGCGGTGTCGGGGCTGAGGAGTCGCATGAGGCCGAAGGCCACGGCGTACCGGGGGACGTGCGTCGATCGCGGTCCGGTCGGGGCGGGCGCGATGCCGCGTGCGGATTCCCGGCCCTTGTGGCCGGTGAGGTGTGCGGTGGGGCCGTCCATGTGGCCGGGCTCGGCGATGATCGCCCGGTGCAGGCGTGCGGCGACGCCCCCTTGTTCGGCGGCAAGGACGGGCGGATCGGCGCGGTGCGCGACAGAGCCGTCACCGGCCTGTTCCAGGACCTGTCGGCGGCGCCGACCCGCTGACTCTCGAACTGGCCGGGGCCCTCGACGGCCCCACGGCCGAGGCCGCATTCCGCTCGACGATCCACGCCACGCTGCGCGGATGGACGATCCCCTCGGCCGTCTGCTCCTCCTGAAGGATCACGGCAGGCCCGGGGTGGCGGCCGCCCCTTCCCCCAGCTCGATCCCGCCGAAGCCCGTCCCCCGCACGAGCAGGGACACGCGCCTCCGTGGCGCGGCACGGCCCGCCCAGGACCGCGATCCCTCAGATCGTGGTCGGGCCGGCCTCGGGCTGGAGCTGGTCGATGTCCACGCTCTGGTCGGGGCCGGGGGTGGCGGAGGGCACCGGGGTGCCGAACTCGCTGAATTCGACCGCGCCGACGGACTGCTCCAGCCGCAGCGGCACCGGCGACCCGTCGGTGGCCACGTACAGGGTGGCGGTGCCGCTGTCGGTGCCGCGGGTGAGGGCGATCGCCGGGCGGCCCTGGACGGTGCTGGTGGCGCCCTTGGCGAGGTCGCTCGCGGTGCTGCCGAGCTGGTCGGCGAGGGCGCCCAGGTCGCACAGGCCGGCGATGTCGCCGAAGTCGGGGTCGTCGCTGGTGGTCTTCAGGTAGCGGTCGCCGACCGCGTCGGCCAGCGCGGATCCGCCGTGGCTCTGCCAGAACGCCTGGTCGGGTTTGACCCACAGCTCCTGCCCGGCCTTCACCACCTGGAAGCTGCCCACACCGGCCTGACCCAGCGTGCCGGTGCAGTTGCCCGCGGTGTCCAGCCGCAGGTCCATGGTGATTGCCTGGCCCTCGCCGCCGACCGTGCCGACCGCCCGGACCGCGTGGGCGTCGGTGAGGGCCTGGACGGACTGCTGGAGGATCTCCTCGGCCGATCGGCCGGCCACCCCGTTGTCGCTGCCGGGGGCCGGGGTGGTGACGCTCTGGCCGGCCGCCGCCGGGCTGCCCGCGGCGGCCGGTCCGGCGGAGTGCCCCGAGCCGCCGCAGCCGGCCGTCAGGGCCGCAACAGCCGCCGCGACGGCCACCGCCGTCGTCGTCCGAATCGCGTGCACGGTGCCTCCGGGAATGAGCGGGCCGCCCCCACCCGGCCAGTGTCGGCGGGGCGGGGGCGGCCTGCACGCGGAGTGCTCGCGCGGGGTGCTACTTGTTGCGGGCGGAGGTGACCCGGTACACGTCGTACACGCCTTCGACGCCGCGGACGGCCTTCAGCACGTGGCCGAGGTGCTTGGGGTCGCCCATCTCGAAGGTGAACCGGCTCATCGCCACCCGGTCGCGGGAGGTCTGCACCGCCGCGGACAGGATGTTGACGTGTTGGTCGGAGAGCACCCGGGTGACGTCGGACAGCAGCCGGGAGCGGTCCAGCGCCTCCACCTGGATGGCCACCAGGAACACCGAGGACTGGGTGGCCGCCCACTCGACGTCGATGATCCGCTCGGGCTGCTGCTGCAGGGACTCGACGTTGACGCAGTCCGCGCGGTGCACCGAGACGCCGTTGCCGCGGGTGATGAAGCCGACGATCGGGTCGCCGGGCACCGGCGTGCAGCAGCGCGCCAGCTTCACCCACACGTCGTCCACGCCCTTGACGATCACGCCCGGGTCGCCCTTGGCCCGGCGACGCATCGAACGCGGCTGGTGCGACGGGGTGGTGGTCTCGACGAGGTCCTCGACCGCGCCTTCCTCGCCGCCCATCGCCTGGACCAGCTTCTGCACGATGGCCGGCGCGGCGACGTGGCCCTCGCCGATCGCCGCGTACAGCGAGGAGATGTCCGGGTAGCGCATCTCGTGGGCGAGGGTGACCAGCGAGTCCCCGGTGAGGATCCGCTGGATCGGCAGGCCCTGCTTGCGCATCGCCCGGGCGATCGCCTCCTTGCCCTGCTCGATCGCCTCCTCGCGGCGCTCCTTGGAGAACCAGGCGCGGATCTTGTTCCGGGCCCGTGGCGACTTGACGAAGTTCAGCCAGTCCCGGGACGGGCCGGCGTTCTCCGCCTTCGAGGTGAACACCTCGACCGTGTCGCCGTTCTCCAGCGTCGACTCCAGCGGCACCAGCCGGCCGTTCACCCGGGCGCCGATGGTCCGGCAGCCGACCTCGGTGTGCACCGCGAACGCGAAGTCCACCGGGGTGGCCTTCGCGGGCAGCGCTATCACGTCGCCCTTCGGGGTGAAGACGAACACCTCGTTGCTGGACAGGTCGAAGCGCAGCGACTCCAGGAACTCGCTGGGGTCCTCGGTCTCCTTCTGCCAGTCCAGCAGCTGCCGCAGCCAGGCCATCTCGTTGACCGCGTCGGCCTTGTCGTGCTGCCGCTTGTGGGTCGGGGTGTCGGTGCGCACCTTGGACGCGCCGGCCACCGCCCGCTGCTTGTACTTCCAGTGCGCGGCGATGCCGTACTCGGCGCGGCGGTGCATGTCGAAGGTGCGGATCTGGAGTTCGACGGGCTTGCCGCCGGGACCGATCACCGTGGTGTGCAGCGACTGGTACATGTTGAACTTGGGCATCGCGATGTAGTCCTTGAACCGCCCCGGCACCGGGTTCCACCGCGCGTGGATGGTGCCCAGCGCCGCGTAGCAGTCGCGGACGGTGTCGACCAGGACCCGGATGCCCACCAGGTCGTAGATCTCGGCGAAGTCCCGGCCCCGGACGATCATCTTCTGGTAGACCGAGTAGTAGTGCTTCGGGCGGCCCGTCACCTGCGCGGTGATCCGCGCCCCGCGCAGGTCGCCCTGCACCTGGTCGATCACGGTCGCCAGGTACTCGTCGCGCTTCGGGGCACGCTCGGCCACCAGCCGGACGATCTCGTCGTACATCTTGGGGTAGAGGATGGCGAAGGCCAGGTCCTCCAGCTCCCACTTGATGGTGTTCATGCCCAGCCGGTGCGCCAGCGGGGCGTAGATCTCCAGCGTCTCGCGGGCCTTCTTCTCCTGCTTCTCCCGCTTCAGGTAGCGCATGGTGCGCATGTTGTGCAGCCGGTCGGCGAGCTTGATCACCAGGACCCGCGGGTCCTTGGCCATCGCGACGACCATCTTGCGGACGGTCTCCGCCTGCGCCGCCTCGCCGAACTTCACCCGGTCCAGCTTGGTGACGCCGTCGACCAGCAGCGCCACCGAGTCGCCGAAGTCGTGCCGCAGCGTCTCCAGGCCGTAGTCGGTGTCCTCGACGGTGTCGTGCAGCAGGCCCGCCATCAGCGTCGGCGCGTCCATGCCCAGCTCGGCCAGGATGGTCGCCACCGCCAGCGGGTGCGTGATGTACGGGTCGCCGCTCTTGCGCTTCTGCCCGCGGTGCCACTTCTCGGCCACCGCGTACGCCCGCTCGATGTCCTTGAGCAGGGCCGGGTCGGCCTTCGGGTCGTTGGCCCGGATGGTCCGGAACAGCGGCTCCAGCACCGGGTTGACCATCGAACTGCGCTGTCCGCCCAGCCGAGCGAGGCGAGCCCGCATCCCGCCGGGCGAAGGGCGGGAACTGGCAGTCGCAGACGTGGGCACAACCTCGTCGGGCAAGGACACTCCTACGTGCAGACGGATCAACCTTCATCGTACCGGCGGCACGGTGGCCTTCCGCGCCCGGCCGACCCCTCCCCACATGGAAAGCCGCCCGGGAACAGGATCTGTTCCCGGGCGGCTTTCCATCGCGGTCTTCTCGCTCAGACCACGACCAGGGTCTCCAGCGGCGCACCGTGCAGGTGCGGGGTCAGCCGCTCACGGCCCGGCAGGAACCCGAGCTCCATCAGCACCACGACGCCCACCAGCTCGGCGCCGGCCTCCTGGACCAGGTCCAGCGAGGCGGAGATGGTGCCGCCGGTGGCCAGCACGTCGTCCACCACCAGCACCTTCTCGCCGGGGGCGAACGCGTCGCACTGCACCTCCAGCGTCGCCGACCCGTACTCCAGGTCGTACGAGCGGGAGAACACGGCGCCGGGCAGCTTGCCCTTCTTGCGGATCGGGACGAACCCGATTCCGGCCGCGACCGCGGCGGGCGCGGCCAGGACGAACCCCCGCGCCTCCAGGCCGACCACCTTGGTGGCGCCGAGTTCCTTCGCCCGCTCGGCCAGCGCCCGGGTCAGCGCGCCGAACGCCTCGGCGTCGGCCAGCAGGGGGGCGATGTCCTTGAACAGGACGCCCGGCTTCGGGTAGTCCTGCACGTCCCGGATCCGGCTGTTGAGCAGCTCGGACAGGGCGGGGTCGGTGGTGGAGGTCACGGGGGTTCCTTAACTGACGCGGATTCAGCGCTTGCCGGAGGGCCGTCCCTTGCCACGGGAGCGGCTGGTCGGCTGGTTGCGCTGTCCGACCATACCTGCCGCGATCTCCTCCTCGATCATCCCGTCCTCGCCCCGGGCCTCGGCCTCCTCGGCCGCCTTGGCCTCGGACGCCCGGCGCTGCAGGACCCGCTTGGCCAGCGCCTTCATCTCCGGGGTCTGCTCCTTGAGCTGCGCGAGCAGCGGGGTGGCGACGCAGATCGAGGAGTAGGCACCGGCGGCGAGGCCGATGAACAGGGCCAGCGAGATGTCGTTGAGGGTGCCCGCGCCGAGCAGGCCGCCGCCGATGAACAGCAGGGCGGAGACCGGGAGCAGCGCGACGACCGTGGTGTTGATGGAACGCACCAAGGTCTGGTTGAGGCCGTGGTTGGCGGCCTCGCTGTAGGTGCGGCGGGACTGCTTGGTCAGGCCCCGGGTGTTCTCCTTCACGGTGTCGAAGACGACGACCGTGTCGTAGAGCGAGTAGCCGAGGATGGTCAGGAAGCCGATCACGGTACCCGGGGTGACCTCGAAGCCCACCAGCGCGTAGACGCCGATGGTGATCAGCAGGTCGTGGATCAGCGCGACCAGCGCGGCCAGCGCCATCCGCCACTCGAACGCGATCGCCAGGTAGACGGTCACCAGCACCATGAAGATGACCAGGCCGGTCAGCGCCTTCTTGGAGATGTCGGCACCCCAGGAGGGGCCGATCACCTGGGCGTTGACGTCCTTCTCCTCGACGCCGACGGCCTGCGAGAACTCCTTGGTGAAGCTCGTCGCCGACACCGACTCCTCGGCGCTGATCTGGATCCGGACGTCACCCTTGTCCGTGGTCTGCACCAGCGCGGTGTTGGAGCCGGTGATCTTGTTGGCGGCGTCCTTCGCCTGGGACACCGTCAGTCCGGGCTTGTGCACGGTGTAGACCGAGCCGCCCTTGAACTCGATGCCCAGGTGCAGGCCCATGGCCAGGCCGATCGCGGCCACCAGGACGATCACCGCGGAGATCGAGTACCAGATCTTCCGCTTGCCGACGAAGTCGAACGAGACCTCGCCCTGGTAGAGGCGGTGACCGATGTTGCGGAGCGACATGGGTCAGACCTCCTGGGTCTGCTGGGAGGGGGCGGGACGGCGGCGGGAGCCGCGGATCGGCGGACGGGCGCCGAGCCGCTTCGGGTCCAGGCCGGACCACGGGTGACCGCTGGCGAAGAACTTCGTACGGGCCAGCAGGGTGATCAGCGGCTTGGTGAACAGGAAGATCACCACGACGTCCAGCAGCGTGGTCAGACCCAGGGTGAAGGCGAAGCCCTGCACCTTGCCGACCGACACCAGGTACAGCACCGCGGCACACAGGAAGGACACGAAGTCCGACACCAGGATGGTGCGCCGGGCCCGCGGCCAGGCACGCTGCACGGCGGGACGCAGCTGGGCGCCCTCGCGGACCTCGTCACGGATGCGCTCGAAGTACACGATGAACGAGTCGGCGGTGATACCGATCGCGACGATCGCGCCGCAGACCGCGGGCAGGTTCAGCGCGAAGCCGATACCGGCGCCCAGCAGGCTCATGATCGACCAGGTCAGAATCGCGGAGACCGCCAGGCCGGCGATCGAGACCAGGCCCAGGCCGCGGTAGTAGACCAGCGAGTAGACGACGACCAGCATCATGCCGATCAGACCGGCGACCAGACCGGCCTTCAGCTGCTCGGAGCCGAGCTGCGGGGAGACGGTGGTGACGTCGCTCTTCACGAAGTCCAGCGGGAGCGCGCCGTAGCTGAGCACGTTGCCCAGCGACTTGGCGTCGGCCTGGGTGAAGGTGCCGGAGATGACCGCGCTGCCGCCGGTGATCGACTCGGACACGTACGGGTGCGAGACCACCTGGCCGTCCAGCACGATGGCGAACTGGTTGCCCGGGCTCTGCTGGGTGGCGAGCTTGCCGGTGGTGGCCGCGAAGGCCTTCGAGCCCGCGTCGTTGAACGACAGGTCGACCATCCAGCCCTTGGCGCTCTGGGTATCGTACACGGCCTGCGCCTTGGTGACGTCCTGGCCGTTCACGGCGACGCCGCCGAGCGCGAACTTGTACCAGAGGCCCTGCTCGGCATCGTACGAGCAGGCCACGGTCGGCTGGGCCGGGTCGGTGGGCTGGTAGTTCTTCCGCTGCTCCTTGACCGAGCAGTCCAGCGCGGCGAACTGCTTCTGAAGCTCGGCCGGGGGGGTGCCCTGGGTCAGCGCGGCGGTCATGTCCGCCTGGGAGGGGGCACTGGCGCCGGAGCTCGGGGCGGCCGAGCCGCTGGCCGGGGCGGAGGCGGAGCCGCTCGCGGAGGAGGTCGGGTCGGCCTGCAGGGCGCCGGAGACGGCGCGGCCGGCCTTGCTCGACGAGGCGTTCGGCGAGGCGGGCGCGGAGGCGCTGCCCGAGGCGGACGGGCTGGCCGAGCCGCTGGGCGCCGAGGAGGGCGAGCCACTCGGCTGCGGCTGGGCGCTCACGCCGCTCGGCGCGGCGGCCAGGACCGGGCGGAAGTACAGCTTGGCGGTGTCACCGACCTTGTCGATGGACTGCTGCGTGTTACCACCGTCGGGGATGTTGACGATGATGTTGCTGTTGCCCTGGGTCTGGACCTCGGCCTCGGAGACGCCCATGCCGTTGACGCGCTTCTGGATGATGCCGACCGCGGTGTCAAGGTTTGCCTTGTTGATCGCGGAAGGATCGTCCGACTTGGCGGTCAGCGTGACGCTGGTGCCACCGGCGAGGTCGATACCGAGACGCGGCTTGGTGTAGCCCGTCCCGAACATGAGGGCCACCAGGCCGACGGTGACCACCAGGATGAGCGCCAGCGCCCGCCCCGGGTATCCGTCGCGCGACCGCGACTTGGGTGTTGCCACCTTGTTCGTTTCTCCCTGTCCATGCCGCCCGGCGGCCGGCCCCGGGCCCCCGCGCACGGCGGGGGCCCGAAGGAGACGGACGCACGGCGGCCCAAGAGGTCCTGTGGGCTTGCGGCGGATGCCGCTGGTCGGGGAGAGAGCCCCCCGGCCGTACTACTTGCTCTCGGGAGCCTCGACGGCGGCCTTCGCCTCGTCCTTGGACAGGCTCAGCGGCTTCTCGTCGGCGTCCGTGCCCTCGACGGCCTCGGCCTCGCCATCCTCCGACTCGTCCTCGGCGGGACGGCCGTTGATGATCGCGTCGTACTCGAGCGGCTCCAGGACGGCCGCGATGGCGCCCTTGGTGTAGTGGGCCACCACACCCGGGGCGATCTCGAGCTCGACCGTCTCGTCGTTGACCGCCTTGATCAGGGCGTACATGCCACCGATGGTGCGGACACCCGACCCCGGCTGCATCGAGCTCTGCACGCTCTGCATCTGGTCCTGCCGCTTCTTCTGCGAACGGAACAGCAACAGCATCAGCAGCAGCGGAAGAACGAAAAGGATGAGTTTCACAGCCAGGGTCCTTAGTCGGCCACCGGTCGGATGGCCAGTGCGTGTACGTCGGCCCGTCGGGCGAGAGGGGCGGTCCGGCGGAGTCTAGGCGACCCGCACTGAACGGACAACGCCAAGCATGCCAGTGTGGCGCCGAAAGTGGCGAGCCTTGGCATGGACATAAACCGCCGATAAACAAACCCGGTTACGCCTGGCCGTCCGCCCACAGTTCGGGCTGCGCCCCGCGTGGTGCCCGGGCCGACTGCGGAGGCGTCAGCCCCAGGTGCTGCCAGGCCGCCGCTGTCGCGATCCGCCCGCGCGGGGTGCGGGCGAGCAGTCCCTCCCTTACCAGGAAGGGCTCGGCGACCTCCTCGACGGTCTCGGCCTCCTCCCCGACGGCGACCGCCAGCGTGGACAGACCGACCGGTCCGCCGCCGAAAAGTTTCAGCAGCGCCTCCAGCACCGCGCGGTCCAGCCGGTCCAGTCCGCGCGCGTCAACCTCGTACACCTCCAGCGCCCGCGCGGCGATTTCCCGGGTGATCAGACCGTCGTGACGGACTTGCGCAAAATCCCTCACCCGGCGCAACAGTCGGTTGGCGATGCGGGGCGTGCCGCGCGAGCGGCCGGCGATCTCCGCCGCGCCCGCCGGGTCGATCTCGACGTCCAGCAGGCCCGCCGAACGGTGCACCACCCGCTGCAGCTCGGCGGGCGCGTAGAACTCCATGTGGCCGGTGAATCCGAACCGGTCGCGCAGCGGCGGCGGCAGCAGACCGGCCCGGGTGGTCGCCCCGACCAGCGTGAACGGCGGCAGCTCCAGCGGGATCGCGGTCGCCCCCGGCCCCTTGCCGACGATCACGTCGACCCGGAAGTCCTCCATCGCCATGTACAGCATTTCCTCGGCGGGCCGGGACATCCGGTGGATCTCGTCGAGGAACAGCACCTCGCCCTCGCTCAGCGAGGACAGGATCGCCGCCAGGTCGCCGGCGTGCTGGATCGCCGGGCCGGAGGTGATCCGGATCGGCGCGTTCAGCTCCGCCGCGATGATCATCGACAGCGTGGTCTTGCCCAGCCCGGGCGGGCCGCTCAGCAGCACGTGGTCCGGCGCGGCGCCGCGCTGACGGGCCGCCTGCAGCACCAGCGAGAGCTGCTCGCGCACCCGCTCCTGGCCGATGAACTCCTCCAGCAGCCGCGGCCGCAGCGCCGCCTCCACCGCCTGGTCCTCGCCGTCGGCGGACGCCGTCACCAGGCGGTCAACGGGCTCGGACTCGTACGGATTCATCGGAAAAGGGCTCCCCATTGTCGATTTGGTGACGGATCGTCAGATCGCTTTGGCGCTGTTCAGCGGGCGCGGTTCAGCCCGCGCAGCGCGAGCCGCAGCAGCCCGCCCACGTCCGGCGTGGCCTGCGCCTCGGCCTCCGGCGTCACCCGGGCCACCGCCTCGTCCGCCTCCCGCGGAGCGTAGCCCAGGCCCACCAGCGCCGAATGCAGCTGCTCGTGCCAGGGCGCCGGGCCGGTCACGACCGGCTTCTGCGCCGGGACCGTCCCGTGCGGGGCGCCCAGCTTGTCCTTGTACTCCAGCAGCAGCTTCGCCGCCTTCGCCTTGCCGATCCCCGGCACCGCGATCAGCGCCTTCTCGTCGCCGCTCGCCACCGCGACGCGCAGTGCCTCCGGCGAGTGCACCCCCAGGATCGCCTGCGCCAGCTTCGGCCCCACGCCCGGCGCCGCCTGCAGCACCTCGAAGGTCGCGCGCTCGTCGTCGTCCGCGAAACCGAACAGCGTCAGCGAGTCCTCGCGGACCACCAGGGACGTCGCCAACCGCGCCACCTCCCCGACCCGCAGGGTCGCCAGCGTGTTCGGCGTGCACTGCACGGCCATCCCCACCCCGCCGACCTCCACCACGGCCACCCCGGCCCCTACCACGGCGACAGGCCCCTGCACAAAGGCGATCACGGCGTCGTACTGTCCTTTCGATGCTTGGAGGTGCGAGCTCCGAAAGTCGTTTTGCGGAGCTCGTCGGGGGCGCGGCCACGCGAAGCATTCACGCTTCCCCGCAGGGCAGCCCATGTTCTGCGCCCGTCAGGGGCGCGAGGAACTGCGCGACCGGCCCGGCACTCTGCCGTACGCCGCCCGGGGTGCGACTGGCTGCTGCTCGGGCGGATCTTGCCCTGTGACGTCTTCCGCTTCGCGCGGTTCCGCCCCCTCGCTTCGCAGGGGGGACCCCCAGCGCCCCTGAACGCGCGCCCCTCCGCCGCTGTGCCACCGGCCACTCTCGTGGGCCCGGATGGCCGCCGTCAGGCGGTTGGTCGTGCCGCCGCGCCAGATGTGGCAGATGGCGAGGGCCAGGGCGTCCGCCGCGTCGGCGGGCTTGGGCGGGGCGTCGAGCCGGAGCAGGCGGGTGACCATGGCGGTGACCTGGGCCTTGTCGGCCCGGCCGGAGCCGGTGACGGCGGCCTTGACCTCGCTGGGGGTGTGCAGGGTGACGGGGATGCCCCGGCGGGTCGCGCACAGGACGGCGACGGCCGAGGCCTGCGCGGTGCCCATCACCGTACGGACGTTGTGCTGCGCGAACACCCGCTCGACGGCGACGAGTTCGGGCGAGTAGCGGTCGAGCCACTCCTCCAGCCCGCGTTCGACGGCGAGCAGCCGCGGCCCGAGGTCGTCCCCCGGCGGCGTCCGCACGACGCCCACGCCGAGCATCGTCAACTGCCGCCCGGGCAGCCCCTCGACGACTCCGACGCCGCACCTGGTCAGCCCAGGGTCCACACCCAGCACTCGCACGAGCCCTGCCCCACCTCTCTCCGACCTGCGAAGGCTACCCCTGGCCACGGACAAGCGTCCCCGGACACGCCTCCGCCCGGCGGCCGCGAGCAGCCACCGGGCGGAGGTACCGAAGCCGGAACTCAGGCGTCCAGCTCGGCCATGATCTCGTCCGAGACGTCGAAGTTGGCGAAGACGTTCTGCACGTCGTCGCTGTCCTCCAGCGCGTCGATCAGCTTGAAGATCTTGCGGGCGCCGTCGGCGTCCAGCTCGACCTGCATGCTGGGCACGAAGTTGGCGTCGGCCGAGTCGTAGTCGACGCCCGCGTCGACCAGGGCGGTGCGGACGGCGACCATGTCGGTGGCCTCGGAGATCACCTCGAAGGCCTCGCCGAGGTCGGTGACCTCTTCGGCGCCGGCGTCCAGCACGATGTCCAGGATCTTGTCCTCGTCCACGCCGTCGGCCTTGGGGACGATCACGACGCCCTTGCGGTTGAACAGGTAGGACACCGAGCCCGGGTCGGCCATGCTGCCGCCGTTGCGGGTCATCGCGACGCGGACGTCGGAGGCCGCGCGGTTGCGGTTGTCGGTGAGGCACTCGATCAGGACGGCCACGCCGTTCGGGCCGTAGCCCTCGTACATGATCGTCGAGTAGTCGGCGCCGCCGGCCTCCGCACCGGAGCCGCGTTTGACGGCCCGGTTGATGTTGTCGATCGGGACGGAGCTCTTCTTCGCCTTCTGGATGGCGTCGTAGAGCGTCGGGTTGCCCGCGGGGTCGCCGCCGCCGGTACGCGCCGCCACCTCGATGTTCTTGATCATCTTGGCGAAGAGCTTGCCGCGCTTGGCGTCGATCGCGGCCTTCTTGTGCTTGGTGGTAGCCCACTTAGAGTGGCCGGACATCGCCAGCTCCTTTTCGTCGCCAATGGGAAATGAACAGGGGAGATCTTACCGGTGCCGCACCACGGGGTGGCACACGGTCACAACGTCGCGCCTAGCGCGCGGCGGCCTCGACCATGCGGACGAAGTACTCGTGGACGCGGTGGTCGCCGGTCAGCTCCGGGTGGAAGGAGGTGGCCAGCAGGTTGCCCTGGCGGACCGCCACGATCCGGGCGTCCGGGCCGTCGGCGGCGGGCACCTCGGCCAGCACCTCGACGCCCGCGCCGACCGACTCGACCCAGGGGGCGCGGATGAACACGCCGGTGACCGGCTCGGCCATTCCGGAGAACGGGATGGCCGTCTCGAAGGACTCGTTCTGCCGGCCGAAGGCGTTCCGGCGGACCGTCATGTCGATGCCGCCGACGGTCTCCTGGTCGTCCCGGCCGTCCAGGATCTTGTCCGCCAGCATGATCATGCCGGCGCAGGTGCCGTAGACCGGCATGCCGGCCCGGACGCGCTCGCGCAGCGGGTCCATCAGGTCGAACAGCACGGCCAGCTTGGAGATGGTGGTGGACTCTCCGCCCGGCATCACCAGGGCGTCGACCTCGGCGAGCTCCTCGGGACGGCGGACCGGCCGGGCCAGCGCGTCGGCGGCGGCCAGCGCCACCAGGTGCTCACGGACGTCGCCCTGCAGGGCGAGGACACCGATGGTGGGGGTGCTCACGGTTTGTCACTACCTCTTCATCTCGAACTACGGGCCGGAAAAGCCCACGGAGCGGCCCGCCGCGCCGATTGCTCGCGCGGCGGGCCGGAGCCGGGAGGTACGGGCCGGGAAGGCCCGCGAGTCTTACCAGCCGCGGTTGGCGTAGCGCTCGGACTCCGGCAGGGTGTCGCAGTTGATGCCGACCATGGCCTCGCCCAGGTTGCGGGAGGCGTCCGCGATGATCTTCGGGTCGTCGAAGAAGGTGGTGGCCTTCACGATGGCGGCGGCGCGCTTGGCCGGGTCGCCCGACTTGAAGATGCCGGAGCCGACGAACACGCCCTCGGCGCCCAGCTGACGCATCAGCGCGGCGTCGGCCGGGGTGGCCACGCCACCGGCGGAGAACAGCACGACCGGCAGCTTGCCGAGCTCGGCGACCTCGCGGACCAGCTCGTACGGGGCGCGCAGCTCCTTGGCGGCGGCGTACAGCTCGTTGTTGTCGAAGCCGCGCAGCTTGGCGATCTCGTTCTTGATCTGGCGCAGGTGGCGGACGGCCTCGACCACGTTGCCGGTGCCGGCCTCGCCCTTGGAGCGGATCATGGCCGCGCCCTCGGCGATGCGGCGCAGGGCCTCGCCCAGGTTGGTGGCGCCGCAGACGAAGGGGGTGGTGAACGCCCACTTGTCGGAGTGGTTGATCTCGTCGGCCGGGGTGAGCACCTCGGACTCGTCGATGTAGTCGACGCCGAGCGACTGCAGGACCTGGGCCTCGACGAAGTGGCCGATGCGGGACTTGGCCATCACCGGGATGGAGACCGCGTTGATGATCTCCTCGATCATGTTCGGGTCGGACATCCGGGCCACGCCGCCGTCCTTGCGGATGTCGGCGGGCACGCGCTCCAGGGCCATCACGGCGACCGCGCCGGCGTCCTCGGCGATCTTCGCCTGCTCGGCGTTGACCACGTCCATGATCACACCGCCCTTGAGCTGCTCGGCCATGCCGCGCTTGACCCGGGCGGTACCGATCTGCGGCTGGTCTGCGGTGGTGGGGGTGGTGGACACGTAAGACCTCACTCAGGGATGAACCGGTGCTATCGACCTATCGTAGGCCCGAGGGGGTCCGGACCCATACGCCACATGGTCCAGCGCCAAACACGGCATACGACAAACAGGCCAGAGCACCACGGGGGAAACAGTGGGCGGACCCGGTGCCCAGCCTACGCGGGAGCACCTTCCGGCGTGAGCGCCGTCGGCGGCTCGTCGTCCATCTCGAAAGCCATCGGGAACGGCGCCCGCCCCGCCAGCCGGAAGTAGCGCACCAGCCGGTGCTCACGCACCGCGCGGGCCGCCCGTACCGCGTCGTTGTGGAAACGCCGCGCCATCGGCACCCGGCGCACCGCCTCCACCAGGTCGCGCACGGCCTCCTCGCCGCCCGGCGCCGCCCGCAGCGCCGCCACCTGCTCCGGCTCGTCCAGCACGGCGCGCAGCGCGATGCTCAGCTCGCTCTCCGCCACCTCGCGCTGCTCGTCCTGCGCCTGCCGCGCCCCGTGCGCGGCCTCCAGCAGCAGGATCGACGCGGCCGGGTCGAGCAGCGAGGAGGTGGCCAGCTCCATCGCCACCGAGGCCCGGCGCAGCAACTGGGCGTCCAGCGAGGCCTTGGCGGCGTCGATCCGGGCGTGCAGACGGTCGAGCCTGCCCGCCGTCCAGCTCAGATAGACGGCGAACAGTACGACGGCCGCGAGGGCCCAGATCCAGGTAGTCACGGGGCGTTACGGTACCGGCTCAGCCGCCGAAGACCGCCGAGCGGTAGGAGTCCCGGTCGGTCTCGGTGACCGACACGGCCGCCTGCACCGCCCCCGGATCCGCCCCCAGGTACTCCGGCAGCGCGGCCACCGCCGCCTCCGCGAGCGCCGCCTTGGCCTGCGGCGAACGCCCCGGGAAGATCTCGAACTCGATCACCACCAGCGCGAAGGTCTCCGCGTCCGCGCCGACCACCGCCTCCTCGGTCCGCCGGAAACGGGTCTTGCAGGCCTCCGGCTTGGCGTCGATCAGCTTCACGGCCAGCCGGTTCAGGGCCAGGCCGAAGCCGCGCCGGTCCAGGCAGTCGGCGAGCCGGTCGGTGTAGTCGACGGTGATCAGCGGCATGGTGGTACCTCTCGCGAGCAGGGTGGTTCAACGACCAAGACGCGAACGCCAGCCGGACGGTTCGGCCTCGGCGACCGGCGGACGACCGTCCGTGACGGTCTCGTACACCGACAGCACCTCCGCGCCGACGGTCTCCCAGTCGAAACGCCGCACGTGCCGGGACGCGGCCGCGCGCAGCGCCTGCAGCCGCTCGGGGCTGCCGAGCAGCTTGACCGCCGCCGCGGCCAGCGCGTCCGCGTCCTCCACCGGGAACAGCTCACCGGCCGCGCCGCCGTCCAGCACCTGGCGGAACGCGTCCAGATCACTGGCCAGCACCGGCGCACCCGCCGACATCGCCTCGACCAGGATGATGCCGAAGGACTCGCCGCCGGTGTTCGGCGCCACGTACAGGTCGACACTGCGCAGCAGCCGGGCCTTGTCGTGGTCGGAGACCATGCCGAGGAACTCGACCTGGGCCCGCACCTCGGCGGGCAGCCCGGCCACCGCCTCCTCCTCGTCGCCCTTGCCGGCCACCAGCAGCCGCACCCCGGGGCGCTCCTCCAGGATCCGCGGCAGCGCCGCCAGCAGCGTCGGCAGGCCCTTGCGCGGCTCGTTGATCCGGCCGATGAAGCCGATGGTGCCCGGCCCGCCGGCGTCCGCCCGGCCCTGCCAGCGCGGCTCCGGCTCGGCGTCCGCGAAGAACCGCACGTCCACGCCGTTCGGGATCACCACCGCGTCGCCGCCCAGGTGCTCCACCAGGGTGCGCCGCGCGTACTCCGACACCGCGATCCGCGCCGACATCTTCTCCAGCCCCGGCTGCAGGATCGGCGAGGCCGCCAGCATCGCCCGCGACCGCGGGTTCGAGGTGTGGAACGTCCCGACCATCGGCCCGGACGCCGCCCAGGCCGCCAGCATCGACAGCGACGGCGAGTTCGGCTCGTGCACGTGCAGGATGTCGAACCGGCCCTCGCGCAGCCAGCGCCGCACCCGCGCCGCCGACAGGATGCCGAAACTCAGCCGCGCCACCGACCCGTTGTACGGCACCGCGACGGCCCGCCCCGCGGACACCACGTACGGCGGCAGCGCCTCCTCGTCCTCCGCCGGAGCCAGCACCGACACCTCGTGACCCAGCCGGATCAGGTGCTCCGCCAAGTCCCGGATGTGGAACTGCACACCGCCCGGCACGTCCCAGTCGTACGGGCACACCACGCCGATCCTCACGACTCGGCCCTCCGCGGCGTCAGATCCGCCAGCCACAGCTTCTGCAGCATGTGCCAGTCCACCGCGTGCTCACGGATCGACTCCGCCCACACATCGGCCATCTCCTGCGTCATCACCGCGACCTGCTCCTGCCGCTCCCCCTGGCCGGACGGCACCACCTCCGGGTGCACCTCCGCACGCAGCACCGGCCCGTCGTACCAGAGCGTCACCGGGAACAGCGCCGCACCCGTACGCTGCGCGAGCGCCGCCGGGCCGGCCGGCATCCGGGTCGGCTCACCGAAGAAGTCCACCTGGATCCCGGCCTCCGACAGGTCCCGGTCACCGACCAGGCACACCAGCTTGCCCTCGCGCAGCCGCCGCGCCAGCGTCCCCACCACCGACACACTGGAGCCGGTCAGCGCCAGCACCTCCATGCCGAGGCTCTCCCGGTACGCCACGAACCGGTCGAACAGCGACTCCGGCTTCAACCGCTCCGCGACCGTGGTGAACGGGAACCCGCCCGCCGACGCGATCCACGCGCCCGCCAGATCCCAGTTCGCCATGTGCGGCAGCGCCAGCACCGCGCCGCGCCCCGCCGCCATCGCCTCGTTCAGCTGGTCCAGGCCCTTGACCGTTATCGCCTGCGCGACCCGCTCCCGGCTCCAGGTCGGCAGCCGGAAGGACTCCATCCAGTACCGCATGTACGAGCGCATCCCGGCCCGGGACAACTCCCGCAGCCGCGCCGCGTCCGCATCCGGACGGACCCGCGCCAGGTTGGCCTCCAGCTGCCGCACCCCCTTGCCCTGCCGCCGCCACGCCACATCGGCGATGACGTTGAACAGGCCGCGGGCCATCGGCTCCGGCAGGTGCTTCAGCCCCGCCCAGCCGGCCGCGTAGGCCGTGTCGACCAACCGCTCCTTCATTCGCCCCCCTTGACGGCGCCCGCCGCCTCCAGCTCCGCCGACTCCCGGCGCACCGTCAGCATCCGCTGCGCCACCGTCACCAGGCTGCCCACCGCGACCACCCACAGGGCGACCGGCAGCAGCCACTCGATGTACGGCACCCCGAACTTGTGCAGGCCCGCGAAACCGGCCGCCACCAGGCTGATCACCAGCCGCTCGGCCCGCTCCACCAGCCCCGACACGTTCACCGGGAATCCCAGGGACTCGCCGCGCGCCTTCGTGTACGACACCACCTGGCCACTGGCCAGACAGAACATCGCCACCGCGCACAGCAGGTTGTTGTCACCCTTACCGGCGTACCACATCGCCAGGCCGCCGAAAATCGCCGCGTCGGCGACCCGGTCGAGCGTGGAGTCCAGGAACGCCCCCCACTTGCTGGACCGGCCCGCCTGGCGGGCCATGTTGCCGTCCACCAGGTCGGAGAAGATGAACAGGGTGATGGTGATCGTGCCCCAGAAGAACTCCCCGCGCGGGAAGAACACCAGGGCGCCCGCCACCGAACCGGCCGTTCCGATCAGCGTGACCGCATCCGGACTGACACCCCACCGCAGCAGCATCGCCGCGAACGGGGTGAGGACACGTGTGAAGAAGCCACGCGCGTACTTGTTGAGCATGGCCTTCCGGTCCGCTCCGCTCCTCGGATTGGCACCCGCGAGCCGCTTGCCCGCCGGGCGGCCGCGCGGATGGCCCCGCCCGGCTGGACAATGGTATCCACGCTGATCGAGCGGCAGGAGGCCAGCCATGCCGGACCGGACAGCCCACTCCCCCGCCACGCCCGCCGACCGACCCGGCCGGCTCCGCAACCTCGCCCTGGTCGGGGCGGCCGGAGCCGGCAAAACCACCCTCGCCGAAGCCCTCGCCGTCACCGCCGGCGCCCTGACCAGGCCCGGAAGCGTCCCCGACGGCACCACCGCCGCCGACTGGGAGGACATCGAGCACCAGCAACAGCGCTCGATCCAGTTCGCGCTGCTCCCGCTGCCCTGGCAGGACCTCACCGTCAACGTCCTCGACACACCCGGCTACGCCGACTTCGCCGGCGAACTCCACGCCGCCCTGCGCGCCGCCGAAGCCGCCGTGTTCGTGCACTCCGCCGCCGACGAAACCGTCGCCCGCCCCGTCCAGGCCCTGTGGCAGCAGTGCGAAGCCGCCCACCTGCCGCGCGCCCTCGCCCTCACCCACCTCAACACCACCCGGGTCCGCCTCGACGACGTCCTGCGCATGCTCCAGGACACCCTCGGCACCCCCGATACCGTCCGCCTGCTGCACCACCCCGACCTGCGCGACGGCCACCTGCACGGCACCACCGACCTGCTCACCGGCCACGCCTACGGCCACCCCGAGGACCCCGGCGACCTCACCGCCGAACGCGCCCGGCTGGTCGAAGCCCTCGCCGGCGAGGACGACACCCTGATGGAGCGCTACCTCGACGGCGCCGACCTCGACACCGCCGCCCTCACCGCCGGACTGCGCCGCGAATTCCTGGCCGGCACCCTGCACCCCGTCCTCGCCACCGCCCCCGACGGCACCGGCTGCGACGCCCTGCTCGACCTGGCCGCCACCGCCTTCCCCTCCCCCGCCGACCGCGCCGACGACCTCCCCGCCGCCGACCCCGACGCCCCCCTCACCGCCCAGATCGTCCAGACCGGCGAGGACCCCTACCTCGGCCGCCTCAGCCTGCTGCGGATCTTCACCGGCACCCTGCGCCCCGACACCACCGCCCACCTGCCCGACGGCACCGACGAACGCCTCACCACCCTGCACAGCCCCTTCGGCCACCAGCTGCGCCCCGTCCCGCAGGCCGTCGCCGGCGACCTCGTCACCGTCGTCAAACTCGCCACCGCCCGCACCGGCGACACCCTCGGCACCGACCACACCGTGCTACCGCCCTGGCCCCTGCCCGAAGCCCTGCTGCCCACCGCCGTCCAGGCCCGCTCCAAGGCCGACGAGGACAAGCTCTCCCAGGCCCTCGGCCGGCTCACCGCCCAGGACCCGGCGCTGCGCGTCGAACAGAACCCCGACACCCACCAGCTCGTCCTGTGGTGCACCGGCGAGGCCCACCTCGCCGTCACCCTCGACCGGCTCGCCACCCGCCACGGTGTCCACGTCGAGACCGTCCCCTACGAGGTCGCCCTGCGCGAAACCTTCGCCGCCCCCGCAAGCGGCCACGGCCGGCACGTCAAACAGTCCGGCGGCCACGGCCAGTACGCGATCTGCGACCTCACCGTGGAACCCCTGCCCGGCGGCGGCTTCGAGTTCGTCGACCAGGTCGTCGGCGGCTCCGTCCCGCGCAACTTCATCCCGTCCGTCGAGAAGGGCGTCCGCGCCCAACTCGCCCACGGCCTGCACGGCCACCCGATGACCGACGTCCGGGTCACCCTCACCGACGGCAAGGCACACTCCGTCGACTCCTCCGACGCCGCCTTCCAGACCGCCGCCGCACTCGCCCTCAAGGAAGCCGCCGGCCACACCGACGTCCGGGTCCTGGAACCCGTGGACGAAGTCCGGGTGCTGCTGCCGGACGAGTACCAGGGCGCCGTCCTGACCGACCTGTCCGCCCGCCGCGGCCACGTCCTCGGCACCGAGATCGGCGGGCCGGGACTGAGCCTGGTCCGCGCCGAAGTCCCCGAACTCGAACTCACCCGCTACTCGCTCGACCTGCGCTCCCTGTCGCACGGAACCGGCCAGTTCACCCGCAGCTACCTGCGCCACGCGCCGATGCCCGCCCACCTCGCCGCCGAGTACGCCGCGGCGGGCTGAGCCGCTACGAACGGCGCGGCAGCGCACACGCCTTGGTGCCGCCCGGCATCTGGTCCCGGTGCCGCGCCACCCAGCGGTAGGCCACGTCCGCGAGCGGCCGCACCGGCGCCAGCGCCAACAGGCCGCCCGCCCACGCCCACAGCCCGCCCGACCGCATCAACAGCCGCGCCACCGCCTGCGCACCGCCGTACACCTTGCGGTCCGGCGTGATCCACAACACCTCGCGGGAGGCCCGCTCCTGCGACACCTGCCCGCCGGTGAACTCCGCCAGCGCCTCCAGATCCGCGAACTGGAACGCCACCGCCTCCCACCCCGCCGAGGACAGGCTCTGCCGCGGGTAGCGCTCCGCCCACCGCACGCAGCTCGAACAGAACGCGCAATCACCGTCGAAAACCAGCACCGGCTCCGGTGCGGAGGCACTCGTCATGGCGCGATCCTAAACCCGTGCGTCGAAGTCCCCCCGGCAGGGCAACATCTTCCCGAAACCAGCCTTGACGGCCGAGATGTGACCAAGGATCAGTTGATGATCCGCACAGCCGGGCCGCCACGCGGTAACCTGCCGCAGACCATCAGGGGAGGAGGAGCTGCTCAGGTGACTCAGCTCGACATGACGCCGGGCGCACAGGTACCACGGACGGACGTCGGTCATCAGACCGCGGTCACCCAGGCGTTCTCCTCCGCCGCCTATCGCACCGGCGACTACAACGAACTCGAAGCGCTCGCCGGAGTCTCGGTCAAGCCCGGCAAGTTCGCCCTGTTCCGGCCCAGCGCCGGCGAGGCGTTCAGCCGCGCCCTGATCGACCGCACCCTCGGTGGCGGCCGCAAACCCATCGTGCCCTCGCACGGCACCGACGTCCGCATGGTCGTCGAGCACTGCCTCGCCGCCCAGGACCTGCGCGAGGCCCGCGACCGCCGGCTCGCCACCCTCAGCGTGGTCTGCGGCCTGCTCTTCCTGCCCGGCACGCTGATCTGGCTCGCCGCGTACCAGGCCCGGGCCTGGCTCGGCACCAAGAAGTCCGCCGCCAAGGACGGGTTCATCGGCACGCTCGCCCTGCTGGTCGCCGCCGGCCTCGCCGTGCTGCTGGCGATCCGGCCACCGGCCCACGGCCTGCTCGGCCTCTACTGCCGCGTGATGATGATCGGCCCGGTCCTCGGCTGGTACCTCGCCAGGCGCACCGTGGTCACCTCCGTCATGCAGCAGCGCGCCCGCTGGGGCGACCTGGTCGGCGGCAACGCGGTGGCCGCCATCGTCCCCAAGGCCGTTCCCAAGGACGACCTCGACAAGAAGGCCAACGAACTCCGGGCCGGCCTCGAGCGTCTCAACCGCGAACAGAACACCAACGTCCAGCACTACGCCAACACCAAGGGCATCCTCGGCATCGGCGCCCGCTGGGCCGAGTGGTCACTGCGCGAGGACCTCCGCCCCGCCGAGGGCCACCCCGACTTCCGTACCTTCCACGTCTGGGACCTCGCCCGCCGGATCACCGACCGCCTCGGCGCCCTCAGCGGCAGCGAAGTCCCCAACGGCGGCCTGCCCAAGCCGCAGATCAGCCACTGGGCGGTGCTGGACATCGGCGAGGGCGCCGACGAGATCGGCCGCCCCTCCGGCCCCGAGATGGACGGCGACCGGATGCGCGACTTCGCCGTCTCGGAACTCGCCAACAAGCAGAGCGTCGGCAACGACACCCGGCACCGCATCGCCGTCCAATTCGTGCTGCACAAGGGCCAGTTGGTCACCACCGTGGTGGTCAGCATCATGGTCCTCTCGCACAGCCTCCAGGTCACCGCCACCGCGCACGCTCTCGGCCCGATCGCCGGCTACTTCGGCGCCAAGCCCAAGACCCCCGAGAAGGACGTCCCCAAGACCCTCCGGTTCTGGGAGAACCGCACCGTCCAACTCCCCATCGTCACCGACGACGAGATCGTCCGGCAGGCCGTCCGCGCCCCCTTCCACAAGATTCCCAGCCTGCAGAAGTGGCTCGGCGGCTCCATCGGCCTCCCCGAACCCCTGTGCCTGCGCCAGGCCTGGGCCGACCCCGCCTGGAACAGCCGCTTCAAGTCCGACGACGCGCTGTACATCCCCACCCCCGTGGTCGGCCTGATCCACGCCGCCGTCGTCGAGTTCCTCGACGAGCACGACGTCGCCACCGACCGGATCGCCAACCGCTCCAACATCATCCGCGCCGAGATGCAGGGCACCCGCCCGTTCCGCGCCGACAAGTACGACGCCGGATAACCCGCGGACACACAGACGGCAGGGGCCGGGCGGGAACATCTCCCGCCCGGCCCCTGCCGGTTGCTCATCACCGCATCAAACCGGCCAGACCTCGGCCAGCACCTTCCGGGTGTCCGCCAGCAACTGCGGCAGCACCTTCGTGTGCCCCACCACCGGCATGAAGTTGGTGTCCCCACCCCAGCGCGGCACCACATGCTGGTGCAGGTGCGCCGCGATCCCGGCCCCCGCCGCCGCGCCCTGGTTCATCCCGATGTTGAACCCGTGCGCGCCCGACGCCGCCCGCAGCGCCGTCATCGCCTTCTTGGTGAACTCCCCGAGCTCCACCGTCTCCGGCCCGTCCAACTCGGTGTAGTCCGCGACGTGCCGGTACGGCACCACCATCAAGTGCCCACCGTTGTACGGGTACAGGTTCAGCACCGCGAACACCGACTCGCCGCGCTGCACGATCAGCCCGTCCTCGTCGCTCAGCTTCGGGATCGAACAGAACGGACAACCGTCGTCCGGAGCCGGCCCGGTGGGCTTGTTCTCGCCCTGGATGTACGCCATCCGATGAGGTGTCCACAGGCGACGGAAGCCGTCCGGCTCCCCCACGCCCCGCTGCAGTTCCGGCTCACTCGTCATGCCCGCCAGCATATGCTCCACACCTCGCGAACCAAGCAGTACGGGGCAGACTCCCGAAGGAGACTGCCCCGCACCGTGTCCCACCATTCAGCTGGAACTCAACCTGCCAGAGCGTGGATCACCCCCGTTCACACGGGGACAGCATCACACCTGGATCCGGCTCCGCACCGCTTCAACGATCTCGGCGATCGCCTGGTCACGCGGCACGCCGTTCTTCTGCTCGCCGTTGCGGTAGCGGAACGACACCGCGCCGGCCTCGACGTCGTCGTTGCCCGCGATCAGCATGTACGGAGTCTTCGCTCGCTGAGCATTCCTGATCTTCTTCTGCATCCGGTCGTCCGAGGTGTCGACCTCGACCCGGATCCCGTGCTTCTTCAACTCGGCCGCCACGTCCAGCAGGTACGGGACATGCTCGTCGGTGATCGGGATGCCGGTCACGGTGACCGGGGCCAGCCACGGCGGCATGGCGCCCGCGTAGTGCTCCAGCAGCACCGCGAAGAAGCGCTCGATCGAGCCGAACAGCGCACGGTGGATCATGACTGGCCGCTGCCGCGAGCCGTCCGCCGCCGTGTACTCGAGATCGAACCGGTTCGGCAGGTTGAAGTCCAACTGCACGGTCGACATCTGCCAGGTGCGGCCGATCGCGTCCCGAGCCTGCACCGAGATCTTCGGGCCGTAGAAGGCCGCGCCGCCCGGGTCCGGCACCAGCGGGAGGCCCTGCTTCTCGGCCACGCTGGCGAGGACCGCGGTGGCCTCCTCCCAATCCTCATCCGATCCGACAAACTTCTCCGGGTCCTTGGTGGACAGCTCCAGGTAGAAGTCGTTCAGACCGTAGTCGCGCAGCAGGTCCAGGACGAAGGTCAGCGTGCGGTCCAGCTCGTCGGCCATCTGCTCGCGGGTGCAGTAGATGTGCGCGTCGTCCTGCGTGAAGCCGCGGGCGCGGGTCAGGCCGTGCACCACGCCGGACTTCTCGTACCGGTACACGGTGCCGAACTCGAACAGGCGCAGCGGCAGTTCACGGTACGAGCGGCCGCGCGCGTCGAAGATCAGGTTGTGCATCGGGCAGTTCATGGGCTTGAGGTAGTAGTCCGTGCCCTCGTCGAGCTGCATGGGGGGGTACATGCCGTCGGCGTACCAGTCGAGGTGGCCGCTGGTCTCGAACAGCTTCCCCTTGGTGGCGTGCGGGGTGTAGACGAACTCGTAGCCCTCTTCCTCGTGCCGCTTGCGCGAGTAGTCCTCCATGGTGCGGCGGATGATGCCGCCCTTGGGGTGGAAGACGGCGAGGCCGGAGCCGATCTGCTCGGGGATGGAGAACAGGTCGAGCTCGGTGCCGAGCTTGCGGTGGTCGCGCTTGGCGGCCTCCTCCAGGAAGTCGAGGTGGGCCTTCAGCTCTTCCTTGGTGGGCCACGCGGTGCCGTAGAGGCGCTGCAGCATGGGGTTTTTCTCGCTGCCGCGCCAGTAGGCGGCGGCGGAGCGCATCAGCTTGAACGCCGGGATGTGCCGGGTGCTGGGCAGGTGCGGGCCGCGACAGAGGTCGCCCCAGCAGACCTCGCCGGTCTTGGGGTCGATGTTGTCGTAGATGGTGAGTTCGCCGGCGCCGACCTCGACGTCGGCGCCCTCACCGGCGGTGGCAGCGGAGCCCTTGAGGCCGATCAGCTCCAGCTTGTAGGGCTCCTTGGCGAGCTCCTCGCGGGCGGCCTCGTCGGTGACCACGCGGCGGGAGAACTTCTGCCCCCGCTTGATGATCTCCTGCATGCGCTTCTCGATGGTCTTGAGGTCGTCCGGGTGGAACGGCTTCTCGACGTCGAAGTCGTAGTAGAAGCCGTCGCGGACGGGCGGGCCGATGCCGAGCTTGGCCTCGGGGAAGACCTGCTGGACGGCCTGGGCCATCACGTGCGCAGTGGAGTGCCGCAGGATGTCGAGGCCGTCGGGGCTGGAGATCTCGACGGGCTCGACCTCGTCGCCGTCCTGGACGGCGTAGGCGAGGTCCTTGAGCTGGCCGCCGACGCGGGCGGCGATCACGGCGCGGTCGTCGGCGAAGAGCTCGGCGGCCGTAGTGCCCGTGGTCACCACGCGCTCTTCCCGATCGGGTTCGCGGTTGATGATGATCCGGACGTCCGTCACCGGTCTCTCCTGACGTTCTGGCTATGGGGTGCAGCACAACCGCTGCGTTGTGCATGGTACCGAGCCGTGCCGGGTCCCTGTCGCCAAGGCCCGTGGCGGCCGCGGTGATCGTTCGATCACTTTCTGCCACAAAGATGGCGCCGGGCACGGTTGACTTTCCATCAACTGCGGTATCACTTGGACACGGCGCGGCGCTCCGCCGGTCCTCGGTGGCAGCGCCGCCCGGCAAGGGTTCGCGCGGCGTCTGAGGGGGCGTCATGCCACAGCTCGGTTCCTGGTTTCACGGTCCGCTGGCGTCTTTCGACACCGAGACCACGGGTGTGGATGTCGAGCGGGACCGGATCGTCTCGGCCGCCCTGGTCGTGCAGCCCGCTCCGGGTGGGGCGGCGGCCGTTCGCAGCTGGCTGGCGAATCCGGGGGTTCCCATTCCGGCGCAGGCCCGGGCCGTGCACGGTATTTCCGACGAGCGGGTGCGGGCGCACGGCCGTCCGCCGCGCACGGTGGCGGTGGAGGTGGCGCTCGCGCTGGCCGAGCAGTCCCGGGCGGGGGTGCCACTGGTGGTGATGAACGCCCCGTACGACCTGACGCTGCTGGACCGGGAGTTGCGCCGGCACGGGGCGGGTTCGCTGGCGGAGGTGCTGGGTGGCGCGGAGTTGCTGGTGCTGGATCCGCGGGTGCTGGACAAGCAGGTCGACCGTTACCGCAAGGGCCGGCGCACGCTGACCGATCTGTGCGGGCACTACGGGGTCTCGCTGGTGGGTGCGCACGACGCGGCGGCGGATGCGCTGGCGGCACTGGAGTTGGTGCGGGCGGTGGCGTCCCGGCATGCGGAGCGGCTGGGTGGGTTGTCCCCGGCGGAGCTGCATCTGCGGCAGGCGGTGTGGCACGCGACGCAGGCGCGCGGCCTGGAGCGCTGGTTCGAGCGGGCGGGCACGCCGGAGCGGGTGGACACGGCGTGGCCGCTGCGGCCGGCCCGCTGCCGGTGCGGTGAGCGTCTGGAGCCGGGCCACGCTTGCGAGTTGGCGGCCTGACGGGACGACAGCAACGACAGCAACGCGGAAGGCCCCGACCATCAGGTCGGGGCC
>NZ_JBHWEN010000030.1:0-89204 GCF_042734215.1 Kitasatospora sp. NPDC059673 | reverse complement strand
GGTCCGTCCTGCTGGACGGACCGGCCCCTGGGCGTTTCCGACGAATTCCCACTTGGTTCGGGTACCACACGATGTGGTGAAAAGCCCTTTTTGCGCTTCCACCGAACGCGCACGCTGTGCAAAGGTCTCATTACTCTCGGTTTACCAAGTCTTGAACCCGGGTCGCCACTGGCCGTCGCCGCGCGCCCCGGGCCCCGCGCGGCCACCCATCGCCCGGCCGCCCCGCCACACCCGCTGCGACCCACGACAGCCGATCCGACCGAGACCCCACCGCCGGACCTGACTGCGTTCGTTCCCCCGGAAGAAGACGGGAAGAGACATGACCCTCGACATTTCCAGCGCCCCCATCGCCTCCGACACCACCGACCACGCCCCGCCGGGCACCCCTGCCGCCTCGGCCGGGGGCACCTCCGCCGGGCAGCGGGTGCGTGCGCTGCTGGCGCACGATCTGCCGGCCTCGCTCGCGGTGCTCCTGATCGCGGTGCCGTTCTCGCTCGGTATCGCGCTGGCCACCGGCGCGCCGCTGACGTCCGGTCTGGTCGCGGCCGCCGTCGGCGGGCTGGTGGCCGGCCTGCTCGGCGGCACCCATCTGCAGGTCAGCGGGCCCTCGGCCGCACTCACCGTGGTCACCGCCGGGGTGATCGCCCAGTACGGCTGGCAGATCGCCTGCCTGGTGACGGTCTCCGCCGGTCTGCTGCAACTGCTGCTCGGCTCGCTGCGGGTGGCCCGCGCCGCGCTCGCGGTCTCCCCCGCCGTGGTGCACGGCCTGCTGGCCGGAGTGGGCCTCACCATCGCGATCGCCCAACTGCACGTCATCCTCGGTGGTTCGCCACAGAGTTCGGCCCTCGCCGACCTGCGCTCGCTGCCCGGCGAGCTGGCCGGCGCGCACCCACCCGCGCTGGTGGTCGGCCTGCTCGCCCTCACGGTGCTCTACGGCTGGCCGAGGCTCGGCCGGCTGCCAGGCGCGGCCGGCCGGATCGGCACCGGACTGGCCCGGCTGCCCGCCGCCCTGGTCGCGGTCGCCGCCGCCACCACGCTCTCGCTGATCGCCGAACTGCGCCTGGCCCGGGTCGAGCTCCCGGTCTGGGAGCACCACCAGTTCTTCGCGCCACCATCGCCAGGAATGCTGGCCGGCCACTGGGCGGCCCTGCTCGGCCTGGTGCTCACGGTCGCCGCCGTGGCCGGTGTCGAGTCCCTGCTGTCCTCCGTCGCCGTAGACCGGATGACCCGCCGATCCGGCGACCTGGACCGCGAACTGCGCGCCCAGGGCGTGTCCAACCTGCTCTCCGGGCTGCTCGGCGGCCTCCCGGTGGCCGGCGGCGCGGTGCGCTCCACCGCCAATGTGCAGGCCGGGGCGGCTACCCGGATGTCGGCGGTGCTGCACGGCTGCTGGGTGCTGGTCGCCGCGTTGGCACTGACCGCCGGGCTGCGCAGGATCCCGCTGGCCGCACTCGCCGCGCTGGTGCTGGTGGTCGGCGTGCAGATGGTGAGTTTCGCGCACATCCGCCGGGTGCACCGGCACCGCGAGTTCCCGGTCTACCTGGCCACCGTGCTCGGCGTGGTGCTGCTCGGCGTCCCGCTCGGGGTGGTCCTCGGCGGCTCGGTCGCCGTGCTGCTCGCCCTCTACCGGCTGACGCGGGCGCACGTCGAGGTGATCACCGAACCGGACGGCTCCTGCACCGTCCGCACCCACGGTCCGCTGACGTTCGTGGCCGTGCCCAGGCTGAGCCGGGCGTTCGCCCGGGTCCCTGCCGGCGCCCGGGTGACGGTCCGGCACGACGGCTCCTTCCTCGACCACGCCGCGTTCGAGGCACTGCACGCCTGGCGCGTCGGCCACCAGGCCACGGGGGCCCAGGTCTCGATGCTGACCGACCGTCAGGCACAGGAGGTGCTCGACCCCGACGGCACCGTCCTGGTCGACGACGCCCCGGGCGGGCACCGCTGCAGCGCCTGGACGCCCTGGGTGGGCCATCACTGCATCGAGCAGAACGAGGACGATCCGCACGTCCGGCTGCTGCACGGCGTACGCGGCTTCCAGCAGCACACCGCCCCGCTGGTCCGCCAGGAGCTGGCCCGGCTGGCCCGCGACGGCCAGGCTCCCTCGCAGCTCTTCCTCACCTGCGCGGACTCCCGGATGGTCACCAGCATGATCACCAGCTCCGGCCCGGGCGATCTCTTCACCGTCCGCAATGTCGGCAACCTGGTGCCCGCCCCGTACGAGCCGGGCGCGGCCGACGATTCGGTGGCCGCGGCCGTCCAGTACGCCGTGGAGGTGCTGGAGGTCGCCTCGATCACGGTCTGCGGGCACTCCGGCTGCGGCGCGATGAAGGCCCTGCTGGACGGGGTGACGGAGCAGGCGGGGCCACCCACGGCCTTGGCCCGGTGGCTGCGCAACGGCCGCGGATCGCTGGCCCGACTGCGGCGGGCCCCCGCGGAGTTCGAGGGCCGCGCGGCGGTGGATGTGGTCGAGCAGCTGTGCATCACCAACGTGGTGCAGCAGCTCGAGCAGTTGATGGCCAACCCGGCCGTTGAGCGCCGGGTGTCGAACGGGTCGCTGCGCCTGGTCGGAATGTTCTTCGACCTCGCCACCGCCCAGGCCTATGTGATGGACAGTCAGTCCGGCCGCTTCGCGCCGGTGCACGCGGAGACCGAACAGGCAGCCGACCGAACATCGGAACCGGAGCTGGCCGCGTAGCAAACCCCGGCCCGCAGCCACCGGCCGCCGGACGCAGACCCGCAGCCACCGGCCACCGGCCACCGGCCACCGGCCACCGGCCACCGGACGCAGGCACCTGGATTCAGGCCACCCGGCCACCAGCCGGAGGCCGCCAACTGCCGGTCGCACAGAAGAAGACAGGGGCGCGTGGAGACTTCTCCAGCGCCCCTGATTGTGCGTCAACCGCCGGTGCGGTGCTTGATCAGGTTGGCCAGGTCCGCGGGGGTGACGTAGCCGGGCCAGCGGTGGTCGTCGAAGAGGTGGATGCCGGCGTCCTGGTAGCACTGGTCGACGAGTTGCGAGCAGATCATGTGCTTGGTGGAGGCCACGTACTTGCGCAGCGGCGGGCCTGCGGGAAGGTGCAGGCGGGCGGCGGCGAGGGCGAGGTAGTCGGCGAAGGAGTAGGGGGTGCCCAGGTAGGAGCGGGCAGCGGTGGTGATGGCGGTGCGCTGGTCGTCGGTGAGCGGTATGCGGCCGGTGGACCAGAGCACGGGCTGTCCGTCGTAGTCGCTGAGCGGATCGAGCGCCGCTCCGCCGGGTTGGGCTTCGACCACGAGGCCGTCGCCGACAAAGACGAAGGCGTGCTCGTAGTCGGAGAATCCGTCGCCGTTGAGGAACTGTCCGATCCGGATCAGGCGGCCGGTGCGGCCGTCCATGCGGACAACCGCGAAGTCGCCGGGCCGGGGTGAGGTGTCGGTCATGCAGAACCCCCGTCACTGTCGCGTACGGTGATGGGTTGCGTACTAACAGTGGAGTACCGGGGCCGGGGGTCGTCAAGGTGCTGCGCGGGATTGATCGACCCTGGGGGCGGGAAGTCGTCGGGAGGACCGGCCGAGCGTTGTCGGAGGTGTCCATCAGGGGCGCGGCCTGCAGTCGATCAAAGGTCTACACCAATTTTCGGGAGCCTCTTGTCAACACGGCACTTGGCCTGGTGAGCTGTGCGCTGGGACACACGGGACCATCCTCCGCACGGGGTTCCCGGTATTTGAGACTCGATGAGGAGTGCGCGTTGAGCAACGAGAGCCTGGCCAACCTGCTCAAGGAGGAGCGGCGCTTCGCCCCGCCCGCGGAGCTCGCCGCCTCCGCCAACGTCACCGCCGACGCCTACGCCCAGGCCTCCGAGGACCGGCTGGCCTTCTGGGCCGAGCAGGCCCGCCGGCTGAGCTGGGCGGTCGAGCCCACCGAGACCCTGGACTGGTCGAACCCGCCGTTCGCCAAGTGGTTCGCGGACGGCAAGCTCAACGTGGCGTACAACTGCGTCGACCGGCACGTGGAGGCCGGCAACGGCGACCGGGTCGCGATCCACTTCGAGGGTGAGCCGGGCGACAGCCGGGCCATCACCTACGCGCAGCTGAAGGACGAGGTCTCCAAGGCCGCCAACGCCCTGCTGGAGCTGGGCGTGGCCAAGGGCGACCGGGTCGCCGTCTACCTGCCGATGATCCCCGAGGCGGTGGTCTCGATGCTCGCCTGCGCCCGCATCGGCGCCGCCCACTCGGTGGTCTTCGGCGGCTTCTCGGCCGACGCGGTCGCCTCCCGCATCCAGGACGCCGACGCCAAGGTGGTGATCACCGCCGACGGCGGCTACCGCCGCGGCAAGCCGTCCGCGCTGAAGCCGGCCATCGACGAGGCGCTGACCAAGGTCGACGGCGTGGAGAAGGTCCTGGTCGTGCGCCGTACCGGCGAGGAGGTGGCCTGGACCGAGGGCCGCGACGTCTGGTGGCACGAGCTGGTCGACGGCCAGTCCGCGGAGCACACCCCCGAGGCGCACGACGCCGAGCAGCCGCTGTTCATCCTGTACACCTCGGGCACCACCGGTAAGCCCAAGGGCATCCTGCACACCTCCGGCGGCTACCTGACCCAGGCGAGCTACACCCACCACGCGGTGTTCGACCTGAAGCCGGAGACCGACGTCTACTGGTGCACCGCCGACATCGGCTGGGTCACCGGCCACTCGTACATCGTCTACGGCCCGCTCTCCAACGGCGCCACCCAGGTGATCTACGAGGGCACCCCGGACACCCCGCACCAGGGCCGGTTCTGGGAGATCGTGCAGAAGTACGGCGTCACCATCCTCTACACCGCGCCCACCGCGATCCGCACCTTCATGAAGTGGGGCGACGACATCCCGGCCCGCTTCGACCTGTCGAGCCTGCGGGTGCTGGGTTCGGTCGGCGAGCCGATCAACCCGGAGGCGTGGGTCTGGTACCGGGAGCACATCGGCGCGGGCAAGACCCCCATCGTCGACACCTGGTGGCAGACCGAGACCGGCGCGATCATGATCAGCCCGCTGCCGGGTGTCACCGAGACCAAGCCGGGCTCGGCCCAGCGCGCCCTGCCGGGCATCGCCGCCACCGTGGTGGACGACGAGGCCCGCGAGGTGCCCAACGGCTCCGGCGGCTACCTGGTGCTGACCGAGCCGTGGCCGTCCATGCTGCGCACCATCTGGGGCGACGACCAGCGCTACATCGACACCTACTGGTCGCGGTTCGAGGGCCGCTACTTCGCCGGTGACGGTGCGAAGAAGGACGAGGACGGCGACATCTGGCTGCTCGGCCGGGTGGACGACGTGATGCTGGTGTCCGGCCACAACATCTCGACCACCGAGGTCGAGTCGGCGCTGGTCGGCCACCCGGCGGTGGCCGAGTCCGCGGTGGTCGGCGCCAGCGACCCCACCACCGGCCAGGCGATCGTGGCGTTCGTGATCCTGCGCGGCAGCGCCAGCGACAGCGCCGACCTGATCGCGGAGCTGCGCAACCACGTGGGCAGGACGCTCGGCCCGATCGCCAAGCCGAAGCAGATCAAGGTGGTCTCCGAGCTGCCGAAGACCCGCTCCGGCAAGATCATGCGCCGCCTGCTGCGCGACATCGCCGAGGGCCGCGAGGTGGGCGACACCACCACGCTGGCCGACTCCGCGGTGATGAACCTGATCCAGTCCCAGCTGCCGGGCGGCACCCAGGTCTGATCCACCGTCAGCCACTGGGCCGGGCCCGCTCCGTGAGATCTCGGGGCGGGCCCGGCCCGTTGTCGTTCCTGGAGGACCAAATACTCATAAAGTAAGACAGAACGACATACCCCTTGCCGCGCCCCGTAGGATGTCAAGGAATCATCAAAGTTCTGAGGCGCGCCGGGAAGTCTGGTCGGCACTGCACCACCCGTGTGTCCGCATGCCGCCCGCCTCAGGAGGTCCCCCCTTGGCCAGCCCGTCCAACGAGCGCCGCCAGTTCCTCGGTCTGCTCCCGCTGCCCGAACGCCGATTTCTCGCCGACGCGCTGCGCACCGAGACGGTCGGCGGGATCCTGCTGCTGGGCGCCGCCCTGGTCGCACTGGTCTGGGCGAACGTCTGGCCGCACGCCTACGAGACGGTCCGCGAACTGACCTTCGGCCCGTCCGCGCCGCTGCATCTGAACCTCCCGCTGGAGGCCTGGGTGCAGGACGGACTGCTGACGATCTTCTTCTTCGTCGCGGGCATCGAGCTGAAGCGCGAGTTCGTGGCCGGGGAGCTGCGCACGCCGAGCGCGGCGCTGCTGCCGGTGGTGGCGGCGGTGTGCGGTGTGGCGCTGCCCGCGGTGCTGTACACGGTGGTGAACGTGGTCGGCGACGGCCACCCGGCGGGCTGGGCGATCCCGACCGCCACCGACATCGCGTTCGCGCTGGGCGTGCTGGCCGTGGTGGGCAGCCACCTGCCGTCGGCGCTGCGGGCGTTCCTGCTGACCCTGGCGGTGGTGGACGACCTGATCGCGATCCTGATCATCGCGGTCTTCTACTCGGCCGGGATCACCTTCTGGGCGCTGGGCGCGGCACTGGCGGGGCTGGTGCTGTTCTGGTTCCTGCACCGGCACGGGCTGGGCCGCTGGTGGGTGATGGTGCCGCTGGGCCTGGTGATCTGGGCGCTGATGCACGAGAGCGGCATCCACGCGACGGTGGCCGGTGTGGCGATGGGCCTGATCCTGCGCTGCCACCGCGAGGAGGGCGAGGAGCACTCCCCCGGCGAACACGTCGAGCACCTGGTGCGTCCGCTGTCGGCGGGGTTCGCGGTGCCGATGTTCGCGCTGTTCGCGGCGGGGGTGCCGGTGTCCGCGAAGGTGCTGGGCGAGGTGTTCACCGAGGCGGCGCCGCTGGGCATCGTGATCGGTCTGCTGGTCGGCAAGTCGGTGGGTATCTTCGGCGGCACCTGGCTGGCCGCCCGCTACACCAGGGCCACCCTGAACCCGCAGCTGACCTGGTCCGACATGTTCGCGCTGGCCACCGTGGCGGGCATCGGTTTCACGGTGTCGCTGCTGATCAGCGACCTGGCGTTCGTGGACGACCCGCACCTGGCCGAGCTGTGCAAGGAGGCCGTCCTGGTCGGCTCGCTGACCTGCGCGGTGGTCGGCACCCTGCTGCTCAAGCGCCGCAACCGGTACTACCGGCAGTTGGTCGAGGACGAGGAGCGCGATTCGGACGGCGACGGCATCCCCGATGTGTACCAACAGCGGGGGTGACACGCCGTCCGGCGGGGACCCGGAGTGGTGCCCGACTCGCCGGTAGGGGCATGATGCTGAGCTGACACCCGTGCGTGACGCACCCTCAGCGCGCCGCACCCAGCCCGCGAAGTGGAGACCGCCGATGGCCGCAGGAGCCACCAACCCGAACGGCAACGGCCGCATCCCGCACGAGGGTGAGCGTACCGTCGGCGAGCTGTTCGCCGCCGCCTCCGCCGAGCTCTCCAGCCTGGTGCACGACGAGATCGCGCTGGCCAAGGCCGAGATCAAGGCGGACGTGGTGCGGGGCGGCATCGGCACCGCGGCCGGGGTGGTGGCCGGTGTGGTGGCACTGGCGTCGATCCCGATGTTCTCCTTCGCCTTCGCCTGGGGCCTGCAGGCGCTGGGCATCACCACCGGCTGGTCGTTCGCCATCGTCGGTGGCGCGTACGTGGTGATCGCGCTGCTGCTGGCGTTCATGATGATCCGGTACTTCAAGAAGGTCCGGAAGCCGGAGCGCACCATCGCCGGGGCGCAGGCCACCGCGGAGGTGCTGAAGAACGCCCGGCCGCGGCCGGCCACCAAGGAGGAGATCGACCGGGCGCTGGGCCGGATCCAGTGACCGACGGCCGGTAACGGTTTGCGCCCGGCTGTGAGTGCCGGGCAGGTACGGAGGGCCCGGGTATGACAGGCTGCGGGTATGTCGTTGGACCAGAAGCCCGTGGATGAGCCCGCCTCCGTTCCCGTCCGGCCGGGTGCCGGGGAGCCGTGGAGCGTGCGCTCGGCGGGGCCGTGGACGCACCGCGATCTGGCCGCGAACGGCGCGCGTTTCCACATCGCCGAGCTCGGCGAGGGCCCGCTGGTGCTGCTGGTGCACGGCTGGCCCGAGTACTGGTGGGCGTGGCGGCACCAGTTGACGGCGCTCGCCGAGGCGGGCTTCCGGGCAGTGGCGCTGGACCTGCGCGGGATGGGCGGTTCGGACCGCACCCCGCGCGGCTACGACCCCGGCAACCTGGCGCTGGACGTCACCGGCGTGATCCGTTCGCTCGGCGAGCGGCAGGCGCACCTGGTGGGCCACGGCACCGGTGGCACGCTGGCCTGGGTGGCCGCGGTGATGCGTCCCTCGGTGATCCGCAGCCTGACGGTGGTGTCGGCCGCGCACCCGCGGCACCTGCGGCGGGCGCTGCTCACCGACCGTCGGCAGATCGCCGCGTTCGAGCACGTGCTGGGCTTCCAGCGGCCGTGGATCCCGGAACGCCGGCTGGTCGCGGACGACGGGGCGCTGGTCGGCGACTACCTGCGGGCCTGGACGGGGCCGAACACGCTGCCCGAGGAGGCGGTGACGTCGTACCGCGAGGCGATCCAGGTGCCCAGCACCGCGCACTGCTCGATCGAGCCGTACCGCTGGCTGATGCGCTCGATGGCCCGGCCGGACGGCATCCAGTTCGCGCGCCGGATGAAGAAGCAGGTCACCGCGCCGGTGCTGCACGTGCAGGGTGCCGCCGACCCGGTGCTGCTGTCGCGCACCGCGCTGGGGGCGGGCGAGTTCGTCTCCGCGCCGTACCGGTGGCGGCTACTGCCGGGGGTCGGGCACTTCCCGCACGAGGAGGTGCCGGAGGAGTTCACGGCGGAGCTGATCGGGTGGGTCCGGCAGCACAAGGACGGCTGAGCGTCCGGCGCCAACCCCGGCGCGCTGCCACGGAGTTGACGGCGTTCATATGACAAACGCATACGCCAGCCGCATGGCATCGGAGCGGTTACTCCGGGCGGCCCCAGGGAATCCCTCCGGTATGACCTGGATGCCCGATCGAGAAGCCCAGCCGCGCCGAAGCCGCCGTGGCAGCAGCAGCTCGCAGCAGCACGTTCCGCAGCCGGACTGGCCCTACGAGCCGACCGAGCGGACGCCACGCAGCGCGGGATACCGGCTCGGGATTCCGAAGATCATCGGACGGCGCGCCCGCTGGGTCGGCGCGAGGCTGCGCCGGGAGGGCTGAGGGCCGGCAGGCGCGAAACGCAGGCGGCGCGAAATCAGGGGCGCCTGCGTTTCGCGCCTGCGAAGAGTCTCAGCCCAGCACGCTCGGCGAGATCGCGGTGGACCAGAGCAGCAGCCCGAAGGTCGCCACCGACATCACCGGGACCAGGATCTTGGTCTCCATGTCATTGCCGGTGCGCTTGATCAGCACCACCTCGTAGCGCTCCTTGTGCGGCCACAGCAGCGGCGAGCCCTGCTTGGTCAGGCAGTCGCCGAGCAGGTGCGCCAGGGTGCCCAGGGCCACCGCGTACGGCAGCCAGCCGGGGGCGTTGGGCAGCCAGGTGAGCATGCCGAAGGTACCGAGCGCGGCCAGGCCGACCACGATGATCCAGGGCGCGTGCCCGTGGCCCGGCGGGTGCAGGCGCAGCGCCTTGATCGCCATGGCGAGCAGGAAGAAGGTCAGGCCGATGGTGAACCAGCGGCCCAGGAAGGTGATGCCGGCCCAGCTTCCGCCGCCCATCAGCGCGACGAACAGCAGCGAGTGGGTGGCGTGCCGGTGGCCGCCGGAGGCCCAGGCGACGAAGCGGCACAGCGCCTTGGAGACCGGGCCGAGGAAGTTGGCGATCGTCCCGTCGTGGTGGTCGAGGTCCGGCAGCAGCGCCGCACCGGCGCACAGCACGGTGCCCATCAATACGTCCGCCGGCGTCAGGTGCATGCCCATCAGCGGGGGGACGAACGGCGCGGTGGCCGCGAACAGCAGGGCGCCGCTGACCGCGTGCGAATGACCCATCATGACGTCTGTCGAACCTCCCGTCGGGCTCCGCCGGGGCGGCCCGGCTGGGCCGTTCGGGTGAGCTCGGCCGACGCTACCAGGCAGGCCGACGGGTCGTCAGGGAACGAGCGGCGGGCGCGCGGTCAGAGCGCGCAGCCCTCGGTGCCGACCTTGCCGGTGGCGGTGGCGCCCTGGATGACGTCCTCCTTCACCTCGGCGGCGGTCAGCACGTAGCCGGTGTCGGAGCTGTCCAGGGACTTGGCGAACACCACGCCGTACACCTGGCCGTCCGGGGTGAGCAGCGGGCCGCCGCTGTTGCCCTGGCGGACCAGCGAGCGGACCGAGTAGACGTCGCGGACCACCTGGCCGCGGTGGTAGATGTCCGGGCCGTTGGCCTGGATGCGGCCGCGGATGCGGGCGGGCTGGACGTTGAAGGCGCCGTTCTCGGGGAAGCCCGCGACGATCGCCGAGTCGTTGGTCCGCGCCTCGCCGGCGAAGGTCAGCGGCGGGGCGTTCAGCCGGGGGACGTCCAGTACGGCGATGTCGCGCTGCCAGTCGTAGCGGACCACGGTGGCGTCGTAGAGCTGGCCGGTACCGCCGATCTGCACGGTCGGCTCGTCGACGCCGCCGACCACGTGCGCGTTGGTCATCACCCGGTGCGGGGCGAACACGAAGCCGGAGCCTTCCAAGGTCTTGCCGCAGGAGGGGGCGGTGCCCAGCACCTTCACCAGTGAGCCCTTGGCCTTCTGCACGCCGGCGCTGCCGGCCAGCGCCGGGTCGGGCGGCTCCACCTCGGTGATCGGCTCCTGTTCGAACGGGTTGAACACCTGCGGGAAGCCGTTGCGGGCGAGTTCCTTGCTGAAGTCGGAGAACCAGTTCGGGGCGTCGGACGGCAGCGCCGACTGCACCGAGCCGAGCACCTTGGAGGTGCGCACCTGCTTGGAGACCGTCGGCAGCGAGGTGCCCGCCAGCGCCGAGCCGATCAGCCAGGCCACCAGCAGCATCGACAGCACGTTCACCAGGGAGCCGCCGACCGCGTCCAGGGCCTTGACCTTGCCGCGGCCGAGCCGTCCGCGCAGCTTCCAGCCGAAGTGGGTGGTGATCGCCTGGCCGATCGCGGCGAGCACGATCACCACCACGACCGCCACCACCGAGGCGGTGGTGCCCGGGGAGAGGTGGCGCAGTACCAGCGGGAGCAGCTGGACTGCGATCAGGCCGCCGCCGAGGAAGCCGAGCACCGAGAGCACGCCGACCACGAAGCCCTGCCGATAGCCGGAGACGGCGAAGCCCAGTGCGGCGGCGATCAGCAGCAGATCCAGGACGTTCACCCGGATACCCTCCCACGTCCCACCGGGCGGGGGACACCGGCCACCGGTGGTCGCCCGATCGGGTCAGCCCGGCGGGCAACGCGCCCGGATTGGTTGCGACTGTCTGATCATCCGGACAGCTGACGAGGGACCAGGGAGTCGTGCCATGGAACAGCCCAGGTGGGACGTACCCGTCGTGGACCGCGCCGAATTCCAGCCGGCCCTCGACCTCCCACCGTCCGCCCGCCAGAACCGGTTCACCGTACTGCTGCGTCTGTTGCTGCTGATCCCGCAGTTCATCGTGCTGTGGCTGCTGTCGATCGTGGCCTTCGTGGTCGCGGTGATCGGCTGGTTCGGCGCGCTGTTCACCGGGCGGCTCCCCCGGTTCGCCGCCAAGTGGCTGTCGGGGTTCCTGGCGTACGACACCAGGGTCTACGCCTCGATGCTGCTGCTGGTCGACCGCTACCCGCCGTTCAGCTTCGACGCGTCCGAGCATCCGGTGCGGATCGAGGTGCGGCCCGGCGAGGAGCTGAACCGGCTCGCGGTGTTCTTCCGGCTGCTGCTGGCCATCCCGGCCGCGATCATCCAGGGCCTGCTGCAGGCCGGCTGGTGGACGCTGTCCGTCGTCCACTGGCTGATCGTGCTGATCACGGGCCGGATGCCACAGGCGCTGTTCGAGGCCACCGCCGCCGTGCTGCGCTACCGGATGCGGTTCCAGGCCTACCTGATGATGCTCACCTCCGCCTACCCCAAGGACGTGTTCGGCGACCCGCCGAACACCGAGCCGCAGCACTCCGCGACCCGGCCGCTGGTGCTGACCGGGGCCGCGAAGGCGCTGCTGGTGATCTACCTGGTGCTCGGGGCGGCCTCGTGGGCGGTCGGCTCGGCGACCGACGAGTGGCACACCGGGGACAAGAACCCCGACACCGGAGACGTGATCTCGACGCTCGCCCCGCTGCGCGTCGGACGCTGAGGGGCGGTCAGGAGCGGGGCCGCAGCGACAGGGCCACGGCCTCCTCGGAGAGTTCGACGGTGCGCCTGTCGTCCCAGGGCCGCTCCAGGCCGCTGAAGTGCAGCACCCGGTCGATCACCCCCGCCGTGAAGCCCCACACCAGGCGGCCGGCCACCTGGAACGCCGGGCCGGTGAAACCCGACGGGTGGCGCAGCCGGGCCCGGTTCGCCGGTTCGGTCAGCTCCGCCAGCGGCACCCGGAACACCGCGCCGGTCTCCGCCGGGTCCACCACCGCGACCGGCGACTCGCGCCGCCACCAGCCGAGCACCGGCGTCACCACGAAGCCGCTGACCGGGATGTACAGCGCGGGCAGCCGCGCGAACAACTGCACACCCGACGGGTCGAGCCCGGTCTCCTCGGTGGCCTCGCGCAGCGCCGCCGCCAACGGGCCCGCGGTGGCCGGGTCGCCGTCCTCCGGGTCCAGCGCGCCGCCGGGGAAGGACGGCTGGCCGGCGTGCGAGCGCAGGCTGCGGGCCCGTTCGATCATCAGCAGGTCCGGGCCGGTCGGGCCCTCGCCGAACAGCATCAGCACCGCCGACGGCCGGCCGCCCTCGGCGGGTGGCAGGAACCGGCTCAGCTGCTCCGGCACCGCCCGCTCGGCGGCGTCGCGCACCGGCAGCAGCCACTCGGGCAGGCCGTCCCGAAGTACCGCGGGCCCCGTCATGCCTTGCCCCCCACGTTCTTTCGGACCGCCCGTACCGCGTCCGGGGCGGTGTCGGGCAACGGGTGTCCGGCCGCGACCTCGGCGCGGGCCGCCGCCTCGCCCGGGAAGTCGGCCGGGGGGCGCAGGCGCTGGCCGGGCTGTCCGGCGAGCTCGTACTTGAGCAGCTTGCGGGCCTGCTCGGGATCGGTCTCGCCGGTGCCGTACGACGGGCAGAGCGGCGCGATCGGGCACGCCCCGCAGGCGGGCTTGCGGGCGTGGCAGACCCGGCGCCCGTGGAACACCACCCGGTGCGAGAGCATCGTCCACTCCGACTTCGGGAAGATCGCCATGACGTCGGCCTCGACCTGCTCCGGGTCCTCGGCGGTGGTCCAGCCGAAGCGGCGGGCGAGGCGTCCGAAGTGCGTGTCCACGGTGATTCCGGCGCCACCGAACGCGTTCCCGATGACGACGTTGGCGGTCTTGCGGCCCACGCCGGGGAGGGTGACCAGATCCTCCAGCTTGCGCGGCACCTCGCCGTCGTAGCGGTCGCGGAGCGCGATCGACAGGCCGATCAGCGACTTCGCCTTGGCGCGGAAGAACCCCGTCGGGCGGACGATCTCCTCCAGCTCCTCGGGGACGGCCGCCGCGAGGTCCTCCGGCGTCGGGTACTTGGCGAACAGCGCCGGGGTGGTCTGATTGACCCTCAGGTCCGTGGTCTGCGCCGACAGCACCGTCGCCACCAGAAGTTGGAACGGACCGTCGAAGTCCAGCTCCGGGTGCGCGTAGGGGTACAGCTGCGCCAGTTCACGGTTGATCTTCCGGGCCCGGCGCACCATCCCCAGGTGCGTCTCGGGCTTCTTCCGCCCGGCCTTCGCGACCTTGCTCTCTGCCATGCACGAAGGCTACGCCGATCCGCCGGGCCCACGGCCGCTTTGCACCGAGGACGACGCACTGCCCGGCGCTCCGCCGGGGAGCGTCGGGCGGTCGGTGCGGGCGGATCAGGCCGCGGCCTCCACGGGCTCGGCGGCGGGGGCCGGGGTGCGCAGGGTGAGGAGGGAGGCCAGGGCGCCGAGCAGGGCCAGGGCGGCGGCGCCGACGAAGGCGGCGGAGAAGCCGTGGGTCAGGGCGACCGAGTTGCCGAGCTCACGGGAGCCGTTGGCGGCGGCGACGGCCGTCATGGCGGCCAGGCCCAGGGCCGAACCCACCTGGTAGGAGGTGTTGACGATGCCGGAGGCGAGGCCGCCCTCGGCGGGGTTCGGGACGGCGAGCGCGGTGCCCAGCGACGGGATGAAGGCGAGCGCCATGCCGATCGCGGCGAGCAGCGAGGCCGGCAGGACATCGACCGCGAAGCTGCCGTCCGGGCGGGCCAGCGACAGCCAGTACATGCCGGCGGCGAGCGCGGCCAGGCCGGCGACGATCAGCGGCTTCGGGCCGAAGCGGGCGATCAGGCGGGGCGCCAGGACGATCATCATCAGCATGATCGCGGCGGTCATCGGCAGCAGCGCCGCACCCGAGGCGAACGCCTTCAGGCCGAGCACCTGCTGCAGGTAGAGGTTGAGGAAGAACCACATCGGGATCCAGGCCGCCGCCATCAGCAGCTGCGCCAGGTTGGCACCCGCCAGGTTCGGGCTGCGCCAGATGCCGAGGCGCATCAGCGGCTCGCGGCGGCGGGACTGAATGCCGAGGAACGCGGCGATCAGCAGGAGACCGGCGGCCAGCACCAGCCAGGTCTGCGCGGAGTCCCAGCCGACCTCGGGGGCACGGACGATGGCGAACACGGTGACGGCGAGGCCGGCGGTGACGGTGATCGCACCCAGCCAGTCGATCGATCCGCGGCGGGCGGCGGCGGCGGGCATCACCGAGGGGCTGGCGGCGAGCACGATCAGCGCGACCGGGAGGTTGATCCAGAACACCCACTCCCAGCTGGCGTACTGGGTGATCAGGCCGCCGAGGAACACGCCCGCGGTGCCGCCGGCCGGGGCGGCCGCGCCGTACAGGGCGAAGGCCTTGGGCAGTTCGGTGGGACGGCCGCCGAACAGGGTCATCAGCAGGGTGAGCGCGGCCGGGGCGATCAGCGCCGAGCCGGCGCCCTGGGCGGCGCGGCCGACCAGTTCGACCCAGGCGGTGCCGGCCAGGCCGGCCACCAGGGAGCCGGCGGCGAGGACGATCCAGCCGGCGGCGAAGATGCGCTTGGCGCCGAGCAGGTCGGACAGGCGTCCGCCGAGCAGCAGCAGACCGCCGAAGGCGATCACGTAGGCGTTGAACACCCAGGACAGGTTCTCCTGCGAGAACCCGAGCGCGGTCTGCATCTTCGGCAGGGCGACGCCGATGATCGAGGTGTCCATGATGACCATGAACTGGGCGAGGGCAATTAAGGCGAGCGCTGTCCAGCGACGCGGTGCGGGGGGTGCGCTGAGGTCGGACATGGCCGGGTCTCCTTCGGGCTATACCGGGAGGGGGTATGTGGCTAACGCGGGTGTGCGCAGGCCTGGAATCCGCGCGGGGGGTGGGGCGGCCGATCAGTGGTGGCCGGTCAGTGGTGGTGGGCCGACTCGGTGGGGGTCGGCGCCGCAGTTGTGGCGGTGGTCGGGGACCCGACGGTGGAGGCGCCGTTCGCGCCGGCGGCGAGGGTGAAGACCGCGGTGTGGACGGTGCCCTCATGCTGGAAGTCCAGGAACAGGCGGTAGTCGCCCGCGCTGGGCGCGGTGGCCGTGAAGTCGACCTCCGGGCCGGGCTTGGTGACGCCGTCGCCGGGCTCGCCGTCCGGGTGGACGTGCAGGTAGCCGAGGTCGCCGGTGCGCAGCACCACGAGGTGGCCGTAGGCGGCGAGGTACGGGTCGAGGTCGGCGACCGGCTTGCCGTCCTTCGACACCGCGAAGGCCAGCTTGCCCGCCCGGCCGGCCGTCAGGTCGCCGGTGACGGTCACGGTGTAGCCCTCGACGGTGACCGTGCGGCCGGTCTGCGGGAGGGCGGCCGGCTGGTAGTCGCCGCCGGCGTGCAGGTCCGCGCCGAGCGTCAGCGCCTCGCCCCCGGCGGCCGGGGTGAAGTCGGCGAACACCCGGTAGTCGCCGGCCTTGGCGATGTTCGCCGGGACGCTCCAGGTGCCGTCGGCCGCGCGGACCGGGTGCAGGTGCTGGAAGGACGTCAGGTCGCGGCTGGCGATGATCAGGTGGAGCTCCTTCTCGTGTGCCGGCCGGTACGCGGTGAGCGGCTTCCCGTCCGGGGCCAGCACCCGGAAGCTCAGCTCGGTCGGGCCACTGGCCGGGACCACCGAGCGGTCGAGGCTCAGGGTGTAGCCGTCCTCGGAGATCTGCAGGCCGCCGACGGGGTGGTCGTCCTTGCCGCCGCGTTCCCCGTGACCGGCGGCGGCGTCGTGGTCCCCGTGCGCGCCGTTGGCCTTGCCGGCCTCGTGCGAGGTGTGGGCCGGGGCCGGGGCGCCGCCGACGGCGTGGCCGACCCCGAAGGCGGCGCCGAACGCGACGGCGAGACCGGACGCGAAGACGGCGACTTTGAGTGCGGTGTTCATGGCGGACTCCCTTGGCGGTTGACGGTGCCCTGCGACACCCCGGAGTAGATACCCCCTAGGGGTATGTGTCAAGCGCTTCGGGGCCGGATTCCGGGGCACGGGAAGACCCCCACGAGGCCTGCGCGGGGCGGAAGTTGCGAGGTCAGAGCCGGTGCGGACCGAGGGCCGGCTGTGGGCCGGAAATTCTTCGGAAGCGGAGGGCCGGGCGGCCGCGGCGGGGAGCCACACCCCACTACAGGACCGGGCCGGCCCCGGATTCAGGCGGGAAACGCTTGCACTGCATACCCCCCAGGGGTATAAATGTTCTTGCCGGAAGGGATACCCCCTCCCGGTATCGAGAACTTCAACGGAGGATCCCATGTCCTGCTGCTCCAGCGACGGCACCTGCTCCACCACCGCGACCATCACCGCGCCGGCCGCCGTCACCACCGTGTTCGCCGTGTCCGGGATGACCTGCGGGCACTGCGAGAAGGCCGTCGGCAAGGCGATCGGGGCCCTGGAGGGCGTCGAGACCGTGCAGGTGGACGTGCAGAACGGGCTGGTCACCGTCGGTTCGGCGGCCGAGCTCGACGACCAGACGGTGCGCGCCGCCGTCCACGAGGCGGGCTACGAACTGACCGGCCGCGCCTGAGGAAGGCAGCAGCCCGGCCACCGGCCGGGATGTTCGAAACCCACGAGGAGCCCCTGATGACCACCCAGGCTGCACCCGCCTCCACCGAGGTGGAACTCCGCATCGGCGGCATGACCTGTGCCTCTTGCGCCGCGCGGATCGAGAAGAAGCTCAACCGCATGGACGGCGTCCAGGCCAGCGTCAACTACGCCACCGAGAAGGCCAAGGTGGTCATCGACGGGCCCGTGGAGGTCTCCGCCCTGATCGCCACCGTGGAAGCCACCGGCTACACGGCCGCACTGCCGGAGCCCCCGGCCGAGGAGAAGGGCGAGCAGGGCACCGACGCGGCCGACGAGCTGGCCCCGCTGCGGCAGCGGCTGATCACCTCGCTGGCGCTGGCCGTGCCGGTGATCGCGATGGCGATGGTGCCGGCGCTGCAGTTCGACAACTGGCAGTGGCTGTCGCTGACGCTGGCCGCCCCGGTCGTGACGTACGCGGCGTGGCCGTTCCACCGCGCCGCCTGGACCAACGCCAAGCACGGCGCCGCGACCATGGACACCCTGGTCTCGCTGGGCACCGGCGCCGCGTTCCTGTGGTCGCTGTGGGCGCTGTTCTTCGGCGACGCGGGCATGCCGGGCATGCGGCACGGCTTCGAGTTCACCATCGCCCGCTCCGACGGCGCGTCGAACATCTACCTGGAGGCGGCGGCCGGCGTCACCGCGTTCATCCTCGCCGGCCGGTACTTCGAGGCCCGGTCGAAGCGGACGGCGGGCGCGGCGCTGAAGGCGCTGCTGGAGTTGGGCGCGAAGGACGTGACGGTGCTGCGGGACGGCCGCGAGGTGCGGCTGCCGATCGGCCAACTCGCGGTCGGGGACCGGTTCGTGGTCCGTCCCGGCGAGAAGATCGCCACCGACGGCACCGTGATCGAGGGCAGCTCCGCCGTGGACGCCTCGATGCTGACCGGTGAGTCGGTGCCGGTCGAGGTCGGCCCGGGCGACGCCGTCACCGGCGCGACGGTCAACGCCGGCGGACGGCTGGTGATCGAGGCCACCCGGGTCGGTGCGGACACCCAGCTGGCCCGGATGGCCAAGCTGGTCGAGGACGCGCAGAACGGCAAGGCCGCCGCGCAGCGCCTGGCGGACCGGATCTCCGGCGTGTTCGTGCCGGTCGTGATCACCCTGGCGCTCGCCACCCTGGGCTACTGGCTGGGCACCGGCGAAGGCTGGACCGCCGCGTTCACCGCCGCCGTCGCGGTGCTGATCATCGCCTGCCCCTGCGCCCTGGGTCTGGCCACCCCGACCGCGCTGCTGGTCGGCACCGGTCGCGGCGCCCAGCTGGGCATCCTGATCAAGGGCCCCGAGGTTCTGGAGAACACCCGCAAGGTCGACACCATCGTCCTCGACAAGACCGGCACCGTGACCACCGGCAGGATGACCCTGGTCGGCGTCCACACCGCCGAGGGCACCAGCAAGGACGAGGCACTGCGGCTGGCCGGCGCGCTGGAGCACGCCTCCGAACACCCGATCGCCCAGGCCGTCGCCACCGCCGCACAGGAGAAGTTCGGCGAGCTGGAGGCGGTCGAGAGCTTCGAGAACGTCCCCGGGCTGGGCGTGCAGGGCGTGGTCGACGGCCACGCGGTGGTCGCCGGACGCGAGGCACTGCTGGCCGACTGGGCGCAGCGGCTGCCGGCGGAGCTGCTGGTCGCCAAGGCCGAGGCCGAGCGGGCCGGCCGGACCGCGATCGCGGTCGGCTGGGACGGTGCGGCGCGGGCCGTGCTGGAGGTGGCGGACGCCGTGAAGCCGACCAGCGCGGAGGCGATCGCCGAGCTGCGGGCCCTGGGCCTGCGCCCGGTACTGCTGACCGGTGACAACCGGCTGGTCGCCGAGTCGGTGGCGGCCGAGGTCGGCATCCCCGCCGAGGACGTGATCGCCGAGGTGCTGCCCGAGGACAAGGTCGCCACCATCCAGCGGCTGCAGGCCGAAGGCCGCACCGTCGCCATGGTCGGCGACGGCGTCAACGACGCGGCCGCCCTCGCCCAGGCCGACCTCGGCCTGGCCATCGGCACCGGCACCGACGCCGCCATCGAGGCCGCCGACCTCACCCTGGTCCGCGGCGACCTCCGCTCCGCCGCCGACGCCATCCGACTGTCCCGGCGCACCCTGGCCACCATCAAGGGCAACCTGTTCTGGGCCTTCGCCTACAACGTCGCCGCCCTGCCACTGGCCGCCACCGGCCTGCTCAACCCCATGATCGCGGGCGCCGCCATGGCCTTCTCCTCGGTCTTCGTGGTCGGAAACAGCCTGCGCCTGCGGACCTTCAAGGCCCGCTGAGCCTCACGTCCAAGAAGTCCGGTTCGGGAGCCTCCCGGGCCGGACTTCGGCGTACCCGGACCGATCAGTTTCCGAGAAGCCGGGGTGGCGGCCCCGTTCCTACGATGAAAAACGTCACCGATGAAGAACGTCACCAGGGAACGGGACAGGAGAGCCGGTCATGGCGGAGAAGCACGAGGGTTTCACGGCGGACGAGCGCGCGGCGATGAAGGAGCGCGCCAAGGAACTGAAGGCGGAGTCCAAGCGAGCGTCGGCCGCCGCCAAGGCTGCCGAGGCGGAGCGGGACCTGCTGGAGAAGATCGCCGAGATGCCGCCCGAGGACCGGGTGCTGGCGGAGCGCTTCCACGCGATCGTCACCGAGGTCGCGCCGGAGCTGGCGCCGAAGACCTGGTACGGGATGCCCGCGTACAACAACAAGGACGGCAAGCCGGTGTGCTTCTTCCAGAGCGCCGCCAAGTTCAAGTCCCGATACGCGACCATCGGCTTCAGCGACCAGGCGCGCCTCGACGACGGCGACCTGTGGCCGACGTCCTACGCGGTCGCCGACCTGGGCGAGGCCGAGACGGCGCGCCTCACCGAGCTGGTGAAGCGCGCCGTCGGCTGAGCGGCCGATTCAGGAGGAGTACGCACGCAGGGTGAGCAGGGCGCCGAGGGTGACGCCCGGGCGGGCCTCGTGCTCGGTGGACTCGGACCACCGGGCCCAGTTGATCGGCCAGCCGCCGTCCGGGAGTTGGGCGGACATCAGGTGGACGAGTCCGCGTTCCAGCTCGGCGTCCGAGAACCAGGCGCGGGCCAGGCTGTCCGGGCGGGGCGCGAAGTCGTGCGGCAGGTGGTACTCGCGGGGCGCGTACCCGGGGGCGATCCGGACCTGCTCCGGGTGGGCCGGGTCCAGCAGCACCAGCTGCTGGCGGCGCACCAACTCGCCGAGCCGGGCGGCCTGTTCGGCGGCCCAGTCGCGGTCCGGCGAGGCGTCCAGGACTCCGACGGCGGTGAACACCTCGTACGGGTGGGTCTTCTCGATCGCCTCGACGGCGCGACGGCAGAACGCCTGAGCGCCCGTCAGCCACGGGTGCTGGACGCCGTGGCGCAGCAGCGGGGCGGCGATCTGGCCGGTGGAGAGCAGCTCGGCCGGGGGGTCGTCGGCGATCGGCAGGAACGGTGGGTGCGGGTAGCGGCGCAGGCTGGGCAGCACCGCGGGCACGCCGCCGTCCGGGGTGGTCAAGGTGGCGACCCAGTCGCAGAGTTCGCGTCCGCGCGGGCCGGTCAGCGCACCGGCCTCGCCGAGAATGCGGGCAGCGGTACCGGCGGCCAGCGGTTGGGCGGCCGGGCCGCGGACGTCGGGCTCCAGGCCGTACGCCCAGCCACCGTCCGGAGTGCGGTAGGCGTCCAGGGCGGCGAGGACGCCCGCCGGGTCCGGGGCGTCGAACAGGTGGGTGAAGCGCCGCTGTTCCAGAACCCGGCCCGCGGTCCACAGGTAGTCGGCGGCGCGCTCGATCGTGCTGTCATCGATCCATGCCATGACTCGACCGTAGGTGGCACCGGCGGGCCGCGGACGCTGTTCGCGAAGTGGCGCGGAAAAAGTTTCGCGGGGACCGATGAGTTCCGCCGGGGCCGGTCGTCCATACCTGTGACGGCGACGGCGACGGCGGCGACGACGACGACGACGACGACGACGACGACGACCAACGACGACCACCAACGACGGCAACGACAGCGACGGCAACAACGCAGCGCGACGAGCACGGAGGAACCAGGGATGAGCGTCAAGGGACCGGCCAGCTACTTCCCCTCGATCGAGCAGAAGTACGGGCGCCCGATCACCGACTGGCAGGAGCTGATCCGCAACTCGCCGCTGACCAAGCACATGGAGCTGGTCGCCTGGCTGAAGGCGGAGCATGGCATCGGCCACGGCCACGCCAACGCGCTGGTCGCCCACACGCTCGCCGCCTGAGCGTCCCGTCCCACCCTCCCGAGGAGCCTTGCATGACCGAGTTCGTGACCTCCGCCGACGGCACCCGGATCGCCTACCAGGTGGTGGGCGAGGGCCCCGCCGTGGTGATCGTGGACGGGGCGATCTGCCATCGCGCGTTCGGCCCGTCCACCGGGATCGCCGACCAACTGGCCGACGGGCACCGGGCGTTCAGCTACGACCGGCGCGGCCGCGGGGAGAGCGGGCCGCTCGACGGGTACGCCGCCGAGCGGGAGATCGAGGACCTGGCGGCGATCGTCGCGGTGGCGGGCGGCTCCGCGACCCTGCTCGGCCTGTCCTCCGGCGGGGCGCTCGCGCTGCGGGCAGCCGGTGCGGGCATCGGGGTCGAGCGGGTCGCCGTGTACGAGCCGCCGTTCAGCACCAGCGACGAGCAGCGGGCCCGGTTCACGGACTACCGGACGGACGTGGCGCAGGACATCGCCGCCGGTGAGCGGGGCGCGGCGGTCGCGCGTTTCATGGCGTTCGTCGGCATGCCCGAGCCGATGATCGACGGGATGCGCAACTCCCCCGTCTGGCCGGTGTTCGAATCCGTCGCGCCGACGCTGGTCACCGACACGGAGGCCCTGGACGGCGAGGGCGGTGCGCCGGTGCCGACCGAGCGACTGGCCGCGCTGACCGTGCCGGTGCTGGTCCTGGACGGTGGCCTCAGCCCCGAGATGCTGCGGGACGCGGCCCGGGCGACCGCCGCCGCGGCCGCCGGCTCCGAGTACCGCACGCTGGAGGGTCAGACCCATGAGGTGGCGCCGGAGGTGCTGGCGCCGGTGCTCGCGGAGTTCGTCGCCAAGGGCTGACGGGGCTGGTCCCCGGGCCGTTTCCCCGGGCGGGGGCCGGCGGGGGCTCCGGCAGGGGAACCCGCTGGGGACGGCCGGCTGGGGACGGCCGCCGACGGAAGGCCGGCGGGGTATGGCCGGCTGTCTCAGGGGGCGTCGACCAGGTGGCGGAGCAGGGCGCTGAGGGCGACTCCGTCCATGGGCGGGTGGCCGGGGAGGGCCAAGGCGGCGGGGGCGAAGAACTCACGGTCGACGGCCTCGACGTCGGGGATCGCGGCGCGGGCCAGGCCGACGCCCTGCGAGGTGATGCGCAGGCGCAGGGCCCGGGTGTCGTCCGGGTCGGTGGTGCGGGTCAGCAGGCCCTTGGCCTCCAGCTTCCGCACCACCTGCGAAGTGGTGCGGACATCGGTGCCGGCCTGCCGGGAGAGCTCCTGCTGGTTGGGGGTCTTGCCCTGCTCGTTGAGCCACCAGGCACAGGAGAGCAGGACGAACTGGGGGTGCGTCAGGTCGTAGGGGGCGAGCGCGGCGGCGACTTCGCGCTGCCAGCGCATGGTGGCGTGCCACAGCCAGAAGCCGGGGCTGTGCACCGGGCCGTCGGCCAGCAGGTCCTGCTCGACGATCGCCGCGTCCTCGGGGTGAATCTTCATCGGGCCACTCGCTCCGCCTGGGCCAGCAGGCCGGCCATCGCCTCAGGGAAGTCCTCGGTGATCATCGGGCCGAGCTCGGGGCCGAGCCCGTCCGCGTCCGGGCCGGTGATCTCCAGGCGGTGCAGGACGCGTGTCCCACCCTCGGGCAGGGCGGTGAGGGTGTGCGAGAAGCGCAGCGTCGTGCCGCCGAACTCGGTCTCGTCGGCGTAGACGTGGTTCTCCTCGATCTGGGTGATCACCGAGACGATCGGCTCCTGGCCGGTCGGCGTCATCGCGACCTTGCTGCCGACGGCGAACGGGCCGTCCAGCGTCACCGACTCCATCGAGGTGTCCCAACTCGGCCAGGAGTTCAGGTCGCTGAGCACGGCCCAGACGGCGTGCGGCGCGGCGGTGGTGTCGGCGGTGTACTCGTGCTGCCACATGGTGGGTCCCCCTGCAGAGTCGGTCGGAGCGAGTTGCTCTACGCAGAGATTATCTCCGCGTAGAGCAACTCGCAAGCGTGACCACACCTGACCGAATCCGACCGAACCCGACCACCCCCACCGCTCCGGACCGCTCCCGGACCGCCCCCAAGCCACCCCCGGACCGCTCCCGAGCCACCCCCGGACCGCTCCCGGACCGCCCCCAGACCACCCCCCACCACTCCCCCGACCGCCCCCCAAAGCCCGTGCACCCCGATCCGCCCCCCTGCTACCGTCGGGGCACTCACCTGGCTGTCCCGAGGAGCAGACTCCGATGCATGATGCCCGCGCCCTGATCGACCTGGGGGACGAAGCCGTCCGGCGGCTCGCACGTCGCGGCTACCGGCTCGACCTGTCCGCGCTGGAGAGCCTGCAGTCCCGGCGGAACGCGGGGATCCAGACCGGTGACGAGCTGCGGGCCAGGTCGAAGCAGGTCGCGCAGGAGGTGCAGCGGACGGCGAAGCAGGGCGGGGACGTCTCGGAGCTGAAGGAGAGCGCCCGCTCGCTGAAGGAGCAGATCCAGCAGAACGAGGCCGAACTGGAGTCGGTTCAGCAGGAGTTGACCGAGCTGCTGCTGACGATCCCGAACCTGCCCGCCGACGAGGCGCCGGACGGCTTCTCGGACGAGGACGCCCACGAGGTGCGCCGGGTCGGCGAGCCGCAGGCCTTCGACTTCGTGCCCAAGGACCACGTCGATCTGGGCGAGGCCATGGGCATCATGGACTTCGGCCGGGCCACCAAGCTGTCGGGTTCGCGGTTCAGCGTGCTGCGCGGTACCGGTGCGGCGCTGGAGCGCGCGATCGTCGCGCTGCTGCTGGACCTGCACACCCGCCGGCACGACTACGTCGAACACGCGGTGCCGTACCTGGTGAACCGGCGCACCATGACGGGCACCGGGCAGCTGCCGAAGTTCGAGGAGGACCTGTTCAGGACGGGTGTCGCGGACCGGGACCTGTTCCTGATCCCGACCGCCGAGGTGCCGCTCACCAACCTGTACGCGGACGAGATCGTCGCGCCGGCCGAGCTGCCGCTGGCGCTCACCGCGCACACGCCGTGCTTCCGTTCGGAGGCCGGTTCGTACGGGCGGGACACCCGCGGGCTGATCCGGCTGCACCAGTTCTCGAAGGTGGAGATGGTGCGGATCTGCGCCGCCGAGCAGGCGCGGGAGCAGATGCTGCTGATGGTGTCGCACGCCGAGGCGTGTCTGCAGGAGCTGGAACTCGTCTACCGGGTGGTCACCCTGGCGGCCGGCGACACCGGGTTCTCCTCGCAGCTGACGTACGACCTGGAGGTGTGGCTGCCCAGCCAGGACACCTACCGGGAGATCTCCTCGGTGTCGGACTTCGGCACCTTCCAGGGCCGCCGGGCCGGCATCCGCACCCGGGACGAGAACGGCAAGCCGACCCCGGCCGCGACCGTGAACGGTTCGGGTCTGCCGCTGGGCCGCACCATCGCGGCGGTGCTGGAGCAGCACCAGCAGGCCGACGGTTCGGTGCTGCTGCCGAAGGCGCTGCACAAGTACCTCGGCTTCGCCCGGATCGCCGCCGACGGCACCCCGGTCGAGGAGTAGACCCCCTGGGGAAGAACAGGCGAATTAACGGCACGTGGCCGCCCCCGGCACCAGGGGCGGCCACGCGCCGTCAGCGCGTTTACGCAAGGTCAGCGCGTTCACGCAACGTCAGTACGTCCACGCGCCGTCACCACGTTCAGCCCCCGGTGGGCAGTGTCGCCGCCACCTGCCAGCCGGTGCCGTGCGGGCCGGCCGTCAGCTCGCCGCCGAGGTCGGCGATCCGGGCGCGCAGCGCGGCCAGGCCGGTGCCGCCGCCGGGGCGGGCGCGGGGGTGGGCGGGCCCGGTGTCGGTGACGGTGACGGTGAGGCCGGTGCCGGGGTGGTGGGCGAGGGCGACGGTGATCCGGTCGGCGGCGGGTGCGTGGCGGCGGATGTTGGTGAGGGCTTCCAGCGCGACCCGGTAGGCGGCGTCCTCGACGGCGGGCGGCAGCGGGGGCAGCTCGGCCGGGCGCTGCAACGTGGGCCGGTCGGGGAAGTGGTCGAGCAGGGCGGGCAGTTCGGTGAGGGTGTGGCGGCGCGGGCCGGCGGCCTCGGGGGCGCGCAGGGTGTCGAGGGTGTGGTCCATGGAGGCGAGGGCGCGCTGTCCGGCGGCTTCCAGGCGGGTCAGCAGCCGGGCGTTCTCGTCCGCGTCGTAGCCGCTGACCTGGGCGGCCTGCACTTCGAGCAGGATGCCGGTGAGCTCGTGGGCGACGTAGTCGTGCAGGTCGCGGGCGACGGTGAGGCGCTGCTGGTGGCGGGCGTCGCGGACGGCGCGGGCCCGGCGGTCGTCCTGGCCGCGCAGGTAGAGGGCGGCGCCCAGGCCGGCGGCGACGGGGACGGCGGCGAGCAGCAGGCCGGCCACCGAGGCGTCCGCCGGGCGCGGCTGGCGCAGGGTGAAGCGCAGCGGCAGCACCAGGGCGGCTGTGGCGGTGAGCGTGCCGACCGCCCAGGCCCGACGGTCCGTCAGCCGTCGTACGGAGCGCACCACCAGGACCAGCAGGGCGGCGAATTCGACGGGCATCCAGAGCAGTGTCAGCCCGTGGTCGCCCAGGTAGCCGACATCGACGGCGAGCGAGAGCAGGGCGGCGGCGACGGGTGCCAGGACGGGCGGCGGGCGGAGCGTGGTGAGGGCGAGCACCAGGGCGGCGGCGGTGGCGGGGAGCCAGGCCGTCCACGGGGCGGCCGCCGCGGGCAGAAGCAGCAGGACGGCCGCGACGGCGGTGAGCACTCGGCGGGCGGTCAGAACCCGGCGGGCGGTCGTACGGACCGTCGTGCGGACGAAAGTGCCGGCGGCCGTACGGACTGGAGTGCGCGCGGTCATGCGGGCAGGTCGGTGAGGTAGCCGAGTTCGAAGGCGCGCATGGCGATGCCGACCCGGTTGCGGACGCCGAGTTTGCGCTGGATGTGCGCGACGTGGGTTTTCACGGTGCCGGGCGAGATGAACAGGGCGGCGGCGATGTCGGCGTTGGTGCGGCCGGCGGCGACTTCGCGGGTGATCTCCTGTTCGCGGGTGGTGAGCGGTTCGGTGAGCGGCGTGCTCTCGGCGCGGCGGCCGGTGACGTGCTGGAGCAGGCGGACGGTGACGGACGGGCTGATCAGGCTGTCGCCGGCCATGGCGGCGCGGACGGCTTCGATCAGCAGGGCCGGTCCGGAGCGTTTGAGCAGGAATCCGGAGGCGCCGCCGCGCAGCGCCGGGTACACGTACTCGTCGAGGTCGAAGGTGGTCACCACGACCACTTTGACCTGCGGGTCGGCGGTGGGCCCGCAGAGTTGCCGGACGACTTCGAGGCCGTCCATCCGGGGCATCCGGACGTCGACGAGGGCGACGTCGGGGCGCAGGGCGCGGGCGGCTTCGACGGTGGCGATGCCGTCGGCGGCCTCGCCGACCACCTGGAGGTCGGGCTGGGTCTCCAGGATGCGGCGCAGTCCCCGTCGCACCATCTCCTGGTCGTCGGCGAGCAGTACCCGGATGGTCACCCGGCGGATTCTGTCACAGCGTTGTTGACGGTCCGTCAGGGGAGGTAGCGGTAGCCGAGGCCGGGTTCGGTGACCAGGTGACGGGGGCGGTGCGGGTCGCGTTCGAGTTTGCGGCGCAGGGCCGCGAAGTGGACTCGCAGGTAGTTGCTGTGTTCTTCGTGGCCCGGTCCCCAGACGGCGGTGAGGAGTTGTTGGCGGCCGACGAGCCGGCCGGGGGCGGCGAGCAGGACGGAGAGCAGTTTCCATTCGATGGGGGTGAGCCGGACGGGGCCGTCGGGTCCGGTGGCGCGGGCGGCGGCGGGGTCGATGTCGTGGTCGCCGATCCGGGCGAGTGGCGGGGCGGTGGCGGGTGCGGGGCGGCGCAGGACGGCGCGGAGGCGGGCGAAGAGTTCGTCCATGACGAAGGGTTTGGTGAGGTAGTCGTCGGCGCCGCCGTCGAGGGCGTGGATGCGGTCGGCGGGGTCGGTGCGGCCGGACAGCACGATGACGGGTGCGGCGCTGTGGCGGCGCAGTGCGCGCAGGACGTCCATGCCGTCCTGGTCGGGCAGGCCGAGGTCGAGCAGGACGGCGTCGGGCGGGGTCTGTTCGGCGAGTTGGAGGGCCTGTCGGGCGGTGCCGGCGGTGAGGGCGGCGTACTGGCGGGCGAGCAGGTTGAGGCGCAGGGTGCGCAGCAGGCGGGGTTCGTCGTCGACGGCCAGGACGCGGGTCATGGGGTTTCCTCGTGGGGTGCTTCGGTGGCGGCGGGCAGGGTGAGCAGCATGGTGGTGCCGCCGCCGGGGGTGTCCTCGACGTCGAGGCTGCCGCCCATGGCTTCGGCGAGGCCGCGGGAGAGGGCGAGGCCGAGGCCGAGGCCGGTGGTGTTGTCGGTGTCGCCGAGGCGTTGGAACGGCAGGAAGACGCGGTCTCGGTCCTCGGGCGGGATGCCGGGTCCGCGGTCGACGATGCGGATTTCGACGCGGTCGGCGTGGGTGGAGGCGGTGACCAGGACGGGTGCGCCGGGGGCGTTGTGCCGGAGCGCGTTGGTGACGACGTTGGCGAGGACGCGTTCCAGCAGGGGCGGGTCGGCGAGGACGGGCGGGGCGGTGTCGAGGTCGAGGGGTTGGACGGGTGCGTCGGGGTCGGGCAGTGAGTCGAGGGCGCGCGGCAGGATCTCGTCGAGGTGGGTGGTTTGCAGGTGCAGGGTGAGGGCGCCGGCCTGGAGGCGGCTGAGGTCGAGCAGGTTGTCGACGAGTCGGGTGAGTTCGACGAGGGATTCGTCGGCGAGGGCGAGCAGTTCGTTCCGGTCGTCGGCGGAGAATTCGACGTCGGGGCTGCGCAGGGAGCCGACGGAGGCGAGGGCGGTGGCGAGCGGGGTGCGCAGGTCGTGGCTGACGGCGGCGAGCAGGGCGGTGCGCATCCGGTCGGCGGCGCGGATGGGTTCGACCTCGGCGGCGACGGTGGCGAGGCGGTCGCGTTCGAGGGCGGCGGCGAGGTGGGCGGCGAACGCGGCGAGTACCCGGTGGTCGGTGTCGGGCAGGCGGCGTCCGGTGAGGACGAGCAACGCGTCGGCGCCGACGGGCAGTTCGGTGGTTTCGGGGTGCTGGTCGGCGGCGGCGGGGGTGTCGGTGCGGGCGAGGACGTCGCCGGTGGCGGGGTCGAGCAGGGCGGCGGTGTCGAGGCCGAAGGAGGTGCGGGTGCGTTCCAGCAGGGCGGGGACGGCGTCGGCGCCGCGCAGGACGGAGCCGGCGAGGGTGGAGAGGGTTTCGGCTTCGGCGGTGGCGCGGGCGGCGCGGGCGGTCTGCCGGGTGGCGTGGTCGACGACGGTGGACACGCACAGGGCGACGGCGGCGAACACGGCGAGGGCGATGAAGTTGTTGGCCTCGCCGACGGTGAAGGTGTGGACGGGCGGGATGAAGTAGTAGTTCAGCAGCAGTGAGGCGACCACCGAGGCGAGCAGGGCGGAGGTCGCGCCGCCGAGCAAGGCGACGGCGACGACGCCGAGTTGGAAGATCAGCGCGTCGGTGGTGAGGTTCAGCGTGTGGTGGGACTGGGAGAGGATGGCGGTCAGCACCCAGGGGACGGCGAGTCCGGCGGCGTATCCGGCGAGGGTGCGGCGGCGGGAGTGCCGGCGGCCGAGCGAGGGGAGGCGGCCGCGGCCGGTGAACGCGTGGGTGACCATGTGGACGTCGATGTCCTCGGACCGGTCGACGGTGGTTTCGCCGATGCCGGGTCCGGTGAGGAAGCGGTTGGTGCGGCCGCGCCGGCTGGTGCCGAGGACGAGTTGGGTGGCGTCGCGGGCGCGGGCGAAGGTCAGCAGTGTCTCGGGGATGTCGTCGCCGACGACCACGTGGTAGCTGCCGCCGAGGGATTCGACCAGGCTGCGCTGTTCGGCGAGCCGGCCGGGCGAGGCGCCGGCCAGGCCGTCGCTGCGGGTGACGTGCACGGCGAGGAGTTCGCCGCCGGCGGTGCGGTCGCAGATCCGGGCGGCGCGGCGGATCAGGGTGGGGCCTTCGGGTCCGCCGGTGAGGGCGACGACGACGCGTTCGCGGGTCTCCCACACCCGGTCGATGTTGTGCACGGCCCGGTAGTCGCGCAGTCCTTCGTCGACCCGGCCGGCCAGCCAGAGCAGGGCGAGTTCGCGCAGTGCGGTGAGGTTGCCGACCCGGAAGTAGTTGGCGAGTGCGGCGTCGACTTTTTCGGCCTGGTAGACGTTGCCGTGGGCGAGGCGCCGGCGCAGGGCCTGCGGGGCCATGTCGACCAGTTCGATCTGGTCGGCGCGGCGCACCACGTCGTCGGGGACGGTTTCGCGCTGCGGCACGCCGGTGATCTTCTGCACCACGTCGTTGAGTGATTCGAGGTGCTGGATGTTGACGGTGGTGATGACGTCGATGCCGGCGGCGAGCAGTTCTTCGACGTCCTGCCAGCGTTTGGCGTGCCGCCCGCCGGGGACGTTGGTGTGGGCGAGTTCGTCGACCAGGGCGAGTTCGGGGCGGCGGGCCAGCAGTGCGTCCAGGTCGAGTTCGGCGAACTCGGTGTCGCGGTAGCGCCGTACGGTGCGCGGGAGTTGTTCGAGGCCGTCGAGGAGTCGGGCGGTGCGGGGCCGGTTGTGGGTCTCCAGGAAGCCGACGACCACGTCGGTGCCGCGTTCCTGGCGGCGGTGCGCCTCGTCGAGCATCCGGTAGGTCTTGCCGACGCCGGGGGCCGCGCCGAGGTAGACCCGTAGCCGGCCCCGCCGGTGGGCGGGCATCTGGGCTCCGAGGTCAACTGGCATGGCGGCTCGTCTCACGGTCGGGTCGGTAGGGGCGGGGACGCGGCCGGCCGACCCGGGCGTGGGAGCGCCCGGGTCGGCCTGCTTCGGTAAGGGACGCATCGTCACTTCAGGTCGGCGACCGCACGGTTGAGCAGTACCACATTGACGCCGCCCTGGCCGAAGATGCCGAGCGAGCGGCCGTCGGTGTACGTGCCGATCAGCTGGTCGAGTTGTTCGGGGCTGACGCCGCGGGCCTTGGCGACGCGCTGGACCTGTTCCTTGGCGTACGCGACGGAGATCAGCGGGTCGAGTCCGGAGCCGGAGGCGGTCAGCGCGTCCGGGGGGACGCTCGCCGGATCGACGCCGTCGAACGCGGCGACGGCGGCGCGGCGTTCCTCGACGGCCTTCAGCAGTTCTTCGCTGTTCGGGCCGAGGTTGGAGGCGCCGGAGGGCTTCGGGTCGTAGCTGCCGGCGGACGGGCGCGGCTGGAACCACTTGGGGTCGGGCTGCGCCTGCTCGTCCGGGTCGTCGGGGTTCTGCTTGGGCAGGTCGAAGCTCTGGCCGAGCAGGCTGGAGCCGATCTCCTTGCCGTCGCTCTTGACGATGGAGCCGTTGGCCTTGGCGGGGAACGCGAGTTGGCTGATGCCGGTGATCAGCAGCGGGTAGGCGATGCCGAGGATCACGGTCATCACCAGCAGCATCCGCAGCGCGGTGAGGTGGGTGCGCAGGAAGACGGGCATGTCTCGTTCTCCTCTCTGGTCAGTTGAGGCCGGGGACGAACTGGACGATCAGGTCGATCAGTTTGATGCCGACGAACGGCACCACCAGTCCGCCTATGCCGTAGATCCCGATGTTCCGGGAGAGCAGCGAACTCGCGTCGGACGGGCGGTACTTGACGCCACGCAGGGCGAGCGGGATGAGGCCGATGATGACCAGGGCGTTGAAGATGATCGCCGAGGTGATCGCGGAGGTCGGGCTGTGCAGGCCCATGATGTTCAGGTGGCTGAGGCCGGGGTACACGCCGGCGAACATCGCCGGGATGATCGCGAAGTACTTGGCCACGTCGTTGGCGATCGAGAAGGTCGTCAACGCGCCGCGGGTGATCAGCAGTTGCTTGCCGATCTCGACGATCTCGATCAGCTTGGTCGGGTTGGAGTCCAGGTCCACCATGTTGCCGGCCTCCTTGGCGGCCATGGTGCCGGTGTTCATCGCCACGCCGACGTCGGCCTGGGCGAGCGCCGGGGCGTCGTTGGTGCCGTCGCCGGTCATCGCGACCAGCTTGCCGCCCTCCTGCTCCTTGCGGATCAGGGCCATCTTGTCCTCGGGGGTGGCCTCGGCGAGGAAGTCGTCGACGCCCGCCTCCTCGGCGATCGCCCGGGCGGTCAGCGGGTTGTCACCGGTGATCATCACGGTCTTGATGCCCATCCGGCGCAGCTCCGCGAAGCGCTCGCGCATGCCCTCCTTGACCACGTCCTTGAGGTGGATCACGCCGAGCACCCGGGGCGGCCGTCCGCCCTCGCGGTCGGCGACCACCAGCGGGGTGCCACCGGCGGCGGAGATGCCGTCGACCAGCTGCGCCACCTCGGAGCCGACCGAACCGCCGTTGCCCGTCACCCAGTTGGAGACCGAGGCGGCCGCGCCCTTGCGGACCTCACGGCCGTCCACGTTGACGCCCGACATCCGGGTCTGCGCGGTGAACGGCACCCATTCGGCATGCGCCAACTCGCCCTGGGCGCGGGCCCGCAGGCCGTAGGCGGTCTTGGCGAGCACCACGATGGAGCGGCCCTCGGGAGTCTCGTCGGCCAGCGAGGACAGCTGGGCGGCGTCCGCGAGTTCCTCGACGGTGACGCCCTCCGCGGGCTGGAACTCGGCGGCCTGCCGGTTGCCGAGCGTGATGGTGCCGGTCTTGTCGAGCAGCAGGGTGTTGACGTCGCCGGCGGCCTCCACGGCCCGGCCCGACATGGCCAGCACGTTGCGCTGGACCAGCCGGTCCATGCCGGCGATGCCGATCGCGGAGAGCAGCGCGCCGATGGTGGTCGGGATCAGCGCCACGATCAGCGCGACCAGCACCACGGTGGGCTGCGGGGCGCCCGCGTACGTCGCCATCGGCTGCAGGGTGACCACGGCGATCAGGAACACGATGGTCAGCGAGGCCAGCAGGATGTTCAGCGCGATCTCGTTCGGCGTCTTCTGCCGGGCCGCGCCCTCCACCAGGGCGATCATCCGGTCGATGAAGGTCTTGCCCGGCTCGGAGCTGATCTTCACCACGATCCGGTCGGACAGCACCTTGGTGCCGCCGGTGACGGCCGAGCGGTCGCCGCCGGACTCGCGGATCACCGGCGCGGACTCGCCGGTGATCGCCGACTCGTCGACGCTGGCGATGCCCTCGACCACGTCGCCGTCGCCGGGGATGATCTGCCCGGCCTCGACCACCACGTGGTCGCCGAGCCGCAGCGCGGTGCCCGGCACCTCCTCCTCGGCCTTCTCGGACGGCCAGTTGACGAGCCGTCGGGCCACCGTGTCGGACTTGGTGCGGCGCAGCGTGTCGGCCTGTGCCTTGCCGCGGCCCTCGGCGACCGCCTCGGCCAGGTTGGCGAACACCGTGGTCAGCCAGAGCCAGGCGGTGATCGCCCAGGCGAACACCGACGGGTCGGCGATCGCGGCGACGGTGGTGACCACCGAGCCGACCTCGACCACGAACATCACCGGGTTCTTCACCATCACCCGGGGGTCGAGCTTCTTCACCGCGTCGGGCAGCGAGGCGAGCAGCAGCTTCGGATCGAGCAGGCCCGCGGAGACTCTGTGCGGCGCCTGTTCGGGGGCCGCCGGTTCAAGGGTGGTGGACATCAGTGGAGACCTTCTGCGATCGGCCCGAGGGCCAGGGCCGGGAAGTAGGTGAGGCCGACGACGATCAGCACCACACCGGAGAGCAGTCCGACGAACAGCGGCTTGTGGGTGGGCAGGGTGCCCGCGCTCGCCGGGACGGGCTGCTGGCGGGCCAGCGAGCCGGCCAGCGCCAGCACGAACACCATCGGCAGGAACCGTCCGCACACCATCGCCAGGCCCAGCGCCGTGTCGTACCAGGTGGTGTTCACGGTGATGCCGGCGAACGCCGAGCCGTTGTTGTTCGCGGCGGAGGTGAACGCGTACAGCACCTCGGAGAAGCCGTGCGCCCCGGAGTTGAGCATCCCGGCGCGCTCCCCGGGCAGGGCGATCGCGATGCCGGCGCCGATCAGCACGATCGCCGGGGTGGTGAGGATGTACAGCGAGGCGAACTTCATCTCCCGGCCGCCGAGCTTCTTGCCCAGGTACTCGGGGGTGCGGCCGACCATCAGACCGGCCACGAAGACCGCGACGATCGCCAGGATCAGCATGCCGTACAGGCCGGAGCCGGTACCGCCGGGCGCGATCTCACCGAGCATCATGTTGAAGATCGTCAGACCGCCGCCGAGCGGCGAGTACGAGTCGTGGAAGGAGTCCACCGCACCGGTCGAGGTGAGCGTGGTGGACGCCGCGAACAGGCTGGAGCCGGCGATGCCGAACCGCTGTTCCTTGCCCTCCATCGCCGCGCCGGCCGCCTGCAGGGCGCTGCCGGCGTGCTGGTGCTCGAAGAAGGTGATCAGCGACGCCGAGGCCACCCAGAACATGGCCATCACGGCGACGATCGCGTAGCCCTGCCGGTTGTCGCCGACCATCCGGCCGAAGGTGCGCGGCAGCGAGAACGCGATCACCAGCAGCAGGAACACCTCGACCAGGTTGGTGAAGCCGGTCGGGTTCTCGAACGGGTGCGCCGAGTTGGCGTTGTAGAAGCCGCCGCCGTTGGTGCCGAGCAGCTTGATGACCTCCTGCGAGGCCACCGGCCCGCCGGGGACGGCCTGCTGACCGCCCGTCAGGGTGGTCACCTCGTGGAAGCCGTGGAAGTTCTGCACCACGCCGTTCGCGGCCAGCACCAGCGCGAACAGGATCGCGATCGGCAGCAGCAGGCGCAGCGAGATCCGGGTCAGGTCCACCCAGAAGTTGCCGACCCGGTCGGTGCGGTTGCGGGTGAAGCCGCGGATCAGCGCCGCCACCACGGCGATACCGACGGCCGCGGAGACGAAGTTCTGCACCGCCAGGCCCATCATCTGCACCAGGTGGCCCATCGCGGACTCGCCGCTGTACGACTGCCAGTTGGTGTTGGTGGTGAAGGAGATCGCGGTGTTCCACGCCTGGTGCGCCTCCATCTCGGGCACGCCCAGGCTCAGCAGCAGATGCGTCTGAAGGCGGATCAGCCCGTACAGGAACAGCACCGAGAGCATCGAGAACGCCAGCACCGACCGCAGGTACACCGGCCAGCGCTGGTCGGCGTCGCCATCGACGCCGACCAGTCGGTACAGGGCCTTCTCGGCTCTGAGGTGTCTCGCGGACGTCAGCAGCCGCGCGATGTAGTCGCCCAGCGGCCGGTAGCAAAGGGCCAGCGCACCGACCAGGGCGAGCGCCTGGAGCCAGCCGGCAAGAGTGGCACTCATGTCAGAACTTCTCCGGGTGGATCAACGCGAGAACGAGGTAACCGACCAGCGCGGCGGCGACGATGAGACCGACGAGGTTCTCCACGGTCACAGCTTCTCCACCCCCCGCGCGATCAGGGCGATGACGGCGAACACGGCGACCGTGACACCGACATAGATCAGATCCGACATGGCATCCACCAAGGTGGCTCGGGACAACGGCCTGCGTATTTCGCCGGCACCCTGAGCCAACCAGCGCATCCATCCGCCATTACGGTTCCTGACGCCCCCCATACGGGTGGTTCCCCGGCCTTGACGCCTCCTTGACGCCCCGCCTCCCGGCCCCTGGGCGCGGGTCCGGCCCGGTGGCCTCACAACATGGGCCGCGGTGCTGGAGATCGAACGTTTCCCGGCGACCGCCCGGACGTACCACCGGTCGAACTACCTCGCCAATCACGCGGCGAGCATCGAGGAGTGCCGTCGGCACGCCATCGCGGTCGCCGAGTTGTACCGGGCCGCGTTCGCGGCGGTGAACGGGTGAGCTGGGGCTGGGAGTATCTGCCCGACGCGGAACACATCGCCGGCGGATTTCCCGCAGGCTTCCTCGCCGCCGTTGAGCTCCGTGCCGCCGAACCGGTCCGGGCCGCCGAGGCCCGGTACCTCGACGGCACGTCGTACGAAGGCCCCGGCGAGCCGATGCGCCACCTCGACGTCGCGGGCGGGCTGCTCACCTACTACGTCGTGCCACGACTGGAACTCGTCGCGATCTGCCAGCTCACCGCGCCACCGGCGGCGTGAGCCCGGGTCGGGCCAGGGCTAGGCGCCGAGTTGGGCGGCCAGGGCTGTCAGGGTTTCGCCGAGGGGGCCGTCGAGGCGGAGGGTGGCGAGGTCGTCGGCGCGGGTGGTGCCGCGGTTGACGATGGCGACCGGCTTGCCGGACTTCGCGGTGTGGCGGACGAAGCGCAGGCCGGACATGACGGCCAGCGAGGAGCCGAGGACGAGCAGGGCGCGGGAGGCGTCGACCAGGCGGTAGCAGTGCTCGACGCGGTCCTTGGGGACGCTCTCGCCGAAGAACACCACGTCGGGTTTGAGGATGCCGCCGCAGCGGGCGCAGTCGGCGAGGGTGAAGGACGCCACCAGGTCGTCGGTCAGTTCGGTGTCGCCGTCCGGGTTGATGCGTGAACCGGCGTCCCGGAAGGCCGGGTTGAGGGCGGCGAGGCGTTCGTCGAGTTCGGCGCGGGGGCTGATCGCGGCGCAGGAGAGGCAGACCACCCGGTCGAGGCCGCCGTGCAGTTCGACGGCGTCGGTGGTGCCCGCGGCACGGTGCAGGCCGTCGACGTTCTGGGTGATCACCGCCGAGACCGGCCCGGCGGCGCGCAGCCGGGCGACCGCGAGGTGGCCGGCGTTCGGGCGGGCCCCGGCGATCACGGCGCGCCCGGCGTGGCTGCGTGCCCAGTAGCGGCGGCGGGCCGGCTCCCCCGCCAGGAACTCCTGGTACGTCATCGGCGCCCGGTGCCGCCGGATCCCGTCCGGCCCCCGGTAGTCCGGGATCCCGGACTCGGTCGACAGCCCGGCGCCGCTCAGCACCGCCACCCCGCCCCCGGCCAGCAGCCGGACCAGCGCGGACAGGCCGTCCTCGTGCGCAGTCATACCGTCCATTGTGGACGCCCGGGAAGGAACGCGGCCCGGACGGTGCCCCCACGCACCACCCGGGCCGCTCCCGTTCGCGGCAGCCCCGGCCCCCACAGCCCGAACTGCCGCCGTCTCTTTTGTACTTGCGCTCACTTCCGGGGGCGCATCCGGGCCCACGGGAGGGCGGCGAGCAGTGCCGCCGCGGTGAACAGTGCCAGGTGGCCGGCCTCGGTGCCCGGGCCGGACCAGCTGAGCTCGGCGTAGCGGTGTTCGGCGAAGCCGTTGTGGAACAGCCATGCCGCCAGGCCGACGAACGGTGCGGCGGCCGGCCGCGAGCGGCTGCCGAGGGCGGCGCACCCGGCGGCGAACGCGGTGAGGGCGAACCAGCCGGCGCGCAGTTCGCCGAGCGGCGCGAGTGCCAGCGCGGTCGCCGCGCCCAGCAGCAGTGCCGCCGCGCCCGACAGGGCGACCGGCAGCCGTTCAGGCACCGTCGGACACCGCGACCAGGTCGCGCAGCTCCGCGTCCAGGGCCCGGGCGGCGAACAGGCGGCTGCTCACCTCGTCGAGGGTGGTGGCGAGTTCGGAGCGCGGCACGACCAGCACCGGGCAGCTAGCCCGGCGCACGCAGTACGCCGGGACGGAGCCGCGCAGGCCGCGGTGCAGCCAGGAGCCGGACGGGCCGAGGACCAGCAGGTCGCGCGGCCGATCGGCGGCGGCCAGCAGGGTCGGGGCGGTCTGTCCCCGGACGGTGCGGGCGGTGAGCGGAACGCCCGGGTCGGTGCCGCCGAACGCCTCCGCCATCGCCTCCGCCAGCGTCGTCGCGGCCAGCTCGCGCACCGCCGACAGCAGCGGCGGGCACGGCGAGCGGCGGTGGCCGAACTCCCCGTTCGGCGGCTCCCAGGCGTGCAGGGCCAGCACCTCGCCGCCCAACCGCCGGGCCTCGGCCACCGCACGGTGCACGGCCGCCAGGCTGCCGAGCGATCCGCTGACCCCGACCACGATGCGCGGCCGCTGCTCCATCACGCGTCCTCCGTCCAGGAACTCGCGGACCCCGGCGGGGCCCGCACCACCCAGCAGATCGCGTCCCCGCCCCACCTCCGGCCGTCCTTGACGGCTCCCTGACGCCCACGGCCGGTTTCCCAACGCCGCCCTGACGCCCGGGCCGCCGCCGACGGCGTTCACTGAAGGAGAGGGACGAGGAGGCCGGTCATGGAACACGGCGAAACCCATGTGGTGGTCGGTGTGGACGGCTCGCCGGACAGCCTGGCGGCGCTGCGCCGGGCCGCGATGGAGGCGGCGGTGCGCGGCGCCGTGCTGGTCCCGGTGCTCGTCCGGCGCCCGTCCGACGAGGTGCCCGCCCGCGCCGCCGGGCTGCTGTTGGACGCCGCCTTCGACACCGCGCTCGGCGGCTGGCCGGGCAATGTCCTGGTCCGCCCCACCGTGGTCACCGGAGCCGCCGGTCCGGCCCTGGTCGCGGCGGTCACCGGCCCCGCCGACCTGCTGCTGCTCGGTACCCCGCACCGCCGCTGGGCGCACCCGCACGGCGACCGCACCGCCCGGCACTGCCGCAGTCACGCCCCGTGCCCGGTGCTGACCGTCACCGCTCCGCCGTCCGGCCTGGGGCTGACCGTCTGAGCACCCACCGGCCCGCGCCGCGCGCCCGTTCGACGACACGCCGCCGGACGGGCGCCGTCGTGGGCCGTCACCCGAAGTGCGCGAATGGCCGCGTGGGCCGCACCCGGCCCACCCCCCTCCTCATATGATCGGAGCGACATGCGTCATCCTTGGTGGTGAATAGCACTGCCCATGACACCAGCAGGAGGAAGCTCGTGGACGACGTTCTGCGGCGCGCCGCGCTGTTCGCGGCACTCGACGACGACCAGGCTGCCGAGCTCCGCGCTTCCATGACCGAGGTGACGCTCGCCCGCGGCGAGTCGCTGTTCCACGAGGGCGACCCGGGCGACCGGCTGTACGTCGTGGTCGAGGGCAAGGTCAAGCTGCACCGCGCCTCGCCGGACGGCCGCGAGAACATGCTCGCCGTGCTCGGCCCCTCCGAGATGATCGGCGAGCTCTCGCTGTTCGACCCGGGCCCGCGCACCGCCACCGCCACCGCCCTCACCGAGGTCAAGCTCCTCGGCCTCGGCCACGGCGACCTGCTCCCGCTGCTGCACGCCCGCCCCGAGGTCTCCATCGCGCTGCTCCGCGCGATCGCCCGCCGCCTGCGCCGCACCAACGACGTGATGAGCGACCTGGTCTTCTCCGACGTGCCCGGCCGCGTCGCCAAGGCCCTGCTCGACCTGTCCCGCCGCTTCGGCGTCCAGTCCGACGAGGGCATCCACGTCGCCCACGACCTCACCCAGGAGGAACTGGCCCAGTTGGTCGGCGCCTCCCGCGAAACGGTCAACAAGGCCCTCGCCGATTTCGCCGGCCGCGGCTGGCTGAAGCTGGAGGCCCGCGCGGTCGTCCTGCTGGACGTCGAACGCCTCTCGCGCCGCTCACGCTAAGGGGCTCCGCCCAGGGGGCGCGCAAACAGGGGCGCGGGGAACTGCGCGACAAGCGCAAGCCTCATCCGCAAGGTCGCGATCAAGTGCAAGTGATTGTCCTGCGTCGCGATCTTGCGGTTGAGTGCCTTCCGCTTCGCGCAGTTCCCCGCGCCCCTGTTTGCGCACCCGCTGCCGTTCTCAGATGAGCCCGTGCTCCTCCAGGTACGTGAGCTGCGCCCGCACCGACAGTTCCGCCGCAGGCCACAGCGCGCGGTCCACGTCCGCGTACACCCGGGCGACCACCTCGGCCGCCGTGCGGCATCCCGTCTCGACCGCGGTCTCGACCTGGGCGAGCCGGCCGGCCCGGTGGGCAAGGTAGTAGTCGACGGCGCCGAGCGCGTCCGCGAGGACCGGGCCGTGGCCGGGCAGGACGGTGCGGACGCCGTGCTCGGCGGCCATCGCGTGCAGGTGGCGCAGCGAGGCCAGGTAGTCGCCGAGCCGGCCGTCGGGGTGGGCGACCATGGTGGTGCCGCGGCCGAGGACGGTGTCGCCGGTGAGGATCGCGCCGTCGGCGGGCAGGTGGAAGGTCAGCGAGTCGGAGGTGTGCCCGGGGGTGGCGACCACCCGCAGGTCGAGGCCGCCGATCTCCAGCCGCTGGCCGCCGTGCAGGCCTTCTTCGCCGAGTCGCAGTGCCGGGTCGAGGGCGCGCACGGCGGTGCCGGTGAGTTCGGCGAACCGGGCGGCGCCTTCGGCGTGGTCGGGGTGTCCGTGGGTGAGCAGGGTGAGGGCGATCCGTTTGCCCTGCTGTTCGGCGGTGCTGACGACCCGTCGCAGGTGGGTCTCGTCGAGCGGGCCGGGGTCCACCACGACGGCGAGGTCGGAGCCGGGTTCGGAGAGCAGCCAGGTGTTGGTGCCGTCCAGCGTCATCGGGGACGGGTTGGGTGCGAGCACGCACTGGGCGCGCGCGGTGGCGGCCCCGCCGACCACGTCGGCGGGGTCGCCCGGAAGCAGACCGCTCACGCGGCGTCCGCCTCGGCCCGACTGAGCTGCCGCAGCGGGAGCGTCCGTACCAGTGCCCGGGCGGGCAGCTCGCGGACCAGCAGGCGGGCGGTGGTGGCCGCGGGCGCCGGTGCGTCGCAGGCGGCGGCACGGGGGGTGACGGTGCGGGCGGGCGTGGCCGAGGTCCGGCGAGCCACGTCGTTGTGAGTCATCGGAGGTCTCCTTCCGGGGTGTACGCGGTCGGTGCTGTCGCAGTGGAAAGCCGCTGGTCGGCGCGGCTGCTGCCGAGCTTCCCGGGGGAAGGCTCTCACGCCGGGAACACGCCGTCGACGGTCAGTTCGTCATACCCGGGCCAGCGCACCGTCATGCGGTCCCCGCGCACCTCGGCCTGCCCCAGCACGGGGGTCACCTTGCGGTCCGCGGCGGCGGTCAGCGCCTCGGTGGCGCTGCGCACCGGCGTCAGCTCGCGCAGCACGGTGACGGTCGGCGGCATCATCCCGAATCGGCCCTCGTGGAAGCCGGCCACCGCGTCGGCGGGGGTCATCCAGGTGACCCGGTCGGCCTCGCCGACGGTGTCCGCGGCGGTCTGCCCGGCCGGCAGGGCGGCGACGAAGAACCAGGTGTCGAAGCGGCGTTCCTCGAACTCGGGGGTGACCCAGCGGGCCCAGGCGGCCAGCAGGTCGCTGCGCAGCACCAGGTTGTGCCGGGTCAGGAACTCGGCGAGGGACAGCTGGTGGGACTCCAGCGCGGCGCGTTCGGCGGACCGGTCGGTGGGTTCGACCAGGGTCCGGTCGTCGGGGCCGGCCAGCAGCACGCCGGCCTCCTCGAAGGTCTCCCGGACGGCGGCGCAGACCACCGCGCAGGCGGTCGGCTCGTCCACGCCCAGACGTTCGGCCCACTCCTCGGTGGACGGGCCGGCCCACGGCGGGCGCACCTCGCGGTCGCGCGGGTCGACGCTGCCGCCGGGGTAGGCGTACATGCCGCCGGCGAAGGCCATCGTGGTGCGCCGGCGCAGCAGGTACGCCTCGGGGCCGGTGGCGCCGTCGCGCAGCAGCACCACGGTGGCGGCGGGCCGGGGCGCGGCGGGGGTGAGTTCCCCGGTGGCCAGGGCGCGGATTCGGGCGGGCCAGGACGGCGGCATCTCGGGCATGTTCACGGATGTTAACCGCCGTCGCCCCGGGCCGACAGGCCCCAATGCGAGGGCCCGCCACCGCGGTGCGGCGACGGGCCCTTCCGCACAGGCGGTCAGTCGCGGACGCGGACCATCAGCTCGACCTCGACCGGCGCGTCCAGCGGCAGCACCGCGACGCCGACGGCGCTGCGGGCGTGCACGCCCTTGTCGCCGAGGACCTCGCCCAGCAGTTCGCTGGTGCCGTTGACCACGCCGGGCTGGCCGGTGAAGTCGGGGGCGGAGGCGACGAAGCCGACCACCTTGACGACCTGCTCGACCTTGTCCAGGTCGCCGATCACCGACTTGACGGCGGCCAGCGCGTTCAGCGCGCAGATCCGCGCCAGGTCCTTGGCGTCCTCCGCGGTGACCTCGGCGCCGACCTTGCCGGTCAGCGGGAGCTTGCCGCCGACCATCGGCAGCTGCCCGGAGGTCATCACGTAGTGACCGGTGCGCAGCGCCGGGACGTACGCGGCGACGGGGGCCGCCACCTCGGGCAGGGTCAGCCCGAGCTCGGCGAGCTTCTGCTCTACCTGACCCATGACTACTCCTTCTCGCGCTTCAGGTACGCCACCAGCTGCTCCGGGTTCGGCCCGGGAACGACCTGGACGAGCTCCCAGCCGTCCTGGCCCCAGGTGTCGAGGATCTGCTTGGTGGCGTGCACAAGAAGCGGCACGGTTGCGTATTCCCACTTGGTCATGGGGTGACTCTAGCCGCCCCGCCCGGTGTGAGGTGGGACACAAAGCGGGCATCAAACGCCGGGGTGGCCGGGATGCTCCCGTCATCCGGAGCGCGCGCTCGTTACCCTCGCGGTGAGGGATGCCCGCGGGGGACCCCTCGGCAGAAGCAGGCGGCGACGGACGGAGAGCGGGCGTGGCGGGCAGCAGCGGTACGGCGGGGCCGACCGGGCAGACGTCGCCGCGGGAGCCGGACTGGGAGGGCGTCAGGCTGCACGTGGTCAGCGGCAAGGGCGGCACCGGCAAGACCACGCTGGCGGCGGCGCTCGCGCTGGCGCTGGCCGCCGAGGGCGGCCGCACCCTGCTGATCGAGGTGGAGGGCCGGCAGGGCATCGCGGAGCTGTTCCAGATCGCCGCGCTGCCGTACGAGGAGCGCCGGGTGGCCACGGTGACGCCGGCTCAGCTGGGGCTGCCGGGCAAGGGCCACGGCGAGGTGCACGCGCTGGCCATCGACACCGAGCAGGCGCTGCTGGAGTACCTGGAGATGTTCTACAAGCTGGGCCGGGCCGGGAAGGCCCTGCAGAAGGTCGGCTTCGTGGACTTCGCCACCACCATCGCCCCGGGCGTGCGCGATGTGCTGCTCACCGGCAAGGCCTGCGAGGCGGCCCGCCGCAAGGGCCCGGACGGCCGGCGGGCCTACGACGCGGTGGTGATGGACGCCCCGCCGACCGGTCGGCTCACCCGTTTCCTGAACGTCAACTCCGAGGTGGCGGGCCTGGCCAGGTTCGGCCCGATCCACACCCAGGCGCAGGCCGTGATGCGGGTGCTGCGTTCCGCGGAGACGGCGGTGCACTTCACCACCCTGCTGGAGGAGATGCCGGTGCAGGAGACGGTGGACGGGATCGCCGACCTGCGCGAGGCCGGGCTGCCGGTCGGCGGTGTCCTGGTGAACATGGTGCGCCCGCCGATACTGGACGCGGCGGCGGTGGAGGCCGCCCACGGCGACCACCGCGAGGAGGTGGCGCTGGCCCTCGGCGAGGCCGGCCTCGGCGGGCGCTCGCGCAAGCCGGAGACCGTGCGGGCCGCCGTGGAGCCACTGCTCGACCCGCTGCTGGAACAGGCCCGGGAGCACGCCGAACGGGTCGAACTGGAACGCACCCAGCGCATCGACCTTCAACAACTGCGTCTGCCCAGTTACGAGTTGCCACTGCTCGGCGAGGGCATGGACCTGGCCGGCCTGTACCGGCTGGCGGGCGAACTGAAGCGGCAGGGAGCGGCATGACCGGGCTGGACATCGACACCCTGATCGACGACCCGGCGACCCGGATCGTGGTCTGCTGCGGCTCCGGCGGTGTCGGCAAGACCACCACCGCCGCGGCGATCGGCCTGCGCGCCGCCGAACGCGGCCGCCGCGTCGTGGTACTGACCATCGACCCGGCCCGCCGGCTCGCCCAGTCGATGGGCCTGACCGAGCTCGACAACACCCCGCGGGTGGTCAAGGGCACCCGGGGCGAGGGCGAGCTCCAGGCGATGATGCTGGACATGAAGCGGACCTTCGACGAGGTCGTGCTCGCCCACGCCGAACCCGACCGGGCCCGGGCCATCATGGAGAACCCGTTCTACCAGTCGCTGTCGGCCGGTTTCGCGGGCACCCAGGAGTACATGGCGATGGAGAAGCTCGGCCAGCTCCGCGCCGAGGACCGCTGGGACCTGATCGTCGTGGACACTCCGCCGTCCCGCTCCGCGCTGGACTTCCTGGACGCCCCCACCCGGCTCGGGTCCTTCCTGGACGGCAAGGTGATCCGGCTGCTCACCGCCCCCGCCAAGGTCGGCGGCCGCTCCGCGATGAAGTTCCTGAACGTCGGCATGGGGCTGATCACCGGCACCCTCGGCAAGATCTTCGGGGCCCAACTGCTCACCGACGTCCAGACGTTCGTCTCCGCGATGGACTCGATGTTCGGCGGTTTCCGGGAGCGCGCCGACCGCACCTACCAGCTGCTGAAGGCCGAGGGCACCGCGTTCCTGGTGGTCGCCGCACCGGAACGCGACGCGCTGCGCGAGGCCGCGTACTTCGTCGACCGGCTCGCCGCCGACACCATGCCGCTGGCCGGCCTGGTGCTCAACCGGGTGCACACCAGCGGCGCCCCGCAGCTCACCTCGGAGCGCGCCCTGGCCGCCGCCGAGGCGCTGGAGGAGAACGGCACCGCCACCTCGACCGTCGAGGCCGAGACCCTGGCCGCCGGACTGCTGCGCCTGCACGCCGAACGCATGCAGGTCATGACCCGGGAACGGCGCACCCGCGACCGTTTCGCCTCGGTCTACCCGGACGTGCCGATCGTCGAAGTGCCCGCACTGCCCGGAGACGTCCACGACCTGGACGGACTGCGGGCCATCGGCGACCGACTCGGTTCCCCCGCCGAGTGAGCCAACGGCCCGCCCCACCGCCCTGCTTGACGGAGTCTCAGCCCGCCTGGGCGTAGTCCCGCAGGACCACCCCGGTGGCCAGCGACTCCTCGTACTCGGTGCGCGCGGTCTCCAGCAGCCTGCGCCAGGACCCCACAGTCGGGCGCCGGCGCAGCAGCGCCCGACGCTCGCGCTCCGTCATTCCGCCCCACACGCCGAACTCGACACGGTTGTCGAGTGCGTCCGCGAGGCACTCGGTGCGCACCGGACAGCCGCTGCACACCGCCTTGGCGCGATTCTGCGCCGCCCCCTGCACGAACAGTTCATCCGGATCGCTCGTGCGGCACGCGGCCTGCACGCTCCAGTCGTCCACCCAGCCCATCCCGGCGCCGTCCTCTCCCGATTCGGGGCTCCCCCACGGCGGCAACGGCATATTCACCGTTGCCAGTTGAGGACGTTACGGAAGAACGACACAACGCAACAGCCCCTGTCGGCCCAATCTCGAATGACCCGATCGGACTATGGGTGTCCGACAGCTCACTCGTTGGAGTGATTGCAGGTCGCGGGCCTTGCGGGGGCCGAATGGTGCGTTTTCGTCACGGTGTGCAACAGCGGCCCGCCATGCAGCCGCCTGAAATGGGCCCAGAATGCCTGGAATCGGACAAAGCTCATCACTCACAAGAGTGATGATGATGAGCAGAGCGAAGCTGTCGCAGTTCTGTGACAAGCGTAGGCGAACACCTGCCCCCCTGTACGGGATTCCGCAACGTAGGGTTCTCCCCATGGCAGCTACGCGATCCACGGGCACCGCACTGGACAAGGCAGGGCTCGGCGTCAAGTTCCTGGGCAGCGCCGTGCTCGCAGGCATCCTGGTCGCCGGCATGGCCCTGCCTGCCGTCGGCGCGTTCGGCCTGACCGCCAAGGACACCGCCGAGTCGTTCGACAACATCCCGGACGACTTCAAGACGCCCACACTCTCCCAGGTGTCGATGATCTACGACGCCAAGGGCGGCCTGATCGCCAAGGTCTACGACCGCGACCGCACCATCCTCACCAAGGAGCAGATGGCGCCGATCATGCGCCAGGCCCAGGTCGACATCGAGGACAACCGCTTCTACGAGCACGGCGCCGTCGACCTCAAGGGCGTGCTGCGCGCCGCCACCAAGAACGCCGAGTCCGGCACCACCGCCCAGGGTGCCTCGACACTCACCCAGCAGTACGTGAAGAACGTCTTCGTCGAGCAGGCCGGCGACGACCAGCAGGCGTTCCTGGAAGCCACCAAGAAGAGCATGGGTCGCAAGATCCAGGAGCTCAAGTACGCCATCAAGCTGGAAGAGGACCTGAGCAAGGACCAGATCCTCACCAACTACCTGAACATCACCTTCTACGGCCACCAGGCGTACGGCATCGAGTCCGCCGCCAAGCGCTACTTCAACAAGAGCGCCAAGGACCTCGACATCCCCCAGGCCGCGATGCTGGCCGGCCTGGTGCAGAACCCCTCGGCGTACGACCCGATCACCCACCCGCAGGCCGCGCAGACCCGCCGCAACACGGTGATCAACAAGCTGCTGGAGTACAAGCACATCTCGCCGGAGGAGGCCAAGGCCGCCCTCGCCGCCCCGCTCGGCATCACCTACACCGAGCCGCAGAACGGCTGCATCACCGCCGGGAACGGCATGGGCTTCTTCTGCGACTACGTGCGCCACGTGATCAAGCAGGACCCGGTGTTCGGCAAGACCGCCGCCGACCGGCAGAAGCTCTGGTCGCAGGGCGGCCTGAAGATCAACACCACCATCGACCCGGAAAAGCAGCAGGCGATGTACAACGCGGTCACCAAGAAGGTCTACGTGACCGACAAGGTGTCCGCCGCCGGCACCATGGTCAAGCCCGGCACCGGCGAGATCCTCGCGATGGCGCAGACCCGCCCGTACGGCCTGGACGAGGCCAAGAAGCAGACCGTCCTCAACCTGAACGCCGGCGCGTCCATGGGCGGCGGCAACGGCTTCTCCCCCGGCTCGACCTTCAAGCCGATCCTGGCCGCGGCCGCCCTGGAGAGCGGGGTGCCGATCAGCCAGGAACTGTCCTCGCCGCCGAAGATGGAGTACCCGCGGGTCTCCACCTGCCAGGGCACCTGGAACGACACCTCCAAGCCCACCGTGTCGAACGAGTCCGAGCGGGAAATCGGCCCGTACAACATGACGGTCGCCATGCAGAAGTCGGTCAACACCTACTTCGTGCAGCTGGAGCAGCAGACCGGCCTGTGCCCGATGAAGCAGATGGCCGACAAGCTCGGCGTCGGCACCCTGGCCAACGGCAAGCCCCTGCAGGAGGTCCCCTCCATGGTGCTCGGCACCCAGGAGGTCAGCCCGCTCCAGATGGCCTCGGTCTACGCGGCCTTCGCCTCCCGCGGCGTCTACTGCGCCCCGATCGCGCTGACCTCCGTGGTCGCCAGCGACGGCAAGAAGCTCGACGTGCCGAAGGCCAACTGCAACCAGGCGATGAGCCAGTCCACCGCGGACAACGTCAACAGCCTGCTGCTCGGCGTGACCGAGAAGGGCACCGGCTCCTCCCTCGGCCTCGACGACGGCCGCCCGATCGCCGGCAAGACCGGTACCACCGACGAGCGGTACGCCGCCTGGTTCACCGGCTACACCCCCGACCTCTCCACCTCGGTCTGGCTCGGCGGTGTCGGCGGCAACGTCTCGATGAAGAACATCACCATCGGCGGCAAGTCCTTCGGGGCGGTCTACGGCGCCGACGGCCCCGGCCCGATCTGGCAGATGGCCATGAACGACGCCCTGGACGGCACTCCGATCTCCACCTTCAAGAACCTCGTCACCACCCCGCCGGCGACCAGCAACCCGCCCGCCACCGACACCCCGTCCGGCGACACCGCCGGCGCGACCACCGGCGGTGGCAACAACGGCGGTGGCAATGGTGGCGGCAACGGCGGTGGCAACGGTGGCGGCAACGGCAATGGCGGCGGCACCAACGGCGGCACCACGGGCTTGACGACCGGCGGCCTGACCACCGGCGGCCTGACCACCGGCGGTTTCTCCTTCCCGCCGACCACCGGCGGCACCACCGGAAAGCCCGGCCACCACTGACCCCACCCCGCACGCCGTACACACGGAAGCCGCCCGCCCGGAGATCACCTCCGGGCGGGCGGCTTCAGCAGTTGCAGGGGTTGTCGCAGGTCAGCCGGCCAACGCGGCCTTCACCGCGGCGGCCACCCGGCCGCCCTCCGCCTTGCCCTCGACCTGCGGACGCACCAGCTTCATCACGGCGCCCATGCCCTGCGGGCCGCTCGCCCCGGACTCTGCCACCGCGGCGGCCACGATCCCGGCCAGCTCCTCGTCCGTGAGCTGCTTGGGCAGGTACGCCTCCAGCACCTCGCCCTCGGCCCGCTCGCGCGCCGCCTGCTCCGTCCGGCCGGCACCCTCGAACGCCTCCGCGGCCTCCCGCCGCTTCTTCGCCTCCTTGCCGATCACCTGAAGCACCTCGGCGTCGGACAGCTCGCGCTTCTGCTTGCCCGCCACCTCCGCGCCGGTCACCGAGGCCAGCGTCAGCCGGAGGGTGGACGAGCGCAGCTCGTCCCGTGCCTTGATGGCAGCCGTGAGGTCCTCGTGCAGCTGCTCCTTGAGCGTCGTCATGCCGCCGATTCTGACACCTGTCCCGCCCCGCCGCCGCCCCTTTACCTGCCGGTTCGTGCTGACGGCCCGTCATCCTCCGCCGAACCCCGGGTGCTTGTCCGTCTTTTCGAACGGTCTGCGACCATGGACCGATGCGACCGCTGTACTCCGTCCCGCTCGGTGTCGCCGCCACCGGCGCCGCCTGTCTCGTCTACGCCGCCGGGTACGAGGTCCGCTCGTTCCGGCTGCGGCGCGTCGAGGTTCCGATCCTGCCCGCCGGCGCGCGGCCGATCCGGATCCTCCAGGTGTCCGACATCCACATGGTCACCGGGCAGGCCAAGAAGCAGCGCTGGCTGCAGAGCCTCGCCGGGCTCCACCCCGACCTGGTCGTCAACACCGGCGACAACCTCTCCGACCCGCTCGGCGTCCCCGCCACGCTGGACGCGCTCGGCCCGCTGATGGACTTCCCCGGCGTCTACGTCTTCGGCTCCAACGACTACTACGGCCCCGCCCGCAAGTCGCCCACCCGCTACCTCAAGGCCCTGCGCAGCGGCGTCCACGGCCTCAACAACCCCGACGGCACCGGCCGCCGCGGCATCACCGGCGCCGTCCACAATCCCTGGCAGAAGCTCCGCGACGGCTTCGACCGGGCCGGCTGGCTCGACCTCAACAACGCCCGCGGCCGCCTCACGGTGGCCGGCCTCGACATCGAGTTCACCGGCCTCGACGACCCGCACATCCGCCAGGACGACTACGCCGCGGTGGCCGGCGGCCCCTCCCCCGACGCCGACCTCTCCCTCGCCGTCGTCCACGCCCCCTACCTGCGCGTCCTCGACGCCTTCACCGCCGACGGCTACCCCCTGATCCTGGCCGGCCACACCCACGGCGGCCAGCTCTGCATCCCCTTCTACGGCGCCCTCGTCACCAACTGCGACCTCGACACCGACCGCGTCAAGGGCCTCTCCACCCACACCGCCGCCGGCCACCGCTCCCACCTCCACGTCTCCGCCGGCTGCGGCACCAACCGCTACACCCCCATCCGCTTCGCCTGCCCCCCCGAGGCCACCCTCCTCACCCTCACCCCCACCCCTCGCTGACCAGCCGCTAAACCGGATTTCGCGTCTGGCCCCACCTCCTGTAGAGTTCTACTCGTTGCACCGGGAACGGAAAGCAACAAAGCAGGACCGGGGTATAGCGCAGCTTGGTAGCGCGCTTCGTTCGGGACGAAGAGGCCGTGGGTTCAAATCCCGCTACCCCGACTTCGTAAGTGCAGGTCAGGGCCGGTGTTCCTCAGGGAACACCGGCCCTGCTTGTCTCTCCCAGACCTCTCGGGAGAATCCTGGGAGAAAACCTCCCCTGAGAGGTTCCCCCGTTCTAGGCCGGACGGCCCGTCAGCAGCCGGTCGAGGACGGCGACCGGGGAGGTCGGGCACATCTGCCGGCGCAGGTCGAGAGCCGACTCCCAGACCCGGGTGAGACCCTCCATCAGCTCGTCGCGCATGGTCTGGGTGACGTGGGAGTAGCGGGCGGACACCGAGCCGTCGATGTGGCCCATCCGCTCGTCCACGAGCACCTTGGGCGTCTTCAGCTCGTCCAGGGTGACCTTGTGCCCGTGTCGGTTGCCGTGCGGGGTCAGCCCCTTGGCGATCGGCTGCCAGCAGGCGGTGGCCCGGCCGGAGGCACCCCGACCACGCGCCGGGATCCCTGGGAAGGGCTCGGCGAGCACCGGCACCGGGTGCGCTTCTTCCGGTGCCTTCTTCGGGTACCAGCCGGTGGCGGCGGGCTGGAACAGCCACTGCGCGAAGCCGTTGCGCCGCCAGTGCGGGGCCCGCTCCCCCGCCCCACCGCCTCGAACGAAGCCGAGCTCGGCAATCGCCTTGGCGACCTTCACCCGGGTCTGCTCGGTCACTCGGTTCGGGTGGTTGAGGACGTTGGAGACCGTGCCGGTGGAGACACCGGCGAGCCGGGCGACGTCCGCCAGTTTGGCCCCGGGACGGGAGGTCGCGCCGTTGGCCGCGCCATGGCCGCTGTACAGGTAAGTGAGGCCGTGGCAGGGGCACGGCTTCGGCGAGGTTCTGGCGATCTGACCGAACAGCAGGCCGTCCAGGAAAGGCGGGGTGTCGATCGTCCGATAGGAGTCGTCCTTCGGCGGGCAGCGGTGCAGCTCCCCGGAGTCCAGCTCGTACAACTGATGCTCCACCCGGATCGAGCCGCGGCGCACGAACTCCGTCTCCAGCCCCACGACCTCCCCCCACCGGTTGCCGGTGTAGTAGATCTGCACGTTCGCCACGAACTCGTCGTCCCGACCCGACAGCAGCGCCGACCGCTCGGCGATGAGCAGCGCGCCCAGCGCATCGGTCACCACCTTCTCCGGGCCGCGCCGACGCGACCGACCGGCGCGCTTGCCCCGACCGCGCCGTCTCGTCGCAGGGTTGGCGTCGCGCAGCCCCTCCTCCACCGAGTCCGCGAGAAGCAGGTGCAGCGTCGCACGCCAGGTCTTGATGCTGCTCTCCGCGTAGCCGCGGCCCCGCTCCTTGCGCTCCCAAGCTTCGATGTCGGCCCGGGTGATCTCGTCCACGATGGCGTTCTCGAACTCGGGGAGCAGGTGCTCCTCGATGTGGCGGCGGTAGTTCTGCATGGTCGAGGCGGCCAAGTCCTGCTCCTCGTACCAGCCGCTCGCGTACTCGCCGAAGGTCATCCGCTCCGGCTCGGGGACCGTGACCGGCTGCGCGGCTTCCTTGGCCACGTTCTCCTCGGCAACCGCAGCGGCCTTCTCGGCTTGACGCTGGGTCTTGAAGCGGACCGCCTTGCCGTTGGCGTCCAAGACAGTCCCGTACTTCCCACGGGCGATCTTGTACCGGGCGCGCCAGTAGTCGCCCCGGTTCTCGCCGTATCCCAATATGGCCTCTCTAGAACTGGGCCCCGCCCGGCTTCTTGGTCAGGCGGGGCAGGTGATGCGCATTCAGGCGGCGTTCTGCTGCTGGAGCGCGACTCGACGCGGGGCCCGCGCGCGAAGACGCACCGCCGGTCTGGCGGGCGGCTGGACGGACGTCTGCTTCCTGGACTTGTCGGCGCTGACGGCCTGAGGCTGCGACACGACCGTGATGGCCGGCCGCGCCTCGTAGAGCCGCACGATCTCAGCTACCTGTTCGGCGGTGAAGCGGTAGGCCCGCCCCGGCTTGGTGAAGGGAATGCGGCCTCGCCGGGCCTGCTCCTTGACCCACCATTCGGACTTGCCAAGCGCCTTGGCGACGTCCGCCGGCTGAAACAGCGTCGGCAGCGCGCCCGGATTCTTGAGCATGGGAACCCTCCAGGTCGTCGGCGGGGCTTTGCCCCTCCTTCTGTGGGATCCGTTACTGCCGTTACCTCCGTTACCGCGCAGCTCAGAGGCGTGATCGCGGTAACGGATTCGGTAGCGGTAACGGATTGGTGCCGTTCCCGGACGCGTCTCGGGAACGGCGGGGAGGCTTACGGCGCGGTGGCGGACGTGGTGACGGGTGACGGATCGGTATCCGTTACCTGCGGCGTATCCGTTACCGGGAACAGGGCCCTGACCTGCGCGGTAACGGAAGTAACGGCGGTAACGGATTCCTGGGACGACGGCGGGCAGTAACGGTTCCAGGCGTCGGCGAGGTCGGCGGCGTAGTAGCCCTTGGCACCGGTCTTGGGGCCGGTCTTGATGGTGCGGGGCTTGATGGGGTCGCCGTCGACGGTGACGTAGTCGCCGAGCATGCGGGCGAGGGCGCGGGCGGTGATGGGCTTGCCGTCGAGGTCGGCCCACGGGGCGTCGTCCAACTCGGCGAGCCGGTTCAGCAGGTCGGAGGTGAGCACCCGTTCCGCACCCGCGAAGAGGTCGCGCAGGTCGGTGAGCAGGCGGATGCCGACGCTGCCCTTGTCGTTGGCGCGGGCGGCGTTGACGAGTTGGAGGCAGGCGGCGCGGGCACGGGCGGGCCAGTGGCCGCCGGCGGCGTCGGCGACGGCGAGGAGGGGCTCCCACACGTCGGCGGGGCGGTCGCTGATGCCGTCGGGCAGTTCGGGTTCGACGTCCTGGAGTGTGCCGCGGACGGTGTCGGCCCAGGTGGCGAGGCGCTTGCGCAGGGCGTGGCCTTCGGGTGCGTTCTTGCGCTCGCGGAAGGGTTCGACCTTCTCGTTGGGGGCGCGGCGTCGCATTCGGATGATGACGGAGCGGCTCATGATGGTGTCGGGGAGGTCGCCGAGTCCGCCCATGGCGAGGGCGGCGTAGACGGGGAAGTGCTGGACGGTCTGGGTGTTGCCGTCGCCGACGCAGCGCAGGACGACGCCGGAGCGGCGGTGGCCGGAGTTGATGAGGCCGCGCAGGTCCTCGTTGCCGGCGGCCTTGGGGCCGAAGGTGGTGTCCACTTCGTCGAACAGGACGGTGGGTCGGGCTTCGGGGTCGGAGACGGAGCGGAACAGCGCGGCCGGGGACACGTCGGTGGTGAGCATCGGACGCGGGGTGAGGGTCTCGATGATCTCCAGGGCGCGGGTCTTGCCGGAGCCGGGCTCGGGGCTGAGGAAGGCGATGCGGGGGGTGGACTCGAAGCAGTCGAGGAGGTGGGTGTGGGCGTCCCACAGGACGACGGCGACGTAGGCGGCCTCGGACGGGAACACGTTGAAGCGGCGGTGGTGGGCTTCGACGGCGTCGAGGAGGGCGGCGCCGTCCTCGGGTGCGGGCCGGTCGTGCTCGGTGTGGCTCTTAAGGGGGGAGCCGGGGAGCGTGGTCATGCGGCTTCTCCTCGGGGGTTGTTGGCGATGGACCAGTCGAGGGCGCTGGTGATGGTGGCGGCGACGTCCCGGGCGGGCAGGCCGCATGCCTCTCCCGCCCCCTTAAGAGCGTCTTCGACCTCCGCCCGGGTGAGGCGTCCGTCGGCGACGAGGCGGCCCAGGGCACGCGCGGCACGGGTGAGGGTCCAGTTCCGGGTGCCTTCGGCCGCGCCGGCGACGTTGGCCGTTTCGTTGCGCAGCGCAGCCGCCGCGTACGCGGAGCCGTTGCGGGCGCGGATGGTGACGGCGGGTCGGACGGCCGCCGGTTGGGCGGGTGCGAGGAGCCGGGCGATCCACGGGGGCAGCGGTGCGGGGGCGGCGTCGTGCTCGACGGTGTAGGCCCGGTCGCCGATGACGGAGCCGGGGGCGACGACGTAGCCGCCGGCGGCGCGGGTGTCGATCTTCCACCCGAGCCCGCTACCGTGCTCGCCGCTGGTGTTGCGCAAGGCGACCCCGGCCGGCGCGGTGAAGTACAGGTGGGTCCCGCCGGAGGCGGTCCGCACGGTGAACGTGCTGGCGGGGTAGGGCTGCTGGTGCTGCTCGCACAGTGCGGCGAGCACGTCCGCGCCGTCGGCGACGCCCTGCTTCGCCCACCGTGCGGGCGGGGTGTCGCTCGGGTGCTTGGGCACGTCGAGGTCGATGACGAGCAGCCGGGCGGGGCCGGTGGCCAGCCCGATGTTGTAGGGGCCGTGCTCCCATGCCCGCCGGATCGCGTCCGGGTCGGTGGTGGCGCGCTGCTCCCATCCGGCGTGGCCGCCGGTGCAGGGGCCGGTGCGGGGACAGCGGGTGGCGTGGTGGAGGGCGGGGCGCTTGTCGCCGGGGCGCAGGGGGAAGACCGGCCAGCCCCGCTGTGCGGCGTCCAGGGCGGCGGCGAGCAGGTCGGGTCGTGCAGTCAAAGGGAGTCCCTTCCGGGCCGTCCGTCCGCTCCTCGGGGCGGACGGACGGCGGGTCAGAGGTCGAAGAGGACGTCCGGCGCGGCCGGGGCGGTGGTCCGGGCAGCCCTGCGGGCGGCGGCGAGGGCGGCATCGTGGCAGACGGGGCACCAGGCGGCGAGGGCCTGTTTGGGCAGGGCGGCGGCCCGGTGCGGGGGCAGGAGCATGTCGGCCGGGTTGGCGGGGGCGGCGAGGAGGCGGACGGTGCCGCCGCCGTGGCGCTGCTGGTAGCCGCCGTGCTCCCGGACGCACCTGCCGCCGTCCTTGGCGTGGGACTTCCCGCACGCCCCGCGGCACTGGCACCGTCCGGCGGCGGCAGCCATCACGGCCTGCCACAGGTCTGCGCCGACCAGGGGCGGGGTCCGGGCGTTCACGCCGCCACCGTCCCGGGTGCGGTCATCTGCTGAGCGGCGTGCCGGCCGATCAGCTCGGTGTAGGCCGGGGGGATGGCTTCGGCGATCTCCCTGCGGTCGCCGGTCCAGTCGATGCCCATGGCGTGCTGCCAGTCGGTGATCGAACCCTTGCCGCCGCCGTTGCCGTAGACCTGGAAGTACCTGCCCTGCTCGGGGCTGACGTAGGTGCCGTGGCGGTAACCGATCGTCGGTCCACGGTGCGGAACGTGCGCCGGGCGGGGCATGGCCCAGCCGCCCAACTCGAAGTTCCTGTGGCGGAGCACCCGGAGGCCGAACATCTCCCCGCACAGGGTGAGATCGACCCGCATCCGCTTGGAGGCGCGACCGGGGGGCTGCTCGATCACGTACGGCCGCCGCGCCGCCTCCAGCGCGTCCCGGGTGGGTTCGAGCAGGTCGGGGTATCGGTCGCGGTGCCGGGCGTTGGTGCCGGCGGTGAGGGTGCAGTCGTGCTGGCACGGCGGTCCGGCGGAGATCAGGTCGAACGCCGCGCCGTGGGCGCGGATGAAGTCGATCGCGTCGCCGCGAACGAAAGCGAACGGGTAGTTCGGCTGGTCGAGGACGTCCACGCCGAGGACGCGGAACCCGGCGAGGTGGAAGCCCATCCCGGCACCGCCGATGTTGCAGAACGCGTCCAGCAGCGTGAGCCCGTTCCACGGCCGCGCCGGAAGCCGATCCGCTTCCGGCCGGACCGTGACGGGCCACGCCCCGGCGCTCACGCCCCGGCCCCGGTGAGGTCGTTGACGAGGTGGGCGTGCGCGTTCGTCCAGATCACCAGCGCGGCGACGGCGTTCTTGGCCTGTGCGGTCATCTCATGGCCCGGCGTCGTGGCGGTCGGGGCGACGAGGACGCGGGCGGGGACGGGCAGCAGCACGGTGGCGGTGGCCAGCAGGGCGGGCCGGCCGGTGGGGCGGGGCTGGTCGAGGGCGGTGAAGCCGTCGGCGGTGGCCCAAACGTCGCGCTGCCAGTCGGCGAGGCGGTGGTCGGTCCGGGCGGCGAGGTGGTGGTGCCGCAGGGGGACGTCGATGCGGACCGCGACCTGGTCCATGTCCTCGCCGTGGCTCACGAGGGCCAGGGCGTGCAGGTCGGGCCGGTGGCGGACGTAGCCGGGGGACATGACGGGGCTGGTGGCGATCTGCCAGACGGAGAAGGCGAACTCCCGGGCGGAGAGCGGGTCGCCGTCGTCGTGGAGCAGGCCGGCGTTGCGGGCGAGGTAGGCGCCGAAGCGGGAGCGGCCGTCGGAGGCGTCGCGCCGGTCGGCGACGTCATCGGCGATCGCGAGCGTGGAGCGGGTGAAGTCGGGCATGCTGATTCCTGGTTCGTCTCGTACGGACACGCGCCCCGCAACAGCCGTCCTCGTCTGCCAGGATTCGGCGGCTGTTGCGGGGTTTTGTGGTTCCGGGGCGGGCCGTCCGTCCCCCGCACCGCCCAACAGCCGCCGCGCGGGCGGGTGTTGGGCGGCACGACGGTCGGCACAGGCAGGTCAGAACGGCGGTTCGTCGCTGTAGGAGGGTTCGGTCCAGCCGAACAGGAGGCGGGCGGCCCAGCGCGGCAGGGGCACGGGGCGGGTGGGGTGGTCGGGGTTCCAGCAGGTGCACCGGTAGTAGTGGGTGCCGGCGTACTCGCCGGTGTCGTGGTCGCCGTAGTCCTCGGCCCAGCCGCCGATGCCGTGGCATTCGGGGCACTTGGGGTCGGGGGTGTCGGTCAGGACCAGCCGGGGGCGGTGGTCGCCCTCGTAGCGCAGTCGCAGACGGGCCATGCTGCGGTTTCTCCGTTCAGCGGTTGCGGTTCGACACATTGACGTGGACGTTCACGGCTCCGCCGCGTCCTCCGCTGGCCCCGGTTCCGCCGTTCTTGAGGAGCCAGACGACGGCGAGGATGCCGAGGAGCAGGCCGAGTGCGGTGGTGGCGGCGGCGAGGGTCTGGAGGAGGAATCCGAGGCCGAGGCCGCCGGCGCCGAGGCCGATCCCGCCGGCGAGGAGGCGGGCGGGCCAGGGGTCGCGGCCCGGGGTGTTCGCCGGTGCGGGCAGGTAGGTGGCGGCCGGGTGCTGGGCGGCGGACACGGGGAGCACGGCGGTGGGCTGGTAGAGGGCGAGGGGTGCGGTCTGCGGCGGGGCGGTGTAGTAGGGGGTGCCGTCCGGGGTGTGGAGCACGGGGGCGGCGGGCTGCGCGTAGGGGGTGTGGTGCACGGTGCTCTCCTCGGTCGGCGGGGCGGGGTTCAGTGGATGGCTGCGAGGGCGTGGGTGAGGGCGGTCAGGGCGCTGTTGACGGGGCCGGCGAGGCCGGTGGAGGCGGCGGTGAAGCCGGACAGCCACACGAGGGCGGCGGAGCCGGTGGAGACGCGCTGGGCGCGGATGAGGATGACGGTGATCGCGCCGAGGACGAGCGCGGCGGAGGCGGTGAAGACCAACGAGGGTGCCTTTCAGGCGGAGCGGGAGGGGGTGTCAGAGGTGTCAGGCGATGGGGTGTCAGAAGCGTCAGGAGGGGTGTCAGACGCGTCTGACACCCCTCGCGCGCACGCGTCACCTGGGGAAAAGGGCCTTCTGGCGTCAGGGGTGTCTGACGCGTCTGACGCGTCAGATGCCGTCAGGCGGCGATCGCCTGGAGGGGCACGATCTCGTAGCGGCCGGTCTCGTCGGTCTCGCGCAGGCGGCCGTCGGCGACCATCGCGGCGACCTCTCCGGACACCCACGAGCGCCGGCGGTTGAACCGGTCGCAGTACTCCATGAAGTCGACCGGGCCGACGACGGTGCGGCCCTCGGCCTCGAACTCGGCGAGGAGTTCGATCATGATGCGCTGGGCCTCGTTCTTGCCGACCCGAGTGCGCGGCGGGATCCGGGGCGGGACGATCTCCACCACGTCGTCGTCCTCGACAGGCGGGAGTTCGACCTCGGGGTCGATCCAGCCGTCGCCGTCGTCCTCGACCGCCTCGGTCTCGTCGTCGGGGTCGAGGTCGTAGTCGAAGTCGCCGTGCATGTCGGCCTCCTGGTCGTAGACGCCCGTCTCGTCCGGGTCGGTGTCGAGGGCGGGCAGCGGGTAGCGGGTGCGCTTCGTGAAGGCCGGGCCGACGGCGTTCGCGGCGGCCTTGGCGGTCACGGGGTCGCACTGGGCGCGGACGCCGGCGAACTCGACAACGGCCCACTCGGACGCTTCGACCGGGGTGAGGTAGGCCCGGCCGGGGGTGGCCCAGAACGTCTCGGGGATGCCGTTGGCGGCGAGGTAGCAGTAGCCGGGCTTCTTGTCCCTCCACGCGTGCGGCGCCGCGCCGGCGTCGAGGGCTTCGTCGGGCAGGGCGAACCCGGCGTCGCGTTCGTCGCGTACGCCGAACACCCACGAGCTGCCGAGGGAGGCGCGGGTGTCGGTGGAGATCTGCGAGCCGGAGGCGCGCTGGAGGGAGATGGCCAGCGAGATGCCGGCGGAGCGGGCTTCCTGGGCGATGCCGGTGAACACGTCGTCGTCGGTCTCGCGGATGGTCTTGGCGGCCTCCTCGAACCAGGCGATCAGGTAGGGCATGCCCGGGGAGCCGTCGGCCTGCGTCTCGGCGCACGCGGGAACCCACTGCTTGTAGCCGTACTTGGCCAGCCAGGAGGTGCGGGCGGGGATGACTGCGCGCAGGGCGGTGATCATGGCCTTGGTGGAGTCCATGTCGAGAGCGGCCCAGTCGATGGCGGGCAGCAGGGGGCCGAGGGTCTGCTCGGCTTTGGCCGGGTCGGACGCCCACAGGATGGCGTCGCGCCGGGTGACGACCTCGGTCAGGGCGGTGATCGCCCCTTCGGACTTGCCCGCGCCGGTCATCCCCATGTCCAGGATGTGCATGGCGTTGCGCGCCGCGTCCGGGTCGCCGGGGAAGAACATCGCCATGTAGGCCCCGTCCTCGTAGATCCCGACGTGGATCGGGTCGGCGATCGACCCGCCCGGGTGCGAGGGGCCCGGGTAGGGGGCGCCGGCCTTGAGCAGGTCGTTGGGGACGACGGTGAGGGTGGCGCGGGAGGAGTCGTCGGCGTCCGGCGTCATCCGCACGGCGTTCTTGGCGACCTTGAGCGCGCCCGCCAGCCGCGGCAGGGCCTTCGACACGTCGTCCGGCGTCAACTCCCCACCAGGAAGCTGGAGTTCGAAGCTGGCCTTGTTGGGCTGGACGGTGGCGGAGGTGACCATGGTCTTGGCGAGGCCGACCTTCTCCAGCAGGCCCTTGTCGGCGCTGTTTCCGGTGCCTTCGGGGTTGATCCGCAGGATCTGGCGGGCGTTCCAGGACACGGCGACGGTCGGCAGGGTGAGGAAGAACAGGCTGGGCAGCGGGCCGGCGGTCGGGCCGGCGAGGGCGGCGGCGGTGAACCACGTCGAGCCGAGGACGACGGTGATGGCGGAGTGCAGGCGGCGCTGGGCGCTGGTGGCCTTGCCCGCCCACCAGGTGACGCCGCTCAGGGTGACGGAGGCGAGGGTCAGGCCGACGCCGCCGCCGGCGGAGTTCCCCCACAGGGCGTGCGCGGGGAACGACAGCATGCCGACGCCGGCGCCGAGCAGCCACGGCGGCAGGTAGGGCTTGACGCGGTGGAACAGGTAGTCGATGGGGCCGCCGGCGTGCTGGTTGGCGTCCAGCGTCAGGGTCGAGGCGGCGGTGTCGGGGTGCGCGGCAGCGTGGCGGGGCACGGCTTCCTCCGTGAACAGATGTGGCGGGGACAGGAGTTGAGCCGGGCCGGAGCGGTCGCGGGGCACACGTCACCCGGGCGGGCCGGGTGACGGGCACATCGCCCGCCCCGGCCGGGGCGGGAAGGTCAGCCGCCGAAGTCGAACTTGCGGCGGGGCTTGCTCGGCTTGGCGACGCGGGAGATCTCCGGGTCGTACTCGCGCTGGAACGCGGCGTAGGTGCGGGCCATCTCGGCGGCGCAGTCCTTGGCGTCGTCGGCGGCCTTGCCCAGGTGCTTGGCGACGCGGCGGGCGCGGGCCTGCGAGCCGAACGGCCGGCCCTCGGGGTCGGGGACCTCCTTCAGCACGGCGCGCAGGATCTCGTGGGCCATCGACAGCTCGAAGGAGAGCTGCATGAGCAGGGACCGGCCGCGCTCGCAGTAGGCGCGGACGTCGGCGTTGGTGAAGAACTCCGGGTCGCCGAGCGGCGAGTAGTTCGCCCGGCCGCCCGCGTTCTGCCCGCCGCCGGACGGCTGGCCGATCCCGCCGCCCTGCGCGCCGCCGCCGGCGTTGCCGCGGCCGGAGCCGCCGTTGGCGGTGTTCGGGCTGTAGTGGAAGTGGTAGCTCTTCCCACCGCCACCACCGCCGCCGGTGCTGGGGCGGGTCTGGGCCTTGGAGGTCTGCTGGGCGCCGGTGCGGCGCGGGGGCGGGAACGGGCTGCCGCTGCTGTAGGGGGTGCTCATCTGCGGTTCCTCCTAGGTCAGTTCTGGGCGGTCTGGTCGGCGGCGGGCGCGGGGATTGGCGTCTTGCTGCGGCGGTAGGACCAGGCGGCCTGCGCGGCGACGGTGCCGACCGCCCACAGCACGGTCAGCACCCGGCCGGGGCCGAACCAGGTCGCGGCGGCCGACCACGCCAGCACGCCGGCGGCGATGGCGATCGAGGGGAACTGGTCGCGGGCGGTGCGGCGCACCGACCAGCGCGGGTGGCGGTAGGCGATCAGCGCCCACCCGGCAGGCATCAGCAGCACCGGCAGGGCGAGGGCGAGGGCCGCGCCGGGCAGCACGAGCGACAGCACGGCGGCGGCGACGAAGAGGCCGACCCCCGCCCACAGCGGCGCCCACGCGAAGCGGCGCTCCCACAGCTCGCGGGCGGCGGCGAGCGCCAACCGGCTGGCCAGCGAGCGGCGGTGGGGCATCACGAGGACCACCGGCGCGCTGCCGTCGCCGAGGTCGAGGACGTGCGCGGCCGGGCCGCCGCGCTGGGAGGGAATGCGGGCCTTGGACATGCGGACCTTGGACACGCCGACCCCTTTCAGGTCGTCAGAGCGGTCGAGGAACGGGACTCCCACTGCTGCTGGAGCTCGACGAACCGCGTCCAGGTGGACGTGCCCGTCTCGCACGGCAGGTCGTTCTCGCAGTCGAGGCAGTCGCCCATGTGCTCGACGGCGGCCTTGAAGGCGTGCATGTAGTCGATGAACAGCTGGTCGGTGGGTCGGGCGGACGGCATGAGGGCTCCTTCAGCGCTCCACGACCGGCTTGGCCAGGTCGCGGTGCTCCAGGTGGACGGGGATGCCGGTCTTGCCGAGCCGGTCGGCGAGGGCCATGGCGACGGTGGCGGCGCGGTGCCGGCCGCCCGCGCAGCCGACCGCGATGGTCAGCGGCGCGTCGACGGGGCCGACGTCGTAGGCGTCCACGAGCAGGCTCGCGGCGCAGATCAGCTCGCGGACGCCCGGCGTGGCCAGGACGGCCTGACGGACCGGCAGGTCGTTGGCGTCCATGTAGCGCAGGGCGGGTGACACGTGCGGGTCGCGGAAGTGCTTGGTCAGGTTCAGCACCAGGTGCGCGAGCGGCGGGTCGCCGTGCAGGTAGCCGAACGAGACGACGTTGATCGCGGACGCGCCCATGATCAGATCTCGTCGCAGCGGGCGCCGTAGCAGTCTCCGCACAGCGGGATCAGCCACACCTCGTCGTTGACGTCCGCCGCGTACGGGTCGGCGACGACCTCGACGTCCGGCTTGGCGATGTTGCAGAAGTGGCACTTCATGCGTGTTTCTCCTGTTCAGGGGCGGTAGCCGTGGTGGAGGAGTTCGACAGCGTCGGCGCGCCGCTGGGACGCGGTGGCGAGGGAGACGTCGAGGGCCTCGGTGATGGTCTGGAGGGTGACGGCCTCGGGGTCGCCGCCGGCGGCGAGGATCATCCGGGCGACGCGGCGGGCGCCGCGGGCGGCGGGGGTGAGCTTCGCGGCGTCCTCGGCTTCGACGGCGCGGAGTTCGATTTCGGCGGCACGCTCGCGTGCTTCGGCGGCGAGCAGGAGGGTCGCGTTCGCGGCCTGTTCGTGCTCGGCGCGGTCGCGCTTCGCGGCGGCGGTGTCGCGCTCGGCTTCGGCCGTGCGGCGCGCTGCTTCGGCGGCGTCGGCCTCGGTTTCGGTGGCGAGCTTGGCGGTTTCGGCGGCGCGCAGGCGGAGGGTCTGGGCGGCGTCCTCGTTCTCCGCCTTTGCCTTCTCGTGGGCTGCTGCGCGGGCTTCGGTTTCGGTGGTGCGCTCGCGTGCTTCGGCGGCGGCCTTCTCCGTTTCAGCGGCGAGCTTCGCCGTTTCGGCGGCGCGCAGGCGGGCGTCGGCGGCCTCCTGTTCGGTGGCCGCGGCGGCGAGTTCCTCGGTCGCGTGGTCGAGGCGTTCGGCGGCTTCGGCTTCACGGCCGGCGGCAAGGGCCCGGGCGTGGGCGTGGGCCTTGGCGGTCGCGGTCTCCGCGCCGACCTCGTACCCGGCGGCCTCGATACGGCCGGCGGTGCGGAGCTTGGTGATCTCGACCTCGGCGGCCCGGGCCTCGGCCCGCACGGCTGCCTCGGCTTCGAACGCGGCGGTGCGCTCGGCCCGCAGGCGGGCGGCCTCGTCGGCCTCCTGCGGCAGGGCGAGGGCCTCCTCCACACTCAGCCCGTACTTCTTCATCACCAGGGGAAGCAGCAGGTCGGCGGGCGCGTTCTTCAGGTTCTTGCCGTGGTCGCGCTCCAGCATCACCTCGTAGACGGTGTGCTCACGCTCCAGCGCGACAGCCTGGTCGTAGGAGTCGATGCCCCGCAGGCGCATGCGCCGGTACATGGCGAACGACGGCCCCGGGGCGAGGATCCAGCGGTGGAGCGGGACGCCGTCGCGCTGGTGGCCGGCCTCGATCCGGGTGATCCGGATGACCAGGCGGCGCCCGGCCTCGACCACGGCGACGAACATGACCGGGATGACCGCGTGCATCGCCGTGCCGGTCGGATTCCCCAGCAGCGGACCGGCCGAGGCGGCGTTGAAGTAGATCGTGGCGGCGGTGAAACCGTGGGCGAGCAGCCTGAGCATCGGCCACGGCGTGCCCTTGCGGATCAGGTGCAGATCCATCGCCAGCAGCGCGACGATGCCGGCGTCCACGCCGACGGGGAAGGCGTAGCTGAAGTCCCCGAAGCCGTGCCTGAAACCGAGGTCGCGCAGCGCGGTGTAGGAGCCGGTGAAGCCGATCCCGGCGAGGGCCGCGCCGCCGAGTGCGGCGAGGATCGTCAGGCCCAGCATGAGCCTGCCCGAAGCCGCCGACCGCGCGGTCGAAGCGGCGGGGCGCGTCGCCGAAGCGGACGCGGCCGGGGCCGAAATGCCGAACGGCACGGCCGAGGCGCTCACGCGGCACCCCCGATCCCGGCGGCCTCGCGCTCGGCGCGGCGCCGGTGGGCCCGCTGGTTCTCCGTCCGGCGCTTGAGCTTGGCGCGCTCGTCGGCGGTCAGCCCACCGAAGATGCCCGCCGGCTCGCCCCGCTCCAGCGCGCCGGCCAGGCACAACTGCCGCACCGGGCACCCGGCGCAGATCATCTTCGCCCGACGCTCCGCGAATTCGAACACGCATTCCCATTCGGGGCGGTCCGGGTCGGGCTCGGGGAAGAACAGGTCCGGGTCGAGGCCCTTGCACGCGGCGCCGGTCAGGTCGCCCTCGGCGGGCGGCGCCACCACCGCGACGGCGGCGACGTGCGGGCGGCGGGTACCGCGCAGGCTGCGGCGGTGCAGGCGGGCGCGGGCCATCACGCGACCGCCTTCCAGGCCAGCACCCGGCGGCGCTCGGCCCCGGCGCGCATCAACCGGCGGGCGACTCCCCGGGCAGCGAGGTCCAGCTCCCGCTCGACCTCGCGGGCCACGTCCAGGCGGGCCCGCTCCTCCTCCGGGCTCTCGCCCGGCACGCCGGCGAACAGCTCGGCGTCCACGCCGACGCCGAGCGCCAACTCTCGCAACTCCTCGGCCCCAAGGGCCTCCTGTCCTGCGACAATCGTCTTCACGGCCTTACCTCTTCGGGTTGTAGGTGGGGCCCAGGAGCCGCCGCGCGATCCTTGGCCGGGTGCGCGGCGGCCCCGATTCGGGCCTGGACCACTCGTCACGTCCACGAGCGGCCGCGGCGCTCGACGCACATCCGCCACCCACGCGGGGCGGGAGTTGCGCGCCGGGCACCGTGATCACTGGTGTGCGATCAGAAGCAGTGAGCCCCGCCCGCGATCAGCGGCGGGGCCGAATATGTCGGCGAACCTGCACGGCTCAACCTCCGTCGGAACAGCCCTGTATGGGCCAGAGATGGGGTGCCCGGCCAACGGGCGTCAGGACTCTCGGGCCTGGTCCGGTGCTTCCTCTCTGCTCAGCACGAGCAGGGCGGCGCACCCTCGGGTGCTGCATGGCTTGCTGCCGCCGGCGACGTCACCCGGTCGCCTCGGGGGCGGTCTGTCTCATCCCGCCACATGCATTGAGCCGACGCTGTCTCCCGGATCTCCAGCCAGCCGTACGAATCGTCCTGGCCAGAGTCCGTCTCGGTCCCCGCGCCCGCCGAAGCGGGCGCCGCGCCACTGCGTAGGGGGAGGGCGCCGTGCGTCGCAGCGGTTCACCCCCGGTTTCTCAACCTAGGCGCTTACTGCGACCGTCACCCTCGCGCCGGTCTCGCATGATCACTCTTCAGTTCTCAAGCAACAGCGCTCACTTCGAACGGGTCTCACCCCGCCCTCCGGGCGCATTTGCGCAGCTGAGACAGGCCCAAGTGGGCACAGCTCCGCTACATGAGCCTTGCTCCGTCACTCATGTACAGGAGTGACATGCAGAAGACTGCACCACTCCTGTACATGAGTCAACCCGCCACGAAAAAATCTCTTCGCGGCGGGTTGTTGCCTAACGGAGCGTCAGTCTCGGGCGGGGAAGCGGTAGTCCAGAACGAACTGGTCAGCCGCCATGACGGTGTCGCACACCTCCACCACCACGCCGTCAGCAGTGATGGCGTTCCTGACCAGGTCGATGACCGGTGCACCCGGACTCAGGGCGAGCGCGGACGACTCGGCCTTGCTCGCCAAGCGGGCACGGACCGTCTCGGTGAACTCGGCGAGGACGTGGCCGTGTTCTTCGAGGCGGGCGTAGATCCCGCCGCCACCGGGGTTCTCCGCAAACACCTCCGGGATCTCCTTGACCACCTCCCAGGGCAGGTAGGACGTGGCCTCCTCCGTCGGAACGCCGTCCCGGAAGTACCGGCGCCGGCGAACGAGCACCTTCGCACCCGGCAACACACCCAGGCGTTCGGCAATCTCGGCCGGCGCATCGGCCGGCCCCACGAACAGCACGGTCACCGACGGCGTGCCGCCCGACTGCTCCGCCTCGGCGAGGTATGCAGCCTTGCCGGCCGCACGGTGGGCCCGGCGGAACCGGTCCGACGATTTCCGCTGCACCGGAGGCCGGGAGCGAACGAACGAACCACGGCCGTGATGGGTCTCAATGAGCTGAGCGGCCCTCAGTTCCGCCACGGCCTTGCGCACCGTGCCCGATGCCACCTTGTAGTCCTTCATAAGCTCGGCTTCGCTCGGGACCGGAGCCCCCGGAGCGAGCGTCCCGGACCTGATCCTTGCCGCGAGGTCATCCGCGATCTGCAGATACTTCGCCTTGGCCGATGCGGCCATATCGCTACTCGCCATGGTCCTTCTCGTCTCCTATGCTCATGTACATGAGTAGCAGCAGCCAGGAAAGCCCGTCAACGCCGCTCCACTCCGTATCGGTAGCCGGAGCGGTAGTACGTGAGGACGGCCGGGTTCTGGTCATCCAGCGCGCCGACAACGGCGCCTGGCAGCCGCCGGGTGGAGTGCTCGAACTCGGTGAATCGGTTGAGGACGGCGTCCGCAGGGAGGTCTTTGAGGAAACCGGGGTGTGGGTCCGACCCGAATGCCTGACCGGCGTTTACAAGAACATGAGTCGCGGGGTTGTGGCACTGGTATTCCGCTGCACAGTCGAGAACGGCGAGGCTCGCCCCACCGAGGAAGCCGTCGCTGTCGATTGGTTCACCTCCGAGGAAGTTCGTCAGAACGTGTCCGAAGTGTTCGCCGTGCGCATCCTCGACGCCTTGGACCCCAGCCGCGGAGGAGAACCCCGAATCCGCTCTCACGACGGCCACCGGCTGATCGCCTAGGAAGCCCACCCGGGCCGCCACCGCGCGCGCCGGCTTTCTACGGCCCATTGGGAGAATCCCGGGAGAAGATCTTGAGATCCAACGGCGCGTTGGCCTCCCAGCCCCAACGATGACCAACGCTGTGACCTGCACCGATCTCGATTCGCACTGGTCCCGAGCCTCCCCGGACCTCATTCGGGACGAAGAGGCCGTGGGTTCAAATCCCGCTACCCCGACCGAGCAGTGAGGGCCGCATCGGAGAAATCCGGTGCGGCCCTCACTCGTTGTGGGGCTCTGAGGGTTCGGGCGTCACCTGTGTCGGGTCGGGCCGTTGTGATGGCATGAGTGTGTTTGCGATGACACAGCCGTTCCCAGGCGGGCCGGGGCCGATCAGCGTTCCGGTGTTCTGTTCGGGGTACTGGCTCAGGCCCGGGTACATGCAGCGGGTGGACGACGAGCAGTGGGATCTGCGGGTGCCGGCCGGGCAGTTGGCGGGGCTGGGTGGGGCGGTGGATGCGGCTGAGCGGTTGGGGGCGCGGCGGGAGTTGCTGGTGAGTCCGCAGAATGCGGCGCGGGCGCATCTGTTGCGGGAGTGTCCGGAGTTGTTCGGGATCGTCGGGCGGGTGGTGCTCGGGGTGGATGAGCGGCTGTGGCGGGCGGAGCCGGACTGGGGCGGGTGCAGTGTCGAGCTGTCGGGGATCGAGTGCATCGACGGGTTCCAGACGCTGGGGCTGCTCGCGCAGGGTGCGGCCGAGCTGTCGGTCGAGCATCTGGACCGGGCTGTGCTGGATGTGCGGGTCGTCAGTGGTGCGGCGCGCGATCTCGCCCGGGCGGCGCACGACCAGGCGCACCGGCATCACAATCCGACGGCCGCGCAGGATCTGCTGCTGCGTCATCCGGTGATGCGCAGGCTGGTGCGGCAGTTCGAGCGCGACGGTATTCCGTTCCGGTTGCGGCGCGGTGAGCGGCGAGGTCCCAGCCGGGAGGGGTACGCGGTGGACGAGGCGACCACCGCGTTGGCGTTCTTCCTGGCCGGGGGCGAACCGGCGCTCGCCTTCCAGACGTTGACGCCGGAGGGCCGGGAGGAGATCTGGCGGGATCCGTCGGGGCCGAAGTTCCGGGCGTTGTTCGGCGCGCACACGGAGGCGACGGGGGTGCGGATCGCGATCACGTTCCGGCGGGCGATCCTGCGGGAGTTGGAGGGGTTGTTCGGCGAGCGGTCGGCGCATCATTGGCATCTGTTGGCGGATGCGCCGGATCTGGTGGTGTGGGCGGTCGCCCGCGAGCTCCCGCTCGGCGCGCTGCACCGCGACCCGGCGGATCCGTCGGCGCCGGAGTGGGAGCGGATCCTCGACCATCGGGTGCCCGTGCTGACCAGGTTGACCGCCGAGCGGCTGGTCGCCGCGTACCGGGGCTTGCGGGCGCGGGTGTACCGGCGGGACGAGGTCGAGAAGTTGGAGTGGTGGGTGCGCATCCTGGGCGGCGCGACGGCGTGATCTCGCGCGCGGGCGTGCAGATGAACAAGGGAAGGCGTGATCTCGCGCGCGGGGCCGCGTGGCGGGGCATGATCGGTGGGGTTGTGCCGGTGCTGCGGAGAAGGGACGTGCGTGGTGGGTGAGTTGGGCGAGCGGGTGGCCGCTTTGATGGGGCGGGCCCGGGAGGATCTGGCGGAGCTGGTGGCGATTCCCTCGGTGGCGGATCCGCGGCAGCAGCCGCCGGAACGCTGCCGGGAGGCCGCGGAGTGGGTGGCCGCGGCGTTCGCGGGGGTGGGGCTGCGGGATGTGCGGCTGGTGGAGACGCCGGACGGGAGTTTCGCGGTGCTGGGGCACCGTCCGCCGCCGCCGGGGGCTCCGACGGTGCTCCTGTACTGCCATTACGACGTGCAGCCGCCACTGGGCGACGAGGCGTGGGTGTCGCCGCCGTTCGAGCTGACGGAGCGGGACGGGCGGTGGTACGGACGGGGGGCGGCGGACTGCAAGGGCAATGTGGTGATGAACCTGACCGCGTTGCGGGCGCTCGGGGACGAGTTGCCGGTGGGGCTGAAGCTGGTGGTCGAGGGGTCGGAGGAGCAGGGGACGGGCGGCCTGGAGGCGTATCTGGCGCAGCATCCGGAGGAGTTGCACGCCGATGCGCTGCTGATCTGCGACACCGGCAACGCGGCGGTGGGGGTGCCGACGGCGACCGTCTCGTTGCGCGGGATGGCGAACGTGGTGGTGACGGTGCGGACGCTGGAGTCGGATCTGCACTCGGGGATGTTCGGCGGCCCGGCCCCGGACGCCCTGGCGGCGCTGATCCGGATCCTGGACTCCTTGCGCGACGCCGACGGCGGGACGCGGGTGGAGGGCCTGTCGGCGGACGGCGTCTGGGAGGGCGCGGGGTTCGACGAGCAGCAGTTCCGGTCGGACGCGGGGGTGCTGGACGGGGTCGCGCTGATGGGGTCGGGGACGGTCGCGGACCGGCTGTGGGCCCGTCCGGCGGTGACGGTGCTGGGCATCGACTGTCCGCCGGTGGTGGGTTCGGCTTCGGCGGTGCCCGCTGAGGCGCGGGCCCGGGTGAGTCTGCGGGTGCCGCCGGGGATGGATCCGGAGGCGGCGCAGCAGGCGCTCACGGCGCATCTGGTGAAGGCCGCGCCGTGGGGTGCGCGGGTGTCGGTGGAGCCGGAGTCGAAGGGTTCGCCGTTCCGGGCCGCGACGGACGGGAAGGCGTACGCGGCGCTGGACCGGGCGGCGCGGGAGGCGTACGGCCGGCCGTTGTCGTTCCTCGGGCAGGGCGGTTCGATTCCGCTGTGCAGTGCTCTTGCCGCGCAGTACCCGGAGTCGGAGATCATCCTGATGGGTGTGGAGGAGCCGCGTTCGCTCATCCACGCGCCCAACGAGAGCGTCGACCCGGGCGAGATCGAGCACATGGCCCTGGTCGAGGCGCTGTTCCTGCGTCACTACGCGGCCGCCGGCCGCTGACCCCGAGGGAGGGGATCCTGATGCCCGAGCCGTTCACCACGGCCGATTTCCAGGCCCGGATGGCCCGTGCCGCGACGGCCGCCGCCGATGCGGGTCTGGCGGGGCTGGTCGTCACGCCCGGCCCGGACCTGACGTACCTGACGGGGTATCTCCCGGTGAACACCGAGCGGCTGACCGCGCTGGTGGTGGCGCCGGGTGCCGAGCCGGTGCTGCTGGTGCCGAGGCTGGAGCGTCCGGACGCGGAGCGGGCGGCGGGTGCGGAGGCCGTCCGGATGGCCGACTGGATCGACGGCCAGGACCCGTTCGCGGTGCTGGCGCCGAGCATGGACCCGGCCGGCCGGTACGGGATCTCGGACAACGCCTGGGCGATGCACCTGCTGGGCCTCCAGGAGGCGCTGCCGGGTACCTCGTACGCCTCGCTGACGGCGGTGCTGCCGATGCTGCGGGCGGTGAAGGAGCCGGACGAGCTGGCCCGGCTGGCGGCGGCGGGTGCGGCGGCGGACCTGACGTACGGGGCGATCCTGGGCGTGCCGTTCGCGGGGCGCACCGAGCGCGAGGTGGCCTCCGACCTGGCGGCGTTGCTGCTCGAGCACGGGCACAGCCAGGTGGATTTCACGGTGGTGGGTTCCGGCCCGAACGGGGCGAATCCGCACCACGAGGCCGGGGAGCGGGTGATCGAGCGCGGTGACACGGTGGTGCTGGACTTCGGCGGGCTGAAGGACGGCTACGGCTCGGACACCACCCGCACGGTGTTCGTCGGCACCGAGCCGCCCGAGGAGGTGCAGAAGGTCCACGACCTGGTGCGGCGGGCCCAGCAGGCCGCGTTCGACGCGGTGGCGCCCGGGGTGAGCTGCCAGGAGATCGACCGGGTGGCCCGGGCGGTGATCACCGAGGGCGGGTACGGCGAGTACTTCATCCACCGCACCGGGCACGGCATCGGGCTGACCACGCACGAGCCGCCGTACATGATCGAGGGCGAGACCCGGCCGCTGGTGCCGGGGATGTGCTTCTCCATCGAGCCGGGCGTCTACCTGCCGGGCCGGTTCGGCGTCCGGATCGAGGACATCGTGACGGTCACGGAGACCGGTGGCCTGCGGTTCAACGGGACGCCGCACGAGTTGGCGTTCGTGAACTGACGGCCGCCCGCCGGGCGTTCAGCGGTTGAACGCCCGGCGCAGTTCGACGGAACGGTCAGCGGCTGAACGCCCGGCGGGGCGCGGCCGGCCGCCGTCAGCGGCTGAACGCCCGGCGCAGTTCGGCGAGCAGCGCGCGCAGCGCCGGGGCGGGGCCGGGGCGGGAGACCAGGGCGAGCAGGCCCGGGGTGGTGAGGTCGGTGACGGCGACCGGCAGCAGGGCGGGGAAGGCCTCGGCCATGGACCGGCTGAGCACGGCGACGCCGAGGCCGCGGGTGGCGAGGTCGGCGATCGCGGGGGCGGCGGAGGCCTGCAGGGCGATCCGTGGGGTGAGGCCGGCGGCGGCGCAGTCGCGGTCGAGGACGGTGCGCACGCCGGTGCCGGGTGGCAGGCAGATCAGCGGGTGGGCGAGCAGTTCGGCGAGTGTGACGTCGCGGCCGGCCAGTGGGTGGCCGGGCGGGACGGCGGCGACCAGGGGTTCGCTGATCAGGGTGTGTGCGTCCAGGCCGTCGGGGGTGGTGCCGGCGCAGCCGATCAGTGCGAGGTCGAGGGCGCCGGCCCGGACGGCTTCGGCAAGGTGGTCGGAGTCGGCTTCCAGCAGGGCGAGTTCGACGCCGGGGTGGGCCCGGTGGAAGGCGGCGAGGCCGTCGAAGAGCGGGGTGAGGGTGCAGCCGGCCACCATGCCGACGGTGAGGCTGCCCCGGATCAGGTCGCTGACCTCGCCGACCGCCTGGCCGACGGCGCGGGCGGCGGCCACCGCCTGCCGGGCGTGTTCGAGGGCGGCCTTGCCGGCCACGGTGAGGGTGACGGTGCGGGCCGAGCGGTCGAAGAGTTCGGCGCCGAGTTCGCGTTCCAGTTGCCGGATCTGGGCGCTGACCCCGGACTGGCTGATGTGCACCCGCTCGGCGGCGCGGGTGAAGTTGCGCTCCTCGGCGACGGCGAGGAAGTACTCCAGCTGCCTCAGTTCCATGACCACAGATTCTAGTTCCGAGCAGAACCAGCTGTTGGACTTCTGATCGGCCGGACGGGAGGCTGGGAGCACGAGGACGAGGAGGCTGTGATGAGCGAGTACGAGAAGGCGATGCGCCCCGAGGACCTGACCCGGCTGTTCGTGGAGCGCTCCAACGCGGGCGACGCCGCCGGGGTCGCCGCGCTGTACGAGGAGCACGCCGTGATGGCTTACCCGCCGGGGGAGTTCACGGTCGGCCGGGAGGCGATCCGGGCGCTGTGGGAGCGGGTGCTGGCGCACCGCCCGCGGTTCACCCCGGAGCCGCCGCTGCCGACGCTGGCCGCGGACGGCATCGCGCTGACCGCCACCCCGCCGAAGGACGGCGCCGGGGCCCGCGCCCAGGTGGTGCGGCAGCAGCCGGACGGCAGCTGGCTGCGGCTGCTCGACCAGCCCGAGTTCCTCCGGCCGGGCGCCGACGCCTGAGCAAGCAGCGGCCCGTTCAGGCGATGAGCTGCTTGTAGTAGTACGTGGTGTCGGCCAGGACGCCGTCCGGCGTGGCGGCATGGCCGGGGACGGTGCCGAAGGCCGTCCAGCCGGCGGAGCGGTAGAGGTGTTCGGCGGCGCTGCCGGTCTGGGTGTCGAGCAGCAGCAGGGTGACGCCGGTGTCGCGGGCGGCCTGCTCGGCGGTGGCCAGCAGCCGCCGCCCCAGGCCCGCGCCACGGGCGTCGCGGTGCACCAGCAGCTTGGCGACCTCGGCGCGGTGCGAGCCGTTCGGCCGGCTCTCGCGGACCAGGGCCACGGTGCCCAGCACGCGGCCGCCGGGGCCGGTCGCCGTCCACAGCAGCCGGGTGCCGTCCGCGACGGACGGGCACAGGGTGCGCCGCCAGGCGACCGCCTCCTCGCGGCGGGTGCCGGCCAGGAAGCCGACCGAGGCGCCGTCGTCCACGGCGTCCAGCAGCAGATCGGCGAGCGCCTCGCAGTGGGCGGGGAGGTTGTCGGCGGTCAGTGGGCTGATCACGGCGGTCACCCTACGGTGCGGCGGCACCCGGCGGTCGGGGCGGGTGTCAGGAATGGTTACCGTGGTGGGGTGTACCGGTTCCTGTTCAGCCCGCGGTGGCTCGTCGGCACGGTCGTCGCGGTGGCGGCGATCGGGGTCTGTCTGATGCTGGGCTCCTGGCAGTTGGGCCGGTTCGAGAACCGGGTCTCGACGCACAAGGAGATCGACAAGGCGGCCGCCTCGGCGGCCCAGGCGCAGCCCAGTCCGCTGGCGGAGGTGCTGCCGGAGGCCGCCTCGAAGGTCGGCACCGACACCCTCGGGCGGACGGTGAACGTCACGGGCTCGTACGACGCCGCGCACCAGCTGCTGGTGCCGAACCGCACGGTGGACGGCCGGCTGGGCTACTACGTGCTCACCCCGCTGCTCACCGACGGCGGCCGGGCGGTACCGGTGGTGCGCGGCTGGGCGGAGGGCTCCCCGAAGGCGGCGCCGGAGGTTCCGTCCGGGCAGGTCAGCGTGACGGGTCGGCTGCAGGCGCCGGAGAACAGCGGCAGCGGCGGCGCGGTGGCGGGCGGTCTGCCGGCCGGGCAGCTGGGCACGATCAGCCCGGCGACGCTGGTGAACGTGCTGCCGTACCCGCTGTACGACGGCTGGGTGGCGGCGGACGACGTCCCGGCGGGGCTGACGGCGGTGCCGACGGTGCAGCCGCAGGGCGGCGACGGGCTGAGCCTGCGGGCGTTCCAGAACCTGGGCTACACCTTGGAGTGGTTCGTCTTCGCCGGGTTCGTGGTCTTCATGTGGTTCCGGCTGGTGCGCCGCGAGGCGGAGGCCGCCCAGGACCGGGCCCTCGGACTGGACCCGGCCCTGGACTGACCGCCGACCGGCTACTGGCGCCCCGTCAGCGCGTCCCCGACCGCGACGCGCTCGGCGAGGCCGGGGCCGGGGCCGAGGGCGAGGGCGAGGAGAGCGCGGACGGCGAGGCCGAGGCCCCGGCGGACGGCGACCCGCTCGGACAGGGCACCGGCGGGGCGGCGGCGCTCGGCGCGGCGGACCCGCTCGGCGAGGCCGAGGGCGAGCCGCCGACGGGGCTCGCGGGCGGCAACGCGTTCGGGGTGGCGCAGTCGGCGCCGAAGTCGCCGAAGCCCGGCGCGGGCGACGGGTTTCCGCACTCGTCGACGTAGTCGTCGCTGCGGCTGGAGCCCGGCCGGTGGTGGTAGTGGTGCACCACCTTGGTGCCGCCGCCCCCCGAGTACGGCGAGATGCCGGACCCCTTCTTGGAGCCGCTCGACCCGCCGGACCCGCTCGACCCGCTGGAGCCGCTCGACCCGCCGGACCCGCTCGACCCGCTGGAGCCCTTGGAGCCGCGGCTGCCGCTCTTGCCCTTGGCGAGGACCCGCAGGTCGATGCCGGTGTCCGCCTTGGCGGGGGCGGCGGCCTCCACGCAGTCGTACTTCTGATTGTTCGACGAGCAGCCGGCCAAGGTCAGCACGATCGTGCCGACCGCGGCAGCGGCCAGCGCGGCGCGTCCACCCATCGGTTGTCCCCCCGGTCGGCCGGGTCTACCGGGTCACCGGACAGTGCCGGGGGCCAGGTGTCGCCGGACGAAGTCGATCTCCAAGCGAAGCTGCTTGATCCGCTCGTCGACGACCAGCGAACCGTGCCCGGCATCGTAGCGGTACACCTCGTGGACCTTGCCGAGCTCCTCCAGCCGCTGCACGTAGTTGTCGATCTGCCGGATCGGGCAGCGCGGGTCGTTGACGCCGGCGCTGATGTAGACCGGGGCCTTGACCTGCTCGACGTACGACAGCGGCGAGGAGGCGTGCCAGCGCTCGGGGACGTCCTCGGGGGTGCCGCCGAACAGCGTGCGGTCCAGCGACTTCAGCGCCTCCATCTCGTCCGCGTACGCGGTGAGGTAGTCGGCGACCGGGACGGCGGCCAGGCCGAGCGTCCACCGGTCGGGCTGGGTGCCGAGGCCGAGCAGGGTCAGGTAGCCGCCCCAGGAGCCGCCGGACAGCACCAGCCGGTCCGGGTCGGCCAGGCCGGAGGAGACCGCCCAGTCGCGGACCGCGCCGATGTCCTCCAGCTCGATCAGGCCGACGCGTTCGGTGAGCGCGTCGGTCCAGGCCTGACCGTAGCCGGTGGAACCCCGGTAGTTGACCCGGACCACCGCGAAGCCGTGGTCGAGCCAGGCGGCGGGGCCGGCCGCGAAGGAGTCGCTGTCGTGGTGGGTGGGGCCGCCGTGCACCTCGAACACCGTCGGGAACGGGCCCTCGCCGGTGGGCCGCTGCACCAGGGCGTGCACCCGGCCACCGGGGCCGTCCACCCAGACGTCCTCGACCGCCACCGAGCCGGGCGGCACCGGGCCGGGCGCGCGCAGCACCACGGTGCCGGCCGTGGAGCGCACCGCCGACGGTTCGGCGGCCGAGGACCACAGGAACTCCACGGTGCCGTCGGGCCGGGCGGTGGCCCCGGCGACGGTGCCGCGCGGGGTGTCCAGCCGGGTCAGCTCGCCGGTCTCCAGCTGGTAGGAGAACAGCTCGGAGCGGGCCTCGTACTCGTGCTCGATGAGCAGCGAGCGGGCGTCGGGCCGCCACTGCGCGGACAGGTCGCCGGGGAACGGCCGGCCCTGCTCGTCGCGCAGGGTCAGCTCGGTCTCGGTGCCGGTGGCGACGTCCCACAGCATCGGCTCCCAGCGGCCGGTGCGCTGGTGGGCGACCAGCAGCCGGGTGTCGCCGGCGGCGGGCGCGAAGCCCAGGCAGGACACGCCGCGCGGCTCGGCGTGGCCGGTGACCTCGTCGAGCTGGGCGACGGTGGCGCCGTCGGACAGCCGCAGCACCCGGATCGCCCCGTGCATGGCGTCGCCGTGCTCGGTGTGGTCGACGGCCAGCAGGGTGCTGTCGTGGGACAGGTCGCCGACGCCGCCGTACTCGGCGTGGTGGTAGACCACCTCGGGCTCGGTGGCGCCGGGGCGGCGCAGGTACAGGGTGGTGCCCTCGTCGTCGGTGGAGGTGCCGACCACCACGGTGCCGTCGCGGCCGAGCGCCAGACCCGCCTCGTAGGCGGCGGGCACGCCCGGCACGGCCTCCTGGTCGGGGCCGCCGGCGAACGGCTGGCGGCGCCAGACGCCGAACTCGTCGCCGTCGGTGTCGTCGAACCACCAGATCCACTGGCCGTCCGGGCTGAGTTCGGCGTCCGTGGTGCCGTTCGGACGGTCGGTGACGCGGCGGTGCTCGTCGGTGGCGCGGTCCCACGCGTAGACCTCGTAGGTGCCCGTCGCGTTGGACACGTACAGCGCCCGGTCGGGTGCCTCGTCCGCCCAGTCGGGCAGCGAGACCCGCGCTGCCCGGAACCGCTGCTCCCACGCCGGCACGACGTTCGTCTGCTCGTTCATACCCTCATCCAACCCGATTCCGGGCGGTGATCGGAACGGCGGGCAGCGAACGGTGGGGACACGAAACGGCTGCGGTGCGGCTCCTGATGGACGATCAGCGGACGAGGTACAAATACGACATAACGACCGGAGGAGTTGTACCATGCCCGCTTCAGCGCCGCCCTTCGACCGGCTCGACCGACTCGACCTGCCCGTCCTCGCCCAGCACCTGGGCCTGGTCGAGGAGATCGAGCAGTACCTGGCCGGACTCCCCGCCCCCGACCGGCTGCCCCTGCTGCCACTGCCCGCACCACCGCTGGTGGAGCCCGGCTGCGACGGCGGACCGTACGGGTCCGTCCAGCAGCCGTGGAACTTCGGGTACCCGCTGCCGCGCCGCGCCCTGCTGGACCGGCTGGTCCGCCGCCCCGCCCGCCCGGTGGCGGTCACCGTCGCCGGGCACCTGCGGCTGACCTCCCGCTACCTCGCCGAGGCGGGCTGGATCCAGGGCGCGATGTGGGACGCGGCCGGCCGGGTCTGCCTGCTCGGCGCGCAGACCGCCGTCCTCGCGCACGGCTACGGCACCGCGTACACGGTGCGCCGGGCCCGCACCCAGGTCATGGAGGTCCTGCACGCCACCGGCCGCCCGGCCCCCTCCCCCGACGCCTGGAACGACCGCCCGGGCCGCCGCCAGGCCGAGGTGCACGCCCTGCTGCTGCGCGCCGAGACCCGCGCCGAGTCGCTGGGCATCTGACGCCCGGCAGCAGATCCGGGCGGCGCCCGCCGGCAGTGCCGACGCTGCCGCGGTGGACGAGCCGGGCTCCGCGGCGCAGACGACCGGCTGGAGCCCGGGGGGTCCGGCTCGCCCTCCCCCAGGTGCGGCAGCAGCGTGCGGCCGCCCGCCGGCACCTCGTGGTGCTGCCGGCCCGGCAGGCCTGGGCGGGCCGTCAGGGAGCGGGGCTCTGGGAGGGGGACGGGCCGTCGGTGGCGGGGGCCGGTTCGGGGGCCGTGTGGTAGACGGTGCCGCCGCAGCCCGCGGGGAGGACCGTGGTGGCGGCGAAGGCGGTGGCCGCGTCGGGGGTGTAGCCGAGCCGGAAGATGTCGTTCGCCGACTTGCGGCCGACCTGGACGGCGCCGGAGTACCCACCGGTGGGGCTGGGGTCGGCCGCGGGGGTGCCGCCGGCCGGGGTGTCGCTGCCGGGCACTTCGGCGCTGCTGGGGGTGGAGCTGGGCTGCGGGCCGCTGGGGGTGGGCGAGGTGGTGGCGCAGCGGGTGGGCACCCAGGCGAACCGGACCAGATAGGAGCCGCCGGGTGCGAGCAGCAGTTCGCGGGGCAGCCCGGCCGGGTCGGGCAGCGCCTCGGCCGGGTCGCCGACGGTGTGGGCGAGCAGGCGGACGCCGGTGGTGCCGGGGTCGACGTCGACGGCGCCCGGGCCGGTGATCCGGCACGGGTGGTCGGCGGTGTTGGTGAGCCGGAACCAGCCGTAGATCCGGCCGTCGGCCGTGGCGGTGGCGGTCTTCTGGGACTCGCCCCGGCCGAGGTCGGCACGGCCGCACAGCGGCGTGGCGGCGGGCGAGCCGCCCGGGCTGCTGTCGGCGCTCGGGTCGGCGGTGGTTCCGGGGCCGGTGCCGTCGGCCCCGGCGGCGGTCGCGGTGGCGGGGCTGTGCGCGCGGCCGGGGGCGGCCACCGAGTGGTCCGGGGCGGCGGTGGCGCCGGGCGCGGCCTGGCCGCCGGTGGGGTCGCCGGACAGGTGGAACGGCTGGGCGGCGTGCACCACGGGCAGCCCGGCGACGGCGGCGGCCAGCACGGCGGCGCCGCCCCAGGCGCGCCGCCGGGCGGCCCGGCGGCGGGGGACGGCGGCGCGCAGCCTGGGCAGCGCCCCGGGTTCGGGCTGGACACCGGCGACGGCGCGGTGCAGCCGGTCCCGGAGCTGGTCCTCGGTCAGTTCGCGGGGCGGGTGCGGCCGGTGCGGGTCAGTCATCGCCGGTCTCCAGCCGCACCCGCAGGGCGGCCAGTCCGCGCGAGCCGTAGGCCTTGACCGAGCCGATGGAGATGCCGAGCACCTCCGCGACCTGCGCCTCCGTCAGGTCGGCGTAGTAGCGCAGCACCAGCACCTCCCGCTGACGGCGTTGCAACCCCCGTAGCGCGGCCTTCAGTTCATCGCGCTCCAGCGCATCGTATGCCCCCTCTTCTGCACTGGCCATGTCAGGCATGGGCTTGGGCAGCAGGCGCAGGCCGAGCAGTCGGCGTCGCAGCGTGGAGCGGGACAGGTTGACCACGGTCTGCCGCAGGTACGCCAGGGTCTTCTCGGGATCGCGGACCCGGCGCCGGGCGGCGTGCACCCGGATGAACGCCTCCTGCACGACGTCCTCGCAGGAGGACAGGTCGTCCAGCAGAAGTGCGGCGAGCCGCAGCAGGGAACGGTAGTGGGCCCGGTAGGTGTCGGTGAGCTGGTCGACGCTGGCCCCGGTCGCGTCCGCTGCCGCCGCAGCAAAGCCCATCCGACTACCGGCCCGCCGGGCCGCCCCGGGCAGGGTGATCGCCACCACCGCCCCTGTCACGTTCATCACGCTGGTTGGACACCCGATCCCCTGTCCTGGTTGCCCCGCGCCGGGGGAGTTCTTCCGCAGAGAGGGAATCCCCCTCCGGAACACATCGCTCCGAAGGGGGATTCTGGCAGACCCGGCGGACGGTCAGGGTCCGCTTCACCCGTCCCGCACACAACCTCTGCGCTGTGCACGGCCTCGGGTGCGGGGTTCAGCGGCCGGTGCCGCCGTAGACGACCGCCTCGTCGCCGGAGCTGTCCAGCCCGAAGGCGGTGTGCACGGCGCGGACCGCCTCCGGCACGTCCTCGGCGCGGGTGACCACCGAGATCCGGATCTCGGAGGTGGAGATCAGCTCGATGTTCACGCCCGCCTCGGACAGCGCCTCGAAGAAGGTCGCGGTGACGCCCGGGTTGGAACGCATGCCGGCGCCGACCAGCGAGATCTTGCCGATCGCGTCGTCGTAGCGCAGCGACTCGTAGCCGATGCCCGCCTTGACCCGGTTCAGCGCGTCGATGGCCTTCTGGCCCTCGGTGCTGGGCAGGGTGAAGGAGATGTCGGTGAGGCCGGTGGCGGCGGCGGAGACGTTCTGCACCACCATGTCGATGTTGACCTCGGCGTCGGCGATGGCGCGGAAGATCCGTGCCGCCTCGCCCGGCTTGTCCGGCACGCCGACGACGGTGACCTTGGCCTCCGACGTGTCGTGGGCGACTCCGGAGATGATGGCCTGCTCCATCTCGCCCCCTTCGGGCTGGTTCGGGTTGGTGGCGCTGACGATGGTCCCCGGCAGGCCGGAGAACGACGATCGTACGTGAATGGGGATGTTGTAGCGCCGCGCGTACTCCACACAGCGGTCGAGCAGCACCTTGGTACCGGACGAGGCCAGCTCCAGCATGTCCTCGAAGGCGATCCAGTCGATCTTGCGGGCCTTCTTGACCACCCGCGGGTCGGCGGTGAAGACGCCGTCCACGTCGGTGTAGATCTCGCACACCTCGGCGCCCAGCGCGGCCGCCAGCGCCACCGCGGTGGTGTCGGAGCCGCCGCGGCCCAGCGTGGTGATGTCCTTGGAGACCTGCGAAACGCCCTGGAAACCGGCCACGATCGCGACGTTGCCCTCGTCGAGGGCGTTGCGGATCCGGCCCGGCGTCACGTCGATGATCCGCGCCTTGTTGTGCGTCGCATCGGTGATCACACCGGCCTGGCTGCCGGTGAACGACTGGGCGTCGAAGCCCAGCGTCTTGATCGCCATCGCCAGCAGCGCCATGGAGATGCGCTCTCCGGCGGTCAGCAGCATGTCGAACTCACGGCCGGACGGAATAGGCGTCACCTGTTCCGCGAGTTCGATGAGCTCGTCCGTGGTGTCACCCATCGCGGAGACCACGACGACGACCTCATGGCCGGCCTTCCGGGTGTCCACGATTCGGCGGGCGACGCGCTTGATGCCTTCGGCATCCGCGACGGATGAGCCGCCGTACTTCTGCACGACAAGGCCCACGGGGGCTCCTCGACTTGGGGTGTTGGGTCACCGTCAGTCTAACGAGCAGGGATGTTCCGGCCGACGACTTCCACATGGTGAGATGTGAATATCGAAATCTGATCACCGCGGACTGTCAGGTCTGCGGGCCCCGGCGACCCGCCCCGAAGAATCGCCGCCCGCACACCACCCCGGTACCGGAATCTTCGCCTCCGGCGCGCGGGTGACGGATGCGTCACACTCCCCCGCGATTCGCCCTCAGAGCCCGAGCTCGGCCGCCATCAGGTCGCCCGCCTGCTGCTCCAGCTGCTCGTCCGTCAACCCGTCGTCGTCGGTGTCCGCCCCGTCCGGCACCGCGCCCAGCGGCGAGTCCAGCCGCACGTGCGCGATCAGCGACTGCAGGGCGCGCAGCACCGCCGTACAGGTCGAGCCCCAGTTGGACAGGTACGAGAACTGCCACCACCACAGCGCCTCCGACACCCGGCCCTCGCGGTAGTGCGTCAGGCCGTGGCTCAGCTCGCTGACCACCCCCGCCAGGTCGTCCGAGATCCGGAACGCGCTCGGCTTCTCCGGCGGGCCGTACGGGTCGAACACCTCGTGGTAGACGTCGATCGGCGCCAGCAGCTCGGCGAGCCGCTCGCGCAGCTCCACCCCGTCCGGCTCCGGGCCGGCGTCCGGCTCGAAGCGGTCCTCGGGCAGCACGTCCTCGATCGCGCCCAGCCGGCCGCCCGCCAGCAGCAGCTGCGACACCTCCAGCAGCAGCAGCGAGATCGCGCTGCCCGGCTCGTCGCCCTTGGCGACCTCGGTGACGGCCAGCACGAAGCTCTCCACCGAGTCCGCGATCTGCACCGCGAAGTCGTCCGGAGCCTCGGTGCGGCCCAGCAGCGCGGCCGGGTCCGAGGGGTGAGGCCGGTCGGCGGTGTCGTGGGGGGACGCGCTGTTGTAGGGCGCGCTGGTGTGGAGCGCGCTGCTGTAGGACGCGCTTTCGGTGCCGCGGTGGGCGGCGTCGGCGCGGTGGGCGGCGTCGGTCCGGTGAGCGGTGTCGGTTCGGTCAGACATCGAGCAGTCGTCTCCCTTCGAACGCCCGGCCGAGGGTGACCTCGTCGGCGTACTCCAAGTCCCCGCCGACGGGCAGTCCGCTCGCCAGCCGGGTGACCTTGAGGCCCATCGGCTTGCACAGCCGGGCCAGGTAGGTCGCGGTCGCCTCCCCCTCCAGATTGGGGTCGGTGGCCAGGATCAGCTCGGTGACCGTGCCGTCCGCGAGCCTGGTCATCAGCTCACGGATCCGCAGATCGTCCGGGCCGACCCCCTCGATCGGGCTGATCGCCCCGCCCAGCACGTGGTAGCGGCCGCGGAACTCGCGCGTCCGCTCGATCGCCACCACGTCCTTGGGCTCCTCCACCACGCAGATCACCGCGAGGTCGCGGCGCGGATCCAGGCAGACCCGGCACTGCTCGGACTCCGCGACGTTGCCGCAGACCACGCAGAACCGCACCTTCTCCTTCACCTGCTGCAGCGCGTACGCCAGCCTGCGCACGTCCGTCGGATCGGCCTGCAGGATGTGGAAGGCGATCCGTTGGGCGCTCTTCGGACCGACTCCGGGCAGCCTGCCCAGCTCGTCGATCAGGTCCTGCACCACGCCCTCGTACACCGCCACGCCTTCCTTCGACCAGGGTTCGCACTCCGGTGCCATCATCCAACGAATCGGGCGCCGGACACACCGCCCGACGCCCTACTGGCTCATAAATCACACAACTCACTGCCAGTGAAGCTGCCAGTGAAGCGTGCAGGAACCGCCGGGCGCTGCACGGTGCTGCTCGGGGCTACGCGCCGCAGTGCTGCGGCGGCAGTGCCGCGGTGCTGCGGCGCAGTGCCGCAATGCTGCGGCGGCAGTGCCGCGTGCGGTTCGGTTGCTGTGCGTGGTTCAGAGCGGTTCAGCGCGGTTCAGAACGGGAGGCCGGGGATGCCGCCGCCCAGGCCCTGGGTGAGCGGGCCCATCCGCTCCGCCTGGAGCTTCTGCGCCGCCGCGTTGGCGTCCCGCACCGCGGCCAGCACCAGGTCGCCCAGGGTCTCGGTGTCCTCCGGGTCGACCGCCTCCGGGGAGATCGTCACCGACGTCAGCTCGCCGGCGCCCGTGACCGTCACCTCCACCAGACCGCCGCCCGCCGAACCGCGGACCACGGTCTCGGCGAGCTCCTTCTGAGCCCGGCCGAGCTCTTCCTGCATCTTCTGCGCCTGCTTCAGCAACTGCTGCATGTTCGGCTGGCCACCAGGGAACACGGCACTCTCCTCGATCCATCGGCACTCACACGGCCGACGCGAACCACCACGAGCACCCGCGCCGACACCTGCCCCCGAGCCTACGCGGCCGCTCGTCGGCCCCACGTCAGTTCCGGGACCCCGCGCAGGCCCGGGCAGCTCCGAAGGCCCGCGCTGCCTGCGGCGGCTCAGCCCGGACGGTGGTGGATCTCCTCCAGCACCGTCGCCCCCAGCTCCCGGACGATCAGCTCCTGCGCGGAGAACGCGTCCTCGTTCAGGTCCGGGTCGTCCTCCTCCGGGATGTCGTCCTCCGGCGCCACCGCGGGGGGCGCCTGCACCGGCGGGGCGGCCGGGGGCTGCTGGACGGGCGGTGCGGCGGACGGCCTCGGGGCCTGGACCTGGGCCTGCGGGGCGGACGGGGGCTGCTGCGCGGGCGGTGCGACCGGAGCGGGCGCGGCCGACTGCGGGGCGTGCGCCTGAGTCCCGCCCCAGCCACCGCCGGGCGGCACGACCGGCGCGGCCGGGGCCGGGGCCGTCGGAGCCGCCGGGGGCGCGTACGAGGCGGCGGGCTGGCCGGACGGCGAGGACGTGCCACCCGACGGGTCGATGATGCAGTCCACCCGCCAGTCCACGCCCAGCGCGTCCGTCAGCGCCTGCCGCAGCACCTCGTCGCTGTGGCTGCCGACGAAGCTGTCCCGGGCGCCCGCGTTCACGAACGACACCTGCAGCGTGCTGCCGTCGAAGCCCGCCACCTGGCCGTTCTGGCTGAGCAGGATCCAGGTGAACCGGCGGCGGTTCTTCACCGCCTCCAGGATCTGCGGCCACATCTGCCGGATCTGCGCCGCGCCCTGCTGCGCGGCCACGGAGGGCTGGGCGGCGGACGGCTGCGGCGCGTGAGCCTGCGGCTGCGGTGCCGGGGCCTGCGGCTGCGGAGCCTGTGGGGCCTGCGACTGCGGGGCCGGGGCGGGCGGCGGGGTCTGGTCCGCCGGGGGGAAGCTGCGGGCGATCGGCCAGGCGCCCGGGGCCGGGCCCGACGGCGCGGGGGCCGGGGCCGGGGCCGGCACGGGCGCGGGCGCCGGGGCTTGGGCCTGCGGCTGCGGAGCCGGGGCCTGCTGCACGGGCGCCTCCACCGGCGCGGGCTGGAACGCCATCGGCGCGGCGAAGCCGCCGGTGGCGGCCCGGCGCTCCAGCTTGTCCAGCCGGGCCTGCGTCGACAGCTCGTCCCCGTACGCGCCGGGCAGCATCACCCGGGCGCAGATCAGCTCCAGCTGCAGCCGGGGGGCGGCGTTGCCGCGCATCTCGGTCAGGCCGGTGTTGACCAGGTCCGCGGCGCGGCTCAGCTCGGCCCGGCCGAAGCGGTCGGCCTGCGCCTGCATCACCGCGACCCGGTCGGCCGGGGCGTCGATCAGGCCCTTCTCCCCCGCGTCCGGCACGGTGGCCAGGATCACCAGGTCGCGCAGCCGCTCCAGCAGGTCCGTGACGAAACGCCGCGGGTCGTGCCCGCCCTCGACCACCCGGTCGACCACCTGGAACACCGTCGCGCCGTCCTGCGCCGCGAACGCGTCCACCACCTCGTCCAGCAGCGAGGAATCGGTGTACCCCAGGAGCGCGGTGGCCATCTGGTACGTCACGCCGGCCTCACCGGCACCCGCCAGCAGCTGGTCCATCACCGACATCGAGTCACGCACCGACCCGGCGCCGGCCCGCACCACCAGCGGGAACACCGAATCCTCCACCTGGATGCCCTCACGGCCGCACACCTGCGCCAGGTAGTCGCGCAGCGTGCCCGGGGGAACCAGCCGGAACGGGTAGTGGTGGGTGCGGGACCGGATCGTCCCGATCACCTTCTCCGGCTCGGTGGTGGCGAAGATGAACTTCAGGTGCTCCGGCGGCTCCTCCACCACCTTCAGCAGCGCGTTGAAACCGGCCGAGGTCACCATGTGCGCCTCGTCCAGGATGAAAATCTTGTAGCGACTGTGCACCGGCGCGAAGAACGCCCGCTCCCGCAGCTCACGCGCATCGTCCACACCACCGTGCGACGCCGCGTCGATCTCGATCACATCGATCGAACCCGGCCCGCCGGTCGCCAGGTCGCGACACGACTGGCACTCCCCGCACGGCTCCGGGGTCGGCCCCTGCTCACAGTTCAGGCAGCGGGCCAGGATGCGGGCACTGGTCGTCTTTCCACACCCGCGCGGCCCGCTGAACAGGTACGCGTGGTTGACCCGGTTGTTACGCAGGGCCTGCTGGAGCGGGACGGTCACGTGCTCCTGCCCGATGACCTCCGCGAAGGTCTCGGGGCGGTAGCGGCGGTACAGGGCTAGGGACACGCCACCGACGATATCGGGACCAACCGACAAACGTGGCCCCCCACCACCACCGACCCCGGAAACGCAAGGACCCCTCGCGTACCCGCCAGAGCCCTCCTACCCTTGCTGCCTTCCGGCCCTGGGGGGGTTCAGAGAGATGACGCCACACGAGGGGCTGCCCCCAAGAGTAGCGGATCCCGGCCCCCACTCCCCCCACCCACTCCAATCCCACCCCGATCCCACCCCGATCTCCGATCCGCAGGCCACCCCCGCCACCCACCTGCGAGACCGTGGTCGCAACCACCCCTCGACATGTACTAAGCTCTCCCACGGAGGATTCGCCTAGAGGCCTAGGGCGCACGCTTGGAAAGCGTGTTGGGGGCAACCCCTCACGAGTTCGAATCTCGTATCCTCCGCCATGGCTTACAGCCATAACGTAGGCCCCGACCGTTCAGCGGTCGGGGCCTACGTCGTGTCGTGGTCTCAGTTGCGTTACCCAGGGTCGCAGCCGCCCTGTCGCCAGAAGACGCCGGTCGCAGTCGGCGTTCCGATCGGATGCAAGAGGCGCAAATCTCCAACAGCAACGGACCTGTCAGGAGAACCAGCCACGTCGTAGGCTGCGCTCGTCGAAGCGCCGCCTTGCACATCAGGGCGACATGCGGCGAACCATGCATCGTTCAGAGGGGTCGGCGCGGGATGGCCAGGAACCGAGGCTTAGCTGGAGGGGCCGGAACAGCCGGTGGAGTTGGCCATGAAGGCCGTTTCCTGGCAGGGGCTGCAGCACATATGTTGACCGAGACGCCCCTGCCAGCCTGGGCGTCAGGTTGCCAAGTGCTGACCGTGGGAGGCCAGACGAACCGGCCCGTCGACGACCTTGGCATCTTCACAGACGTCGGCTGGGTCATAGTTCAGGCCAAGAAGGGCCTGAACCTGAGCACCACACCCAATGGCCCTCTGGGCAAGGCGCTAGGCCAGCTCGTGCAGACCGCCCGCCTCGGGAGTCCCGACCGGCCGCACACGGACGCGCTCAGACCTGCGGCCGCTGACCGCCACCTGGTGATCATCGCGACTGACGAATGCGCCTCCTCCACGATCACCTCGGCACTGTCCCCGCTGGTCGCCTGGTGAAAAAGCTGGCTATGGGAGGGCCGCTGGCCGAGCTTAGGGCCAAGCTGGGCCTGACTCAGACGCAGTTGGCCATGGAGGCCGGAGCCAGTATCTCCGCGGTCCAGAGCGCCGAGCTAGGAACCGCCCGGGACATCGCCGAACCGATTCTGGAGTGGGCCGATCTCCTGGGCATCGACAGCCTCGGCCTCAGCCGCCGTTATCGGGAATGGAAGAAGGGCATAGATCGAGGTGGAGCCCTTCACAGAAACGCCGCTGAGGTACTCAATCGCGTCTTCTTCGGAAGGCGCGAGTCTACGGTGATCAAACAACTCCGAACGCAGGCGGCCGGCGTCGTCTTCTGCTCGTGCAGGAAACGTGCGGGCATGACTTCCACCGAGGTAGCCCGGGCGCTGGGTATAACGGCCTATACCTTTCGGGCCTGGGAGTCCGGGAAGAGCTCACCGTCGGTCGACCGCGCCCTCGCCGCCTCCGGATGGGACCACGCGTATCTCTTCACCAGCGCAACCCCGATAGCACCGGTACATCGGAAGCCTGCTTCGAGGCCCGCACCTCCGCCCGCCAAGCCGCAGCCGTCTCTCCACCACTGCCGACACCATAATGCTCGTGCGCGCCCTGGGGTCGAGCCCTGCCTTCCTTGCCAGCCCGACGCCCGGTACCGGGCGACCAGTCTGGACGGCACGGTGAGGGGGTACGCCACGGACTGCGCGGTCAAGGCAGCCAATGACGCGTACTTCGCCGAACGCCACACCGGCCGGACCTTCGCCGTCGAGAAGGTGTGAGCAGCGCGGCGACGATCCGCAGTGGTCCGTATCCGGAAGCGAACATCGTTGAGAAAACCTCGCTGAGCAGCAGGCAGGGCCCTCGCACCAACCACGGCACAGCTCGCGCATGCCGACCAAAGCACCAGCGACGAAGGCAGAACTGAGGCAAACCGCGCCGCTCATGAGCCTGAGACGTCGTCGACCGAGTGATGGAACGGCCCGCTCTACAGGCCGTCCCATCACCATGTCCCAGCGCGCCCTACATCACTCTGCGCTCCCCGTATCGGCCTCGTCGCCTGCGATGCCCCAGAGCAGCCCGCCGATCTTCTGGCCGACGTCGTGCAGCATCGGGTCGGTGACGTGCTGGTAGCGCTTGGCCATCGAGGCCGAGGACCAGCCCATGATCGCCATGACGATCCGCTCGGGGCCACCGAGCAGGAGGAGGACGGTCGAGGCGGTGTGGCGGGCGTCGTGGAGGCGGCCATCACGGATGTTGGCCTCGCACAGGAGGCGCTTCCAGCGGTGGTAGTCGGTGCTGGGGTTGAGGGGCTGGCCGGTCTCGTCGGTGAAGACGTAGCCCTTCTCCGTCCAGAGGTCGCGGGCGAGGGCGCGCTCGCGGTCCTGTTCCTCCTGGTGGTGGCGGAGGACGACGGCGAGCGGTTCGGGCAGCGGGACCGGGCGGCGGCCGGCGCGGGACTTGGTGTCCTTGGTCTCGCGGCGGACGGCCACCTTCTGCGGGCAGAAGCCGGGCTTCCGCCCGCAGCGGTCGCCGCAGCCGTGCGCGTACTTGGGCCGGAGGCGGCCTCGTCGGACCCAGGCGATGCCGCGGTCGAAGTCGATGTCCTTCCACTGGAGCCCGAGTACCTCGCCCTGTCGCAGGCCGAGCGCGAGGGCAAAGATCCAGCGGGCGGAGTTCCGGCCCGCCAGCGCAGTTGCTCGTCTGCCGCCGGGACGACGAATCGGCCGGCATCCGCTGGCAGTTCCCAGCGGGCGTCGTGAAGCCGGGCAGCAACCCGTCCTCGGTGGCCGTGCGCGAAACGCTCGCCGAGACCGGTGTCCACTGCGCGGTCCGCGAAGACCTCGGCGGCCGCCTCCACCCGACCACCGGGGTGTGGTGCCAGTACTACCTCACCGAGTACCTGGCCGGTGAGGCCCGCAACCAGGACGCGATCGAGAACGCCGACGTGATGTGGGTTCCGCGAAACGCCGTGACCCGGTTCATCCCCGTCGATACGCTCTTCCCGCCGATCCTGGCCGCCCTGGAGAAGCCGCAGAATGACTGAGCCGACCAGCAGCACGAAGCCGGGCATCGCCGCAGCCGTCGTGGTCCAGGACGGCCGCGTCCTGATGGTCCAGCGCCGTGTCGCCGAGGGCGAGCTGTCCTGGCAGTTCCCGGCCTGCGAGCTCGAGGCAGGTGAGACGCCCGAAGCGGCTGCCGTCCGCGAGACCGCCGAGGAGGTTGGCCTGACGGTGAAGGCCGTAGGGCTCCTGGGCGAGCGCCTGCACCCGAAGACCGGCCGACAGATGTCGTACACCGCCTGCGAAGTGGTGAGCGGCACTGCGACCGTGGTCGACACCGAAGAGCTGGCGGAACTCGCGTGGGTGACGCACGACCGGATCGCCCGGTTCGTTCCCTACGGCCTGTTCGAACCCGTTCAGGCATACCTGGATGCCGAACTCTCGTCCTGACGGAATCGCACCACGCCGCATGCACCGCCTCGTCAGTCATGGAAAGTCGGCTAACTGCGCGGGAACGGCGCCCCGACCGGCCAGTGGTCGGGTAGCTCAAGAGCTGAGCTGACGGGACTCTCCGCAGGCACGCGGGCGACCTCCGTCCCGACCAGCGATGCAGCCTCCCAAGTCGGGAGGACAGGTGCCGGCATCGATTCCGGGTGAGGGCTTCGCCAAAGGACGGGAGTCCTTCTGGCCCAGTTCCAAGGCCCTGGATTATCGACTACGAGAACGCCGCTGACGCGACTATGAGGATGCCCTTCCGGAACGCCCCAATAGCCTCCCGAAGCGCGACCGGAAGCTCTTCCATTCAAGGCTCCGTACAGCGCAGCTTCGGTTTCCGAATCTTCCGGGAAGACGACCTCATTGCCGACAGCGACGATGAATGGAAGGTTCATTTCCCCGTATTTTCCTCCCTTCCTCCTGACTGCCTCCAGCACCAGGTTCAAATCTTCGTCGAGCCACACCGAGGCGTGAACGCCGATGGTCCTGGCCGTTGGATCACCTCGTCTATCAGGACTGCGAGGAATCGCATCGAACGTGACGCGCCAACCGGACTCTTGCCATACGTGCCGGGGCAGTGGAACTCCGCGCTCCCGCGCAGCGACGACCCGGTCCGGGTCCAACCCGTCGAGCCACTTCGCGAGCTCGGCCTTCAGCTTCCTCTGCGGGGGTGTGGCCAGCCCTGCCACGTCGAGCTGGTAGGCGACGAAGAAGTTCGGGCTGGGGACACGATCGATGGCATCGACCAACTGAGGCGGCATTCGGCCAGGCTCCCCGCCCCCTACTCGCTGAGCTGTCCAGATCGCCTCAAGCACGAACTGCGTCTCACCGTACGTTACCAAAAAGTCGGGATATTTCCCCCGCGCGCCTACCTGCTGCTCGATCTGCACAGTGCAACCGGATCCGATCAGCATCTCATGCAGATACAGCTCCCAGAGCGCGGAATGTACATTGGCATCCGAGTTTCGGTCCACCAGTCGACTCATCAGGCCGGGCCGCACATGGTCGGGAAAGTGCGCCCACCACTCGTTGACCACGTCGCGAATTTGATCCCAAAATGGACCGGAAATCCTGTTGAAGAAATCGGCACTCGACTCCATTTCGCGCTTCGGCGCAGGATCCGTCCGCCTCCGGTTGTCATACACGGCCATGGCAAGGGATTGTATGCCGCAGATCTGGCGGGTCCCACACAGTTTTCCTGCACGGCCGGCCCGTGGAGAACGCCAACTGGGAGTGACCAGGACGCTGAGCACCGGTTGTTCAGCGCATGGGAGACAGAGCCAACCGCCCCGACGCGCCACCGCCCCGCGATGCCGCCGCCCGTCGCGTGATGATCGCGCAGCGCAGTATCAACACCCGTCCCGAACTCGCGCTGCGGTGCGCGCTGCACTCGCTGGGGTTCCGGTACCGAGTGAACCTCCCACTGCCGGGATTGAGACGACGCCGTGCGGACCTCACGTTCACGCGCTGGCGCACTGCGGTGTTCGTCCAGGGCTGCTTCTGGCACGCCTGTCCCCAGCACCTGCACGCGCCGAAGCACAATGCCGAGTGGTGGTGGAACAAGCTCCAGCACAACGTCGGCCGAGACGCGGACACCGACGCTTACCTCGTCCGGCTGGGCTGGCTTCCGCTGAGGGTATGGGAGCACGAAGCCGTGGAGACTGCGGTGACCAAGGTGGTTGAGGTGCTCGCTCACCAAGGGCACCCACGGGCACAGGAGGTCCAGGAACGGAACCGCAGGCCCCTCTCCCCGCAGCCGGCCGGAAGAGCGGGGAGTGCCTGAGGTGGTTCCAGGGCGCTACGGCAGGCAAGGAGAGAGCCCAGCAGCCGCAGCAAAGACGCTGGCCTGAGCTTGTGGGGGACGGCCGATCCACCTGCTCCACGAGAGGGACCGGTAGAAGCAACGGGGGAAAGGGCCGTAACCTCGGCGCAGATCGCATTGGTTGGTGCGCCTATGAGGCTGACGATCTACGGCGCCCAGCCTTCTGCTCCAACCGGCCCACAGGAGAAAACACCGATGCAGCCGAGAAGTGCCGCTGCCGCTGGCACAGACTTCCCTTACACCAGCCGGACGACCTGCTACATCGAGATATCCGAAGACGGCACGGTCTCTCACGGCACCGACTCCGGAACCTACGAGCGGGCACGGAGCGGGAAGTCCACCCTCTACGCGGTCTGGCCGGGCGAGTGGAGCAGTCACCTGTTCGTCATCGACGATCTGGACGAGTACGCCCGTGCCCACGGGCTCGTCCACGACGAGAAGCGCACGGGGCTCGCCGATCACGAGCACACCGTTCGTTGGTCGCTGGACCCGAGCGAGACGAAGCCGCTCGGCTCGTACATCACGATCCGAGTCCACTTGGACTGCGGCTGCTCCATCCAGGACCTCGGCACCTTCGCCGGCCAGATGCGCGAGCAGCGGGGGTGGGACATCGCCACCACAGGCGGTTGGGGAGGGAGTTCCACCTCCGGGACCTACATGCGAGCCCGCCGCAAGAGCCTGGGCACCTGATCGGCAGCGAACCCGCCGTCCTTCTTCGACAGGACCCGTACTGGTCTCAGTTCTGGTCTCATTCAGCCCCGTCCGGGCAGGTTCAGCCGCCGCCCAACCGTGTGCTCAGCCGCAGGTCAGGACGGGTGTAAACCCCGGTGGACAGTGCTGAGGAGAATTGGAAAGCGTGTTGGGGGCAACCCCTCACGAGTTCGAATCTCGTATCCTCCGCCTTCGCCCGCCAGGGCAAACGAAGGCCCCGACCACTCAGCGGTCGGGGCCTTCGTCGTCTCGTGGTTGCAGTTTTGGTTTGCAGTTCTCGTCTGCAGCCACGTTCTGGACTGCCCCATAGAACGTACGGTCGGCCTGCCGGGGCCTGACGCGGGTCCTCGAACCAACGCCTCGTTGAGCGCGGGTGACGCAGTCGGTGGCGCGGGCGGGGGTAGCGCCACCCCCACGCCCCCGCCCCCAACCCCGGCGCGT
>NZ_JBHWEN010000029.1:0-90729 GCF_042734215.1 Kitasatospora sp. NPDC059673 | reverse complement strand
CTCGGAGATGTGTATAAGAGACACTCCCAGCCCTGGCGGGCCGGGAGGTACCCCCACGCGCCCCTGGTTTCGCGCCCGCCTGCCTTCCCCCCAGCTACAGCCAACCCTTTTCGCGGGCGACCCGCACCGCCTCCGCGCGGTTCCTCGCGGCCGTCTTCTGGATCGCCATCGACAGGTAGTTCCGCACCGTCCCCTCGGAGAGGTGCAGCCGGGCCGCGATGTCCGCGTTGACGGAGCCGTCGGCCGCTGCGGCCAGCACCTCGCGTTCGCGCCCCGTGAGGGGATTCGCGCCTTCCGCGAGCGCGGCGGCAGCCAGTGTCGGGTCGATGACCTTCTCGCCGCGCAGGACGCGCCGGATCGCGCCGGCGAGCTCCGCGGCCGGTGCGTCCTTGACCAGGAACGCGTCCGCGCCGGATTCCATCGCGCGGCGCAGGTAGCCGGGGCGGCCGAAGGTGGTGGCGATCACGACCTTGGTCTGCGGCCGGACCCGCCGGATCTCCGCGCAGGCGTCGATGCCGGTCATGCCGGGCATCTCGATGTCGAGTACGGCGACGTCGATGCGGTGGTGCGTCACCGCGGCCGCGACCTCGTCCCCGCGGGCGACCTGGGCGACGACGTCGAGGTCGTCCTCCAGCGAGAGCAGCGCGGCGAGTGCCTCCCGCACCATGCCCTGGTCCTCGGCGAGGAGTACGCGTACCTGTCCGTCCGTCACGGGGCGCAGCCTATTCCCCGCTGGGGCCGGGTCGCAGCGGGACGAGGGCGCGCAGGCGGAAGCCTTTGCCGCGGTTGGCGGGGCCGGCGTCGAGGTGGCCGCCGACCTGTTCGAGGCGTTCGCGCAGGCCAGAAAGGCCGTTGCCGGGGAGGGACTTGCCGGGGCCGGGGCCGTTGTCGACGATTTCCAGGACGGCGTAGCGGCCGTCGTCCTCCCAGGTCTCGTCGAGGTGGACGGCGCAGCGGGTGGCGCCGACGCCGTGCCGGACCACGTTGGTGACGGCTTCGCGCAGGGCCCAGGCGAGGGCGCCGGTCTCCTCGGGGCCGAGGCCGGGGCGTTCGTCGGTCAGGCGGGGGTCGGAGTCGAGTTCGATCCGGCTGGCGGTCAGGGCGGTGCGGGCGGTGGCGAGTTCGACGGCCAGGGTGGGGCGGCGGAAGCCGCTGACGGCTTCGCGGACGTCGGTGAGCGACTGCCGGGCGACCTTTTCGATGTCGGCGACCTGGGCGCGGGCCTCGGCGGCTTTCTCGGCGTCCATGAAGCGGCCGGCGAGTTCGCTCTTGATGGCGATCAGCGAGAGCGAGTGCCCGAGCAGGTCGTGCAGGTCGCGGGCGAGGCGCAGCCGTTCCTCGGAGGCGGCGAGGTGGGCGACGGCGGTGCGGGCCTCGCGCAGTTCCCGCATGGTGGTGACGAGGCGTTGCATGCCGTACATGGCGAAGCCGGCCAGCAGGCAGGGCAGTCCGACCGCGACCAGGGTGGTGTGGTCGGCGCGGGTGGCGAAGCCGATCAGCGCGAAGACGGCGGTGACGGCGGCGATGCCGCCGAGGGCGGTGCGGCCGGGCAGGATGATGGCGGCGCAGACCGAGGTGTAGGTGAACAGGGTCAGCCAGGCTTCGCCGAGGCCGATCGAAGTGCCGATCGCGATGCCGAGGATCAGCGCGAACGGCACGTACTGCCTGGCTCGGGTGCTGCGGCGGGTGTTGCGGATCACCACCAGCGACATGTAGGCGGCCAGGAAGAGCGCCAGCAGCGCCGCTCCGGCCACGGTGGCGGCGGTGGTGTGCCGGCCGGTCGCCAGGTCCTGGACGGGGTACAGCAGGTAGAACGCCCAGACGGACGTCCACATCAGCTTGACCAGCAGCTGCCGGCGGGTGTCGACGGGCACGCCCGGGTACGTGGTCCAGCGGCCGTCCGGCCCGTCCTCCCCGTGCCGGCCGGGGCGGCGGGCCGGGCCGGTGCTCTGCATGCGGGCCATCATGCCTGCTGGGCGTCCTTGCGGTACAGGTAGGCCGCGACGCCCGTGAACAGCGCCAGGAACCCGGCGAGGGCGGCGATCGCGAAGCCCGGGACGCCCTGGCCGTGGATGAACGAGGCCAGCTGGTTGTAGTCGTAGACGGGGTTGAACCGGGCGTAGGTCTTCAGCGAGTCACCGACCGGGAACCAGGTGCCGCCGAGCAGCGCCATCAGCATGTAGACGATCATCACGACGGGCTGGACGGCGTCCGGCTGGGCGGCGTACCCGAGGGCGACGCCGAGCGCGGCGAACACGAAGCTGCCGAGCCACAGGACGGCGGCCAGGCCGAGCCACTGGGCGGCGGTGAGGTCGACGCCCTCGATCGCGCCGATCGTGAAGACCACGGCGATGGCGGGCAGGGTGGTGACGGCGCAGGCGGCGATCTTGCCGACGGTGTAGGCCCGGCCGGGCAGTGCGGTGAGCCGCAGTTGGCGGGTCCAGCCGCTCTTGCGTTCCAGCGAGATCCGCTGCGCGGAGCCGGTGAGGACGGCGCCGACCGCGCCGAAGGTGGCCATCGAGACCATGAAGTACGACTTGACGGAGGCTCCGCCGGCCACCGTGCTGCCGCTGCCGTAGGCGCTGATGAAGAACAGGTACAGCAGGCCCGGGTAGAGGACGATGAGCATCAGGTACCGCTTGTTGCGCAGGGTGCGCAGGATCTCCAGCTTGATCAGGGTGGTCATCGCGCGCTCGCCTCTGCTTCCTCGGTGCGGTCCTGCTCGCCGGTGATGGTCAGGAATGCCTGCTCCAGGCCGAGGCTGGTGACCTCCAGCCCGCGCGGGTACAGGCCGGCCTTGTAGAGCGCGGCGACGCCCGCGTCGGCGTCGGTGGAGCGGATCCGGACGGTGTGCACGCCGTCGGTGCGGGTGCTGACGTCCAGTCCGACGGTGCCGGGCAGGGCGCGCAGCACGGATTCGTCGAGCGGGCCGCCGTCGGAGGGGTGCAGTTCGAAGCCGATCCGGCGGGCGCCGGCCTTGGCCTTGATCTCGGCGGAGGAGCCGTCGGCGATCAGTCGGCCCTTGTGCAGCACCAGCACCCGGTCGGCGATGGAGTCGGCCTCCTCCAGGTAGTGGGTGGCGAACAGCACGGTGCGGCCGGTGTCGGCCTGGGCGCGCATGGTGGCCCAGAACTGCTGGCGGACCGAGACGTCCATGCCGGTGGTGGGCTCGTCCAGCACGATCAGGTCGTTGGCGCCGGCCACCGCGAGGGCGAACCGGACGCGCTGTTCCTGGCCGCCGGAGAGTTTGTCGACCCGGCGGTCGGCGAGGTCGGCGATCCCGGCGGTCCGCAGCACCTCCTGGGGCTGGTGGCCCTTGGGGTGCACCTTGCAGGCCAGGGCGACCAGTTCGCGGACCTTGACGTCGCTCATCAGGCCGCCGCTCTGCAGCATCGAGCCGACCCGGCCGCCGGTGATCGCCTCGCGCGGGGTGCCGCCGAACAGTTCGACGGTGCCGCTGTCGGGCTCGCGCAGGCCCAGCAGCAGGTCGAGGCTGCTGGACTTGCCCGCCCCGTTGGGGCCGAGCAGGGCGACCGTCTCGCCCGGTCGCAGGACCAGGTCGAGTCCGTTCACCGCCTTCACCCGGCCGTAGCTCTTGCTGACGTTCCGGAAGGCCGCGACCTCCCCCGTTCCCGTGCCCATCTGTCTTTCAGTCCCTTCGGAGCCGTCTCTCTTCGACTCCTCAAGACTCCTGGGAACGGGGGTGCCGGCGGCAGTGTGCACCGTCGTGACGTCCGCATGACGGATGTCACGGGTGCATCCGTTACGCCATGCCCAGGGCGTCCTTCAGGAACCGCACCTGGAGCAGCAGCAGGTTCTCCGCGACGTCCTCCTGCGGCGTCATGTGGGTGACCCCGGACAGCGGCAGCACGGTGTGCGGGCGGCCGGCGGCGAGCAGCGCGGTGGACAGCCGCAGGCTGTGCGCGACCACCACGTTGTCGTCGGCCAGGCCGTGCACGATCATCAGCGGCCGGCGCAGCGAAGGGGCCAGTGCCACCACGGAGTTGGCGGCGTACGACTCGGGTTCGGTGTTCGGGTCGCCGTAGTAGCGCTCGGTGTAGTGGGTGTCGTACAGGTCGTGCTCGGTGACGGGCGCGCCGGCCACCGCGGCGTGGAAGACCTCGGGTTCGCGGAGCACGGCGGCGGCGGCCAGGTAGCCACCGTAGGACCAGCCGCGGATGGCGACCCGGCCGAGGTCGAGCGGGAACTCCTCGGCGAGCGCGTGCAGCGCGTCGACCTGGTCGGCGACGGTGATCTCGGCGGTGCGCCGGTTGATGGACTTCTCCCAGGCGGGGCTGTGCCCGGGGGTGCCGCGCCCGTCGGCGACGATCACGGCGAAGCCCTGGTCGGCGAACCACTGCGAGGTCAGGTGCGGGTTGTGCGCCTGCACCACGCGCTGGCCGTGCGGGCCGCCGTACGGGTCCATCAGCACCGGCAGCTGCCCGTCCACGTCCGGGTCGTAGCCGGTGGGCAGCAGCACCGCGCAGGGGATCCGCCGCTCGCCGGCGAACCGGAACACCGGGCGGGCGGTCAGCAGCGGGGTGTCCGCGTGCGAGGCGATCACCAGGGGTTCCGCGCCCTCCCGCAGCACGGTGACGGTGCTGCCGGGCCGGCGCGGGTCGGCGGTGGTGAGCACGGTGGTACCGCCGCCGCGCACCGCACCGAGTGCGCCGTCGCCGAGCTCCCGCACGCCGTCCGGGCCGTGGGTGAAGACGCCGAGCCAGCCGGGCGGGCGGCACTCGAACTCGGCGGCGCCGCGGGAGGCCGAGAACAGCACCTGCTCGCCGTCCAGGCCGAGCACCGAGCGGACGTGCAACTCGGCGTCGGTGACGGCCTGTTCGCCGACCATCAGGACCCGGGCGCCGTCGTGGTCGGCGATCCGCACCAGCTGCCCGTCGGCGCGCCGCACCGGGACGCCGCCGAACAGCTCCAGCCAGTCCTCGTCCCGCTCGGTGAGCAGCACGGTGGTGTCGCCGGTGCTCGGGTCGGCTTCCAGCACCAGCTGTTCGCGCTGGTCACGGGCCTGCACCTGGAGCAGCGGCGGGCCGCCGGCCGACCAGTGCACGCGGGCCAGGTAGGGGTAGGAGGCGCGGTCCCAACGGATCTCGGTGCGGGTGCCGTCCAGGCCGAGCAGCCAGAGCCCGACCTCGGCGTTGGGGGTGCCGGCGGCGGGGTAGGCGATCTCGACCGGCGGGCGGCCGGGGTTGGCGGGGTCGGCGATCCACCAGCGGCGCACCGGCGTGTCGTCGACCCGGGCGGCGAGCAGCGCGCTGCCGTCGGGGGCCCACCAGTGGCCGCGGTCGCGGCCCATCTCCTCCTGGGCGATGAACTCGGCCTGCCCCCAGCTGATGCCCTCGCCCTCGGGCCCGGCGAGCAGCCGGTCGCCGCTGCCGTCGAGGGCGGTCACCCGCAGCTCGCCGCTCGGGGTGGCGTAGGCGACGTGGCTGCCGTCCGGGCTCGGTCGCGGGTCCAACAGCGGTGCGGCGGCGGGCAGTTCGCGGGCTTCGCCGGTCTCGGTCGCGACGGCGAACAGCCGCCCGGAGAGGGCGAGGACGGCGGTGCGCCCGGCGGCGTCCAGCGCGTAGCCGACGATGCCGGCGGAGGTCTCCCGGCTGCGTTCGCGGCGGGCCCGCTCGGCGGCGGACAGTTCCTCGGCGCCGCCGCCGAGCAGCACCGCCGGGTCGGCGAGCACGGTCTCGGTGCCGGTCGCCACGTCCAGGCTCCACAGCAGGTTGGCGGGCGCCCCGGCGCCCCGGGAGCGCAGGAACAGCACCCGCGCGCCGTCCGGGGTGACGCTGAACGACCGGGGCGCGCCGGTGGTGAACCGGTTGGTGCGCGCGTACTGCCGGGGGAAGGTGTCGTGCGGCTTCTCGGTGATCATGCCGCCGACCTTAAAGCCTGGCCCGTCGGCCGCTCACTCCTTCGGCCCAGCGTGCCGCACCTGCGACGCACGGCCGTTCGGACCGCCTCTGACCGGCGGCGCTGTATCCGAACGAGGCCGCCGCGACACCCCGGAAGGGCTCACGGAACGTCACCCGGAGGTCACCGATCCGGTATCAGTTGACCATCGTTCCGCCCGCTGCCCCGCCCCGGGGCGGCGCACCCGAGGAAGGGTGTGAGCCGTCATGGCTTTGTCCGTCTCCGCCGCTGTCCTGATGCTCTTCGTGGTCTGGCTCCTGGTCCGGCGTTCGGGCCTGAAACTGGGCCATGCGCTGGTGTGCGCACTGCTCGGCTTCTACCTGGCCTCCAGCTCGATCGCACCGTCGATCCAGGAAGTGACGGCCAACCTGGCCGGAATGATCAACAGCCTGAAGCTCTGACCGCTGTCCGCGCGGCGCCACGGCCTGTCCGGGAGTCCTCTCCGGGCAGGCCGTAAGCTGCGGGACATGACCTCCGTACCCCCGGCCGACGCGCGCGGGCTGCTGCTGGTGCACGCCCACCCCGACGACGAGTCGATCAACAACGGCTCCACCATGGCGCGTTACGCCGCCGAGGGCGTCCGGGTCACCCTGGTGACCTGCACCCTGGGCGAGGGCGGTGAGGTGATCCCGCCGAAGCTGGCCCACCTGGCGCAGGACCGGGACAACACCCTGGGCGCCCACCGGATCGGCGAACTGACCGCCGCGATGCGCGAGTTGGGGGTCACCGACCACCGTTTCCTGGGCGGCGCGGGCCGCTACCGGGACTCCGGGATGATGGGCGTCGCGGACAACGAGGACCCGTCCTGCTTCTGGCAGGCCGACGTGGACGAGGCCGCCGGCCACCTGGTCGCGGTGATCCGCGAGACCCGCCCACAGGTGCTGGTGACGTACGACGAGCACGGCGGCTACGGCCACCCCGACCACATCCAGGCGCACCGGGTGGCGCTGCGCGGCTACGAGTTGGCCGCCGACCCCTCGTTCCGCCCGGAGCTGGGCGAGCCCTGGCAGATCGCCAAGGTCTACTACAACCGGATGCCCCGCTCGGTGATCGAGGCCGGACTGCGCCGGACCGCCGCCGAGGCCCCGTTCAAGGGCGTCGCGCCGGTCGATCAGATCCCCGGCGTGGTGGACGACCTGCTGGTCACCACGGCACTCGACAACGCGGCGCACGCGGGTGCGAAGGCCGCCGCGATGCGGGCGCACGCCACCCAGATCGTGGTGGACGGGCAGCACTTCGCGCTCAGCAACGACCTGGGCCAGCCGCTGCTGGCCACCGAGTACTACCAGCTGGTCCGCGGCGCGCTCGGCCCCGGCGGCCCGGAGAGCGACCTGTTCGCCGGGGTGGCCCGGTGAAACTCCTCCACCCCCTCTTCGGCAGCCGCGAGGACCGGCTGGGCGAGCCGATGCCGCCGCGCGGCGCCCGGATCGCCGTCTACACGGTGCTGTTCCTGCTGGGCGCGGCGGTCTCGGTGTGCGGAGCTTTCGTGCAGGCTCTGTGGGCACCGCTGGGCGTGCTGCTGGCCCTGTTGGCCTGCGGCGGCCTGTTCTACGGCGGGCTGCGGGCGACGGGCACCAAGCTGGGCGCGGGCGCGCCGCTGGCCGGCTGGTTCCTGGTGCTGGCGGTGCTGCTGGCGCCCCGTCCGGAGGGCGACCTGGTGCTCGCCGCGACCGCCACGGCGTACGCCTACCTGTTCGGCGGCTCGGTGCTCGGTGTGGTGTGCGCGACCCTGCCGACCCGCTCCGGGTTCCTGTTCGGCGTACCGGCGCCGCAGCCCCGACAGGCCGTCAAGGACGGCGACCGGTAACGCCATACCGGGGGGATTCGGACCATTGGGATCCACCGGTCGTCCGACGGGCCGGATTCGCAGTCGGTATGGTGGTGCCTCGGCGGGCCACCCCCACCGTTTGGCCCCGACCGGGCAGGACGGTACCTTCGGCACCACTCGCGTGACGGGGCGTTGCCGCAGCCGACATGTGAACAGCTGATGTCCCCCGGGGCCGTTCGGCCCGCCGCACGCCGCACGCCCGCGTACGGCGGCCCAACCCGCCCCATACGCAGCGGACGGCCCAGCCGGCCAGGCCGCGAACCCGGAGCAGAGCAGCATTGAGCAGCCGCGAATCTGACAACGCCCACCCGCAGCCCCGCCGCGGCGGCCCCGACGCGTACCCGTCGGGCACCCCGCCGTACGGCACCGGCCTGCCCGGTGGACTTCCGGACCCGGCCGCCGCACGGACCGCTTCCGGCCCGCGCGCCGACGAGGCCGAGCTGCCGAAGACGGAGACCACGCTGACCACCCGGGTGCGGATCAACATCCCCGGGTCCCGGCCGATCCCGCCGGTCGTGGTGCAGAGCAAGGTCAAGGACGACAAGCCGGCCGAGCCGGCCGGCCCGCGCCACCGCGGCGGGGGCGGCGACCCGGTCCTCGGCGTGATGGACGGCGGCGCCGGCCGCGGCACCGCCACCCCGCCGAAGCTGCCGCCGGAGTGGCAGGAGCCCGCCGCGCCCAGGGCCGCCGAGTCGGAGTCCACCGGCGAGTGGTTCAAGCCCCGGCAGAAGTCCCGTCAGGAGCCCGCCCCGGCACCCGCACAGGCCGCCCCCGCGGCCCCGCCGGCGGGAGGCCCGGCCGGCGGCCCGCAGGCCGCGCCGCGCCCGTCCGGCGCGCCGGCCTCGCCGTTCGCCCCGGCCGACCGGCCCGCCGCCGAGCCGCCGCAGCACCAGCAGCAGGCGCAGCTGCCCGGGCAGCAGCAGCCGATGGCCGCTCAGGACCCGTACGCGGCCGAGCAGCAGCACCGCCGGCAGCAGCCGGTGGCCGGCCAGGACCCGTTCGCGGCCCGTCCGCGGGCCGCCGCGCCACAGCAGCCGGAGCCGCAGGGCGAGCCGTTCGCCGGCGCCCGGGGCCCGGCCGCAGGTGCCCAGGAGCCCTTTGCCGGCCCCCAGGACCCGTACGCCGCCGAGGCCCCGGGTGCGCCCCGGGCGCAGCACGGCGGCGCGCCCGGCGGTCAGGGTGGCCCGGCCCCGTTCCCCGGTGGCCAGGACCCGTTCGCGGCCGGGCCGGCCGCCGCCCAGGGCCCGGACGCGGAGCCGGAGGACACCCAGATCGGCGGCTTCGATCCGATCACCGGCGAGGAGCCGCCCCAGGGCGGTGCGATAGCCGCTGACCCGCCGACCACCCAGTTGTTCCTGAACGCCCCGAAGCCGCCGTCCCACCCGGCCGCGGCCGACCCGTTCGCCACCGCCGCCGACCGGCCCCGTCCGGCGGGCGGCAACGGCGGGGGCCGGTTCGCGGATCTGCCCGAGGCGCAGCCGTTCCCGGGCGGGCCGCGGGCCGCGACGCCCAAGCGTGAGGCGCCGAACGGGCAGCCGCCGGCGGAGCAGGAGGGCGCCGAGGCGCCCGCCCCGAAGAAGCCGGCGGCCAAGAAGTCCGGTGGCGGCAAGGTCAAGAAGCTCATGGTGACGGGTGTCGGCGGCCTGGTGTTCCTGGGCGCGGCGGCGTACGGCGCGGGCCTGATGATGAATCAGTCCGACATTCCCAAGGGCACCACGGTGCTGGGCACCGACATCGGCGGCGACTCCCGCGACCAGGCGGTGACGGCGCTGGACGGTTCGGTCGGCAAGGCCGGTCAGCAGCCGCTGCGGTTGAAGATCGGCGAGCAGTCGGTGACCCTGGATCCGGCCAGCGCCGGCCTGAGCTTCGACACCACGGCGACCGTGGACGGGCTGACCAAGCACAGCTACAACCCGGTCGAGGTGCTGTCCTCGCTGACCGGCGGCAGCAAGGCCGTCGAGCCACAGGTGCGGGTGGACAAGGCGAAGTTGAAGGCCGCGCTGGACGACCTGGCCGTGAAGTCCGGGCAGGGCCTGCAGGAGGGCTACGTCAAGTTCACCGAGGCGGGCGGCACCGAGGTGGTGCCGGGCAAGGCCGGGCAGGGGCTGGACTCCGCCTCGGCCGCCGACAAGGTCGAGCAGGCCTACCGGGACCGGGCGGCCGGCAAGCCGGACGCCGAGCTGGCGCTGCCGCTGACCGACGCCAAGCCGAAGGTCGGTCAGGACGCCCTGCAGGCCGCCGCGGACAGCATCGGCAAGCAGGTGCTGAACGGCCAGATCACCATCACCGCGGGCACCAAGCAGTTCAACTTCGGCAAGAGCACCGCGGCGAAGGCGCTGGTCCTGGCCCCGGACGCCTCCGGCACCGTCACCCTGAAGTGGGACCTGGACCAGCTGGCCAAGGCCATCGCCCCCACCCTCGACAAGGTGAAGATCACCAAGAACGGCCAGTCCTCGGTGATCACGGCGCAGGACGTGGCGGACGCGATCGGCCAGACCATCGCCAAGACGGGCCGGGACCGGGTGTACAAGTTCCCTGGCTGACCTGTCGTCAACACCCGCGCCGGGCCGGGGCTCCGCAGTCGGAGCCCCGGCCTTCGGCATGCTGGCGAATCCTCGCCAGTGGCGTCCCAGAACGGGACGAAACGGGCGGCGTGCGGGGTGGCCGCGTCGCGTTATCAAGACTTGATCGGCCGCTGGTCGACAACTTGTCGCGCCGGTACGCAAGATGTGCCGCGTGCCGAGACCCCCCGCCCCGCGAAGCCGCCGTGCTCTTGCCCTGACCGCCTCGGTGGCGGTGCTGTCCTTCGCGCTGTGCTCCTGCGCTTCGAAGAGCGGGCCGGACGGCGGCGGATCCGCGGCCCCGGCGGGCGGCGACGCCCCCCGGATGACCCAGCAGGCGCTGAACCCGAAGCCGCGCGCGGAACTGCGGCAGGGCGGCACCCTGAACTGGGCGATCGACCAGTACTCCGCCCAGTGGAACCCGGTCCAGGCGGACGGTTCCGCGGTCTCCACCAACGATGTGGCCAAGGCGCTGTTGCCGACCTTCTGGCGTTCCGACGCGGGCGGCATGCAGACCCCCAACCCGGCCTACCTGACCGACGTGAAGAGCGAACTGCGGCAGGGCAAGCAGACCGTGGTGTGGACGCTCAACCCGAAGGCCCACTGGTCCGACGGCACCCCGATCACCTGGCGCGACCTGCAGGCCGAGTGGCAGGCGCTGAACGGCCAGGACCCGGCGTACCGGACCGCCTCCAGCAATGGCTTCGACCAGGTGGAGAGCGTGGTGCGCGGCCAGGACGACCAGCAGGCCGTGATGACTTTCCGGGAGCCGTACTCGGAGTGGCAGGCGATGTTCAACAACGCCGGCAACGCCCCGCTGCTGCCCGCGAAGTACATCGCCACCCCGGAGCTGTTCAACACCTCCTTCAAGGGCCGCTTCCCGGTCACCGCCGGGCCGTTCAAGGTGGAGGCGATGGACCCGGCGGCGCGCACCGTCACCGTGGTCGCCGACCCCGGCTGGTGGGGCGACAAGCCGCTGCTGGACCGGATCGTCTTCAAGGCGGTCGACACCGGGAAGATGCCGAAGGCGTTCGCCGACGGCACGGTCGACTACTACAACAACGGGCCCAACACCGAGGGCTACCGGATCATCGAGTCCACCCCGGGCGCGGAGGCCCGCCGGGCCGGCGGTCCGAACCTGCGGCACCTGGTGCTGAACGGCCGCAGCCCGCTGCTGGCCGACCCGAAGCTCCGTCAGGCGCTGGTCCGGGCGATCGACCGGGCGGAGATCACCCGGACCGACCTGGCCGGCCTGAACTGGCCGTACGTGCCGATGAACAACCACTTCCTGGTGCCGTCCCAGCACGGCTACCAGGACAACTCCGGCGGCCTGAGCCGCTTCGACCCCGACGCCGCGAAGGCGTCCCTCGACTCGCTGGGCTGGAAGCTCGGGCCCTCGGGCGTCCGCACCAAGGACGGCAAGGAGCTGGCGCTGCGGTTCGTGGCGCCGGGCGACAACAACGTGGCCGCCAACGAGAGCGCGCTGGTCACCCGGATGCTGGGACAGGTCGGGGTGAAGGTCACGGTGCAGACCGTGCCGGCCGGCGAGTTCTTCGACGGCTACGTGTACAAGCACGACTTCGACCTGACCGCGTTCGCGCTGATGGGCACCCCCTTCCCGGTCTCCAACTCGATCAGCACCTTCCAGCAGGACTCCGGCTCCAACTGGTCCCAGGTCGGCACCAAGGCGCTCGACCGGGCCATGGCGGACGCCGCCAAGGCCGACAGCGTGGACGACCGGACGACGGCGCTCAACCGGGCCGACGCCGAGGCGTGGGAGGTGGCCGGCCTGGTTCCGCTGTACCAGCGCCCGGCCATTTACGGCGTCCGGAAGAACCTCGCCAACCTCGGCGCGGCCGGGCTCGGCGACCTCGTCTACGAGAACATCGGGCTGCTGAAGTAACGCCCGGGCGGCGAAGTCTCGCCAATGGCGGGAAATAGCCAGGCGGTCGGTGGCGCGGCTGCCGCCCGAATTGGGTGACCCCTACCCATGAATTCGCTCAGGCATGCCCGAAAACGCAGGTGTCCGATTATCGGACACTCAATTGCCGAGCCCAATTCCACCGATTGGCACCAAAACGGACATGGTGTCTACGCGCGTCACGCAATCGACCTGCCGAACTCGCCGTCCAGATAGCGGACCTGACAGTTCGTCGTTACGGACACGTGAACGAGCCTTGATCACGTTTGTCCGGTTTTGACCGTCTCGGTCGGAGGCTGTCAAGAGTTCAGGAACTACAAAGTGGTTGACATTCCAGCACGAAGCAGGAAATGGGCGCCCGACAACTGAGGAACTCTTGACGTTCGATAAACGACTTGCAAGAGTCCATTCATCCAAGTTCTTACTCCTTGCTTCTGCACGGACCACGGTCGGGAGCTTTAGCACCATGACGACGCCTACTGGGGCCACGACGGACGGGGACACCCCCGGGTCCACGTCGGACCTCGCGGACAACGCCTCGGCCGACGCGCCCGCCGAACCCGGCTTCCGCGGCCTCTCTCCCGGGAAGCTGATGTGGCGCCGCTTCCTCCGCGACCGCACCGGCGTGGTGAGCGCCTGTGTGGTGCTGTTCTTCGTCCTGGTGGCGATCTTCGCGCCGCTCATCTCGATGATCTACGGCAACGACCCGCAGACTCACTACGGCCAGGACGACCCGACCCTGCTGACCGACTCCGGCCTTCCGGTGGACCCCAACGGCGGCATGAGCAGTGACTTCTGGTTCGGTCTGGAGCCTGGCCTGGGCCGTGACGTGATGATGCAGCTGGTCTACGGCATCCGTACCTCGCTGATCATCGCCGTCGCCACCTCGGTGCTGACCACCGTGATCGGTGTCGCGCTCGGCATCGCGGCCGGCTACCTGGGCGGAAAGGCCGACTTCTTCATCGGCCGCGTCATCGACGTGCTCATGTCTTTCCCGTCGCAGATCTTCCTGATCGCCACCATGCCGGTGGTCACCAGCCTGCTGGTGAGCAAGGACGAGAAGACCCCGGAGTGGCTGCCGTTCGTCGCGGTGACCATCGTGCTCTCGCTGCTCGGCTGGATGGGCCTGGCCCGCATCCTGCGCGGTACCGCGCTGGCGCTGCGCGAACGGGAGTTCATCGAGGCCGCCAAGGTCACCGGTGCCTCTCCGATGCGGATCATCTTCAAGGAGATCCTGCCCAACCTGTGGACCCCGATCCTGGTTCAGGCCACCCTCGCGCTCCCGGCGTTCGTCACCGCCGAAGCCGGCCTGTCCTACCTCGGTGTGGGTGTCAGTGAGCCCGTCCCCGACTGGGGCCGGATGATCGCCGACGCCGCGAACTACCTGCGAACCGACGTCACCTTCCTGCTCTTCCCGGGTCTGGCCATGGTGATCTTCGTTCTCGCCTTCAACCTGCTTGGCGACTCCGTCCGGGACGCCTTCGACCCGAAGGCCAACCGCTAGCAGGCCCTCAAGACTCCGGGGGGATGGGAAAGCCAGGCCCCGGGCACCCCACTGCACATAGTCACTACACCTACCCCAGGCAGGATGAAGATGAGTTCTCGCAAGTCGCGGCTCGTTGCCGCCATCATGGTCGCCGGGGCCCTGACCGTCACCACGGCGTGCTCCAGTGGCCACTCCAACAAGGACGCGAAGCCGGGTGCCTCGAAGGAGCCGGTCGCCGCCACCTCGATCTCGGTCGGTACCGCCGAGGACTCGAAGGGTCCGGCCATCCCCGAGCCCAACGCGAAGAAGGGCGGCACGGTCAACATGATCGACCGCGACGACTTCTCGCACCTGGACCCGGCCATGGTCTACATGAACTACAACGCCGAGGCCTCGCTGCTGTTCACCCGTCAGCTGACGGGCTACAAGACCGCCGCGGACGGCTCGCAGAAGCTCGTCGGCGACCTGGCCACCGACACCGGCACCACCACCGACGGTGGCAAGACCTGGAAGTTCACGCTGAAGGACGGCGTGAAGTGGCAGGACGGCTCGCCGATCACCTCGGCCGACATCAAGTACTCGATCGAGCGCACCTACGCCTCGTTCATCAAGGGTGGCCCGACCTACATCCAGACCTGGATCTCGGGTGACAAGTACCGCGAGGCCTACGCCGGTCCGTACGACGGCAAGGGTCTGGACGCGATCACCACCCCGGATGAGAAGACCGTCATCATCCAGTTCCAGGACATCCACCCGGATGCCAACTTCACCCTGGCCATGACCGGCTACGGCGTGGTGTCGAAGGCCCACGACACCAAGGAGGAGTACGACAAGAAGCCGTTCTCCTCGGGCCCGTACCAGATCACCGAGCACGTCACCGACCGCTCGCTGGACCTGGACCGCAACCCGAACTGGGACGCCGCCACCGACCCGATCCGGAACGCGTACCCGGACAAGTGGCACATGACCTTCGGTGTCCAGGCCCTGCAGTCCACCGAGCGCTTCATGGCGGACAACGGCGACGACAAGAACACCTTCTCGTTCCACAACACGGTCCACCCGACCTACGTGGACAAGGTCAAGAGCGACGAGAAGCTGAAGTCCCGCACGCTCGAGGGTCTGACCCCGTACGTGGACTACTACTACATCAACAACAGCCGCATCAAGGACCAGAAGGTCCGCGAGGCCCTGGTCAAGGCGTTCCCGCACCAGCAGACCCGCCAGCTGCAGGGCGGCACCTCCTACGGTGACTACGCCACCTCGTACATGAGCCCGACCGTCCTCGGCTACGAGTCGTACGACCCGTTCGGCATCAACAAGAAGCCGCAGGGCGACATCGAGGCGGCCAAGAAGCTGCTCGCCGACGCGAACGCCAAGGACACCACCATCGTCTACGCGTTCAACAACACCCCGCTGCAGCAGAAGGTCACCGAGGCCATCCGCACCAACCTCGAGGCCGCCGGCTTCAAGTTCGTGCCGAAGCCGCTGGACTCGAAGACCTACTACGACGCGATCCAGGTCGTCAACAACGACTTCGACCTGTACTGGGGTGGCTGGGGCGCCGACTGGCCGACCGGTTACACCTCGCTGCAGCCGGTGTGGGACGGCCGTGCGATCGCCGACGGTGGTCAGAACTACGCCCACGTGAACGACCCGGAGATCAACGCCGCCATGGACGAGGCGGTCAAGATCGCCGACCCGGTCGCCCAGGGCAAGGCGTGGGCCGCGATCGACAAGAAGCTGCAGGACAAGGCGTACTCGATCCCGGACGTGTACCAGCGTTCGCTGAGCCTGTACGGCTCGGGCCTCGGTGGCGTCAAGTTCGACACCCTGGCCGGCCTGCAGTCGCCGCTCAACATCTACGTCAAGTAGTAGTCATCACCGAGCAGTAGCTCACGGTGGGGCACCGGCACGACCTGCCGGTGCCCCTCCCCGATCAGGAGAGCCCGTCCGATGCTCCGATTCCTCGTCCGCCGATCACTCGGCGCTCTCGTTATTCTGGTGATCGTTTCGATGGTCACCTATGCGCTGTTCTTCGCGATCCCGGCGGACCCGGCGCGGCTCTACTGCGGCAAGATCTGCACGCCCGAGAACCTCGCCCTGATCAGGCACGACATGGGCTTCGACAAGTCCTTGCCGGTCCAGTACTGGGACTGGCTGAGCGCCATCTTCACCGGTGGCACCTACAACAACGTGGCCTGTTCCGCCCCGTGCTTCGGTTACTCCTTCGACAAGAAGGAACTGGTCGGCAGCATCCTGATGGACCGCTTCCCGACCACCCTGTCGCTGACCGTCGGCTCCGCCGTGGTCTTCCTGGTCTTCGGCATCGGCACCGGCATGCTGGCCGCCCACAAGCAGGGCAAGGCCGTTGACAAGATCGCCAGCGCCGCCTCGCTGATCGTCTCCTCGATGCAGATCTACGTGGCCGGTCCGCTCGCCCTGATCCTCCTGGTCTACAGCACCGACCTGATGGACCAGCCCACCTACGTGCCGTTCACCCAGGACCCGCTCGGCTGGTTCACCGGCCTGCTGGTCCCGTGGATCGTCCTGTCGCTGATCTGGACCGCCAACTACACCCGTATGACCCGCTCCTCGATGGTCGAGCAGCTGTCCGAGGACTTCGTGCGTACGGCCCGTGCCAAGGGCATGTCCGGTACCGCGGTCTTCATGCGCTACGCCTGGCGCGGCGCGATGGGCACCATCGTCACCGTCTTCGGCATCGACCTCGGCGTCCTGCTCGGCGGCGCGATCATCACCGAGACCACCTTCGGCCTGCACGGCCTGGGTGAGCTGGCGATCCACTCCTTCAACGACTCCGACCTCTCGCTGCTGGTCGGCGTCACCGTGGTGGCCGCCACGCTGATCGTGTTCTTCAACATCATCGTCGACGCCGCCTACGCCCTGATCGACCCGCGCATCCGCCTGGCCTGACCGGCCGCACCCCAGGCCGACCCAGCAGTCCCGACCTCACGTACCGCACCGAGGAGCCCAGTCCATGACCACCCAGGCCAAGCCCGAGGAGGCCTCGTCCGCCGGCAGCGGCGGCGACAAGCCCTTCCTCTCAGTCCGCGACCTCTCGGTCCGTTTCAGCACCGAGGACGGCGTGGTCCGGGCCGTGGACAACCTCTCCTTCGACGTGTCCCCGGGCAGCACGCTCGGCATCGTCGGTGAGTCCGGCTCCGGCAAGTCGGTGACCAACCTGGCCGTGCTGGGCCTGCACAACCCGGACCGGACCCAGATCACCGGCTCGATCAAGCTGGACGGGCAGGAACTGGTCGGCGCGTCCAACCGCGAGCTGGAGAAGCTCCGCGGCAAGACCATGTCGATGATCTTCCAGGACCCGCTGACCGCGCTGTCGCCGTACCACACCATCGGCAAGCAGATCGGCGAGACCTTCCGCAAGCACACCGGTGCCTCCAAGAAGGAGGCCCGGGACCGGGCCATCGAGATGCTGACCCGGGTCGGCATCCCGCAGCCCACCACCCGGGTCGACGACTACCCGCACCAGTTCTCCGGCGGTATGCGCCAGCGCGCGATGATCGCCATGTCGCTGGTCTGCGACCCCAAGCTGGTGATCGCCGACGAGCCGACCACCGCGCTGGACGTCACCGTCCAGGCCCAGATCCTCGACCTGCTGAAGGACCTTCAGCAGGAGATGGGCACCGCGATCATCCTGATCACCCACGACCTGGGCGTGGTGGCGCGCACCGCCCAGAACATCATGGTGATGTACGCGGGCCGGGCGGTGGAGCGCGGCACCGTCCGCGAGGTCCTGAAGGCCCCGCAGCACCCGTACACCTGGGGCCTGCTGTCCTCGATGCCGAGCCTGACCGGCGACGTGAACGTGCCGCTGCGGCCGGTCCGCGGCACCCCGCCGAGCCTGATCAACCTGCCGACCGGCTGCCCGTTCAACCCTCGCTGCGACTACCAGGAGCAGGTGATCGGCGGCGGCTGCACCTCGGAGCGTCCGCCGCTCGCCCCCGCCACCGGGCACGCCGCTGCCTGCCACCTGAGCGCGGCGAAGCGGCAGGACATCTTCATCGACCAGATCAAGCCGCGGCTCGGCTGAGAGGGACATCATGAGCAACGAACTGACCCTCGAACAGCCGGGCGGCGCTGCCACCACCTCCGGTGACCCGCTGCTGTCCATCAAGGGCCTGCAGAAGCACTTCCCGGTGATGGACGGCTTCCTGTTCAAGCGCCAGGTCGGCGCGGTGCACGCGGTGGACGGCGTGGACCTGGACGTCTTCGCCGGCGAGTCGGTCGGCCTGGTCGGCGAGTCCGGCTGCGGCAAGTCGACCACCGGCCGCCTGGTGACCCGCCTGCTGGAGCCGACCGCCGGCGAGATCCGCTACAACGGCAAGGACATCACGCACGCCACCCGCAAGGAGCTGGCGCCGATCCGGTCCGAGATCCAGATGATCTTCCAGGACCCGTACTCCTCGCTGAACCCGCGGCACACCGTCGGCTCGATCATCAGCGCGCCGATGGAGATCAACGGGATCAACCCCAAGGGCGGCATCCAGCGCCGGGTGCAGGAGCTGCTGGAGACCGTCGGTCTCAACCCGGAGCACTACAACCGCTTCCCGCACGAGTTCTCCGGCGGTCAGCGCCAGCGCATCGGCGTGGCCCGCGCGCTGTCGCTGAACCCGAAGCTGATCGTCGCGGACGAGCCGGTCTCGGCGCTCGACGTCTCCATCCAGGCGCAGGTCGTCAACCTGCTCCAGGAGCTGCAGCGCGAGCTGGGCATCGCCTTCCTGTTCATCGCCCACGACCTGTCGGTGGTGCGCCACTTCTCGCAGCGCGTCGCGGTGATGTACCTCGGCAAGATCGTCGAGATCGCCGACCGCAAGTCGCTGTACGAGTCGCCCCGCCACCCGTACACCCACGCGCTGCTGTCCGCCGTGCCGGAGGCCGACCCGGACGACAACCGCGAGCGGATCCGGCTGACCGGTGACGTCCCGTCGCCGCTCAACCCGCCGTCGGGCTGCCGCTTCCGCACCCGGTGCTGGAAGGCGCAGGAGAAGTGCTCGGTCGAGGAGCCGCCGCTGATCCAGCTGTCCGGCAACCGCGACGGCCACCTGACGGCCTGCCACTTCCCCGAGGACGGCACGACCGCCGCCGTTCCGGACCAGCGCGCCAAGGTCTGATCCCGCGTCATGCCCGAAGAGGGCCCCCACCGCTCGGTGGGGGCCCTCTTCGCGTCAGACGTTCTCGCGTTCGGCGGCGAAGTGGCAGGCCGAGTCGTGCCGGGCCCGGCCCTCCAGCCAGTCCCGGACGGTCAGCGCCGGATCCTCCCGCTCGCACTTCTCCTGGGCCTTCCAGCACCGGGTCCGGAACCGGCACCCGGACGGCGGCTTCGCCGGGGAGGGCACGTCACCGGTCAGCACGATCCGGTCCCGGGACTCCCGCGCGGTCGGGTCGGGCACCGGCACGGCCGACAGCAGCGCCTGGGTGTAGGGGTGGGTGGCGTGGTCGTAGATCTCCAGGTCGGTGCCGATCTCCACCATCCGCCCCAGGTACATCACGCCGACCCGGTCGGAGATGTGCCGGACGATCGACAGGTCGTGCGCGATGAACATGTAGGACAGCTCGAACTCGCTCTGGAGCTGCTCCAGCAGGTTGATCACCTGGGCCTGCACCGACACGTCCAGCGCCGACACCGGCTCGTCACAGATGATGATCTCCGGCTTCAGCGCCAGACCCCGCGCGATGCCGATGCGCTGACGCTGGCCGCCGGAGAACTGGTGCGGATACCGGTTGATGTACTCCGGGTTCAGACCCACCACATCGAGCAGATCCTGAACCGCCTTGCGGCGATCGCCCTTCGGCGCCACCTCCGGGTGGATCTCGAACGGCTCCCCGATGATGTCGCCGACCGTCATACGCGGGTTCAGCGAGGTGTACGGGTCCTGAAACACCATCTGAATGTTGCGCCGCACCGCTTTCAGCGCGGCGCCCGACAGGTGCGAGATCTCCTCGCCCTTGTACTTCACCGACCCACCGGAGGCGGGCTCCAGGTTCATCAGCACCTTGGCCAGGGTGGACTTGCCGCAGCCGGACTCGCCGACGATGCCGAGCGTCTCGCCCTGCATCAGGTCGAAGGACACCCCGTCGACGGCCTTGACCGCGCCGACCTGCTTCTTGAACAGCACGCCCTGGGTGAGCGGGAAGTGCTTGACCAGGTTCCGCACCTCCAGGATGGGCTCGCCGCGCCGCACCTCCTGGGCGAACGCGAGCTCCTCGGGGGTGGTCGCCCCGAGCGGCGTGGCGCCGTCAGCTGTCATGGAGGGTCTCCTTCCAGAAGAAGCACGCGCTGCCCCGCCCGGCCAGCGGTGTCCCGTCGTCCTCGGTCACCTGCGCCAGCGGTGGCACCTCGTGCCGGCACACCTCCTGCGCCCGCGGGCAGCGCGGGTTGAACGCGCAGCCGGCCGGGATCCGCAGCAGGTTGGGCGGCAGGCCCTTGATCGCGTAGAGCTCCTGGCCCTTCTGGTCGAGGCGCGGGATGGAGTCCAGCAGGCCGCGGGTGTAGGGGTGGGCGGGCCGCGCGTACAGCTCGTGCACGGGGGCGGTCTCGACGATCCGGCCGGCGTACATGACGGCGATCTTGTCCGCGACGTCGGCCACCACGCCGAGGTCGTGGGTGATCAGGATCAGACCCATGTGGTACTCGGCCTGAAGCTCCGCCAGCAGGTCCATCACCTGCGCCTGGACGGTCACGTCCAGCGCCGTGGTCGGCTCGTCCGCGATGATCAGATCCGGCTCCAGAGCCAGCGCCATCGCGATCATGATGCGCTGCCGCATACCGCCGGAGAACTGGTGCGGATAGTCGTTCACCCGCTGCGCCGCGGCCGGGATACGCACCCGGTCCATCAGCTCCACGGCCTTGGCCTTGGCCTCCTTGCGGTTGCTGCCGCGGTGCGCCCGGTACATCTCGCCGAGCTGGTAGCCGACCGGGAGCACCGGGTTCAGCGAGGACAGCGCGTCCTGGAAGATCATCGCGATCTTCTGCCCGCGGATCCTGCGCCGCTCGTCCTTGGACATGGTCAGCATGTCCCGGCCGCGGAACAGGATCTCCCCCTTGGGGATACTGGCCGGCGGCATGTCGAGGATGCCCATCAGGGCCTGCGCGGTGACGGACTTTCCGGAGCCGGACTCGCCCAGCACCGCGAGCGTCTCGCCCGCGCCGACGCTGTAGTTGACGCCGTTGACGGCCCGGACGACACCGTCCCGGGTCTTGAACTCGACGTGCAGGTCCTTCACGTCCAGCAGCGGGCCGGTGTACGGCTCCTCGCGGGCCGGGCGGGCCCGGTCGGCGGCGGTGGTCATGTGCCTCTCCCCTCGCTCAGCGCAGCTTCGGATCGAGGGCGTCGCGCACCGCGTCGCCCAGCATGATGAAGGCCAGCACGGTGACGGACAGCGCCGCGGCCGGGAAGAACAGCACGTACGGCGCCTGCCGGATCACCTTCTGCGCGGAGGAGATGTCCACGCCCCAGGAGATGGTCGGGGGCTGCAGGCCGATGCCGAGGAAGCTCAGCGTGGCCTCCGCGGTGATGTAGCCGCCCAGCGCGATGGTGGCGACCACGATCACCGGGGCGATCGCGTTCGGCAGGATGTGCCGGAACATCAGCCGCCCCGTCCCGGCGCCCAGCGCCCGCCCGGCCACCACGTAGTCCGACTGTTTGACGGTGATCACCGACCCGCGCATCACGCGGGCCAGCTGGGTCCAGCCGAGGAAGGACAGCGCGATCACCACGGACCAGACGGTGCGGACGCTGAAGGCGTTCAGCAGTACCAGGGCGCCGAGCAGCAGCGGGATGCCGAAGAAGATGTCGGTGACCCGGGACAGCACCGCGTCGACCGTGCCGCCGAAGTACCCGGCGACCATCCCGGTCAGGCCGCCCACCAGGGTCACCGCCAGGGTGACGCAGATGCCGACCGTGATCGAGGCCCGCGCCCCATAGATCACCCGGGCGTAGATCGAGCGGCCCAGGCCGTCGTAGCCGAACCAGCCGGCCCCGAAGAAGTCCGTCCAGTCCGGTCGGCGCAGGTAGTTGTGGAGCAGGTCGGCGGCCCGCGGGTCGGTGCTGGTGAACAGCCCCGGGAAGATGGCGATCAGGATCAGCAGCAGGATCAGCAACGCCGAAATGATGAAGATCGGCCGCCGCCGCAGGTCCCGCCAGGCGTCGCCCCAGAGGCTGCGGGCCTGCTCCCGCTTGCCCGCGTCCCGCTCGATCAGGGTGTCCTGCTCCACCGCCATGCCTTGCTGCCCCACGTAGTCCAGGTGATCGCTGTCGGTGGGCTGGATGTTCCGCAGCGGGTCGTGGTCGTCGGGGATGTCCTCGTTCCGGTCAGGCATAGCGGATCCTCGGGTCCAGGACGGCGTACAGCAGGTCGACGACCAGGCTGGCGACCAGGTACACCATCACCAGCACGGTGACGATGCCGACCACCGTCGGGCCTTCCTTCTGGTTGATCGCCTTGTAGAGGACGTTGCCGACCCCGGAGATGTTGAAGATGCCCTCGGTGACGATCGCGCCGCCCATCAGCGCGCCCAAGTCGGTGCCCAGGAAGGTCACCACCGGGATCAGCGAGTTGCGCAGCAGGTGCCGCCCGACGATGGTCCGCCGCGGCAGGCCCTTGGCCACCGCGGTGCGCATGTAGTCGGCGCGCAGGTTCTCGCCGATCGAGGTGCGGGTGAGCCGGGCCACGTACGCCAGCGACAGGGACGCCAGCACCAGGCCCGGCAGGATCAACTGGGTGATGTCCGTCGAATCCTGGACCGTCGCCGTCACCCAGCCGAGATTGATCGCGAACACCGTCTGGGCGACGTAGCCGAGCACGAACACCGGGATCGAGATGACGACCAGGGTCAACACCAACACCAGGGTGTCCGAAAAGCTGCCCCGCTTCAGGCCGGCGAGCAGGCCCAGTGGCAGGCCGACCACGATCTCGAAGAAGAACGCCACCAGGGCGAGCCGGATGGTGACCGGGAAGGCGTCCCTCATGATCTCCGACACCGGGCGGCCGGTGAAGCTGGTGCCGAAGTCCAGGTGGAAGACGTTGTTCATGTAGTGCAGGTACTGCTTCCACAGCGGCTGGTCGAGGTAGTACTTGTGCTTCAGGCTGGCCACGGTCGCCGGGTCGGCCGCCTTTTCGCCGAACATCGCCGCGATCGGGTCACCCGGCAGCGTGTACACCATCAGGAAGATCAGCAGCGTGGCCCCGAAGAACACCGGGATCATCTGGATCACGCGCCGTACGACGTAGTGGCCCATGGGGGGCTCTCCCTCCGAAGAGTGACTGACGTACTGCCGGAGCCCCGCCCTCCGTGCGGGAAGGACGGGGGCAGGCGTCGGACGGGATCAGCCCTTGACCTCGACCTGGGTCCAGGCCGGGTTGCCGAAGGAGTCGAACGTCACGTTCTGCACCTTGGTCGAGTAGCCGGAGTTGGTCCGGTAGTACCAGAGCGGGATGGCCGGCATGTCGATCGCCAGCTGCGCCTCGGCCTGCTGGTAGCCGGTCGCGGTGTCCTGGATCGAGGAGGCCCGGTCGGCCTGGTTGGCGAGCTTGTCGAACTCCGGGCTGGAGTAGCCGGTGTCGTTGGAAGCCGCGCCGGTGCGGTACACGTCCGCCAGGAAGTTCGCGTTCAGCGGGTAGTCCTGCACCCAGCCGGTGCGGAACATGCCGTCGATCTGGTGGCCGGTGATCGCCGCGCGGGCGGTCTTGAAGTCGGTCTTCGGGTCGCCGGCGCAGTTCACCCCGGTCGCCTGGCGGATCGAGTTGCAGACCGCGTCCACCCACTCCTTGTGGCCGCCGTCCGCGTTGTAGGTGACCTTGACGGAGTTCCCGGGGACGCCGCCGCCCTGCTGGATCAGCTGCTTCGCCTTGTCCGGGTTGTACGTGCAGAAGTCCCCGCAGGTCCCCGCCTTGTAGCCCTCGACACCCTCGGCGACCCAGGCGGAGGCCGGCGCCCGGGAGCCCTGCAGCACCGTCTTGGTGATGGTGTCCCGGTCGATCGCCATCGACAGGCCCTGCCGGACCAGGTTCTTGTTCGCCCCCTGCCAGTCGGCCTGGTAAAGGGTGAAGCCGACGTTCTGGATCCCACCCTGCGGGGCGTCGATCGCCCGACTCCCCAGGTCACCCTTGTAGTTCGCCAGCGCCGACGGCGGCACCTGGTCCATCACGTCCAGGTTGTTCGACTGGAGGTCCGCGTAGGCCGCCTCGGAGCTGGTGTACATCTTGAACACCACGCCGCCGTTCTTCGGCTTGTCCACGCCCTGGTAGTTGGCGAAGGTCTTGGTGACCACCTGCGAGTTGTGGTCCCAGCTCACGAACTCGTACGGCCCGTTGCCCACCGGCTTCTGCCCGTAACCCGCCGGGTCCTTGAAGAACCCCTCCGGGAGCGGCGAAAAGGCCACGTACCCCAGCTTGTACGGGAAGTACGAGACCTTGTTGCTCAGCTTGATCGTGAAGTGCGTGTCGTCCTGAACGGTCAGCCCCGACATGGTGTCCGTGGTCGGCGTGCCGCTGGCCGGGTGGACATCGTTGTAGCCCTGGATGTCGGAGAACCAGGAGCTGTTGATCTGGTTGTTCTTGGTGTTCGCCGCCCAGTTCCAGGCATCCACAAAGCTCTTCGCCGTCACCGGCGTCCCGTCGTGGAAGGTCCAGCCCGACTTCAGCGTCACGTTGTACGTCTGCGCGTCATTGGTGTTGATCGAGTCCGCAACCTGCATCCGCAGCTTGCCGTTGGACGGGTCGTAGTCCGCCAGGCCCTTGAACAGGTTCTGCACGATGCGCCCGCCACCCACCTCATTGGCGTTGGCCGGCTGCAACGGATTCTGCGGCTCACTGCTCTGATAGGTGAACGTCTTGGTCGCGTCCGACGAACCGCTACCCGAACTGCCGCCACCACCACAACCCGTGGCCATCAGGGCCACTGACGTCGCACTGACCACGGCCCAGCGCACACGGGTGCCTGCAGGCATGGAGCTTCCTCCTCAAGGGTGGATGACGCATCTCACCTCATGAGAATCGCCGCCAAGCGGTCACGCGACCGCAACGCAGCCGGACGAGCGAGGAGCGCAACGGCAGGTGGGCGCGAAAACAGGGGCGCGGGGAAACTCGCGCGGGCGGATGGGCGCGAAAACAGGGGCGCGGGGAACTGCGCGAAGCGGAAGGCACTCACCAGCAAGATCGCGACGCAGGACAATGACCTGCACTTGCTCGCGACCTTGCCGGCGTTCACTCCTTGCTCGCGCAGTTCCCCGCGCCCCTGTCGGTGCACGTCCTATCGGTGCACGTCCTGCCGTTGCGTCAGGCCGCGCCGGCGACCTCGCGTTCGGCCGCGAAGTGGCAGGCCGACTCGTGCCTGGCCTCGCCTGTCAGCAGCTCCGGGACGGCCAGCAGCGGCAGCTCCGTCGAGCAGCGTTCCTCCGCCTTCCAGCAGCGGGTGCGGAAGCGGCAGCCGGAGGGCGGGTTCGCCGGGGAGGGGATGTCGCCGGTGAGGATGATCCGCTCGCGGCTCTCGCGGCCGGTCGGGTCGGGCACCGGGACGGCGGACAGCAGCGCCTGGGTGTAGGGGTGGGTGGCGTGCTCGTAGATCTCGGCGTCGGTGCCGATCTCCACCATCCGCCCCAGGTACATCACGCCGACCCGGTCGGAGATGTGCCGGACGATCGACAGGTCGTGCGCGATGAACATGTAGGACAGCTCGAACTCGCTCTGGAGCTGCTCCAGCAGGTTGATCACCTGGGCCTGCACCGACACGTCCAGCGCCGACACCGGCTCGTCACAGATGATGATCTCCGGCTTCAGCGCCAGACCCCGCGCGATGCCGATGCGCTGACGCTGGCCGCCGGAGAACTGGTGCGGATACCGGTTGATGTACTCCGGGTTCAGACCCACCACATCGAGCAGATCCTGAACCGCCTTGCGCCGGTCGCCCTTCGGCGCCACCTCCGGGTGGATCTCGAACGGCTCCCCGATGATGTCGCCGACCGTCATACGCGGGTTCAGCGAGGTGTACGGGTCCTGAAACACCATCTGGATATTGCGCCGCACGGCCTTGAGCGCGGCGCCCGACAGCCGGGAGATGTCCTCGCCCTTGTAGAGGACCTGGCCGGCGGTCGCCCGCTCCAGGTTCATCAGGACCTTGGCGAGGGTGGACTTGCCGCAGCCGGACTCGCCGACGATGCCGAGCGTCTCGCCCTTGTCGAGGGTGAAGGAGACGCCGTCGACGGCCTTGACCGCGCCGACCTGCTTCTTGAAGAGGACGCCCTGGGTGAGCGGGTAGTGCTTGACCAGGTCGCGGACCTCCAGGATGGGCTCAGCCATGGAGGGTCTCCTTCCAGAGGTGGCAGGCGCTCTTGCGGCCGGCGAGTTCGGCCCCGTCCCGGTCGGTGACCTGGTGCAGGGCGGGGATCTCGGTGCGGCAGCGGTCGGTGACCACGTCGCAGCGCGGGTTGAAGGCGCAGCCGGCCGGGACCTTGTAGAGGTTGGGCGGCAGGCCCTTGATCGCGTAGAGCTCCTCGCCCTTCTGGTCGAGGCGCGGGATCGACCGGAGCAGGCCGCGGGTGTAGGGGTGGGCGGGCCGCGCGTACAGCTCGTGCACGGGGGCGGTCTCGACGATCCGGCCGGCGTACATGACGGCGATCTTGTCCGCGACGTCGGCCACCACGCCGAGGTCGTGGGTGATCAGGATCAGACCCATGTGGTACTCGGCCTGAAGCTCCGCCAGCAGGTCCATCACCTGCGCCTGGACGGTCACGTCCAGCGCCGTGGTCGGCTCGTCCGCGATGATCAGGTCCGGCTCCAGGGCCAGCGCCATCGCGATCATGATGCGCTGCCGCATACCGCCGGAGAACTGGTGCGGATAGTCGTTCACCCGCTGCGCCGCGGCCGGGATGCGCACCCGGTCCATCAGCTCGATGGCCTTGGCCTTGGCCTCCTTGCGGGAGGCGCCCTCGTGCACGCGGAACATCTCGCCGAGCTGGTAGCCGACGGAGAGCACCGGGTTCAGCGAGGACAGCGCGTCCTGGAAGATCATCGCGATCTTGCGGCCGCGGATCTTCCGGCGCTCCTCGTTCGACATCTTGAGCATGTCCTGGCCGCGGAACATGATCTCGCCGGCGGTGATCCGGCCGGGCGGCATGTCGAGGATGCCCATGATGGTCTGCGCGGTGACGGACTTGCCGGAGCCGGACTCGCCGAGCACGGCCAGGGTCTCGCCGGCGGCGACCGAGTAGTTGACGCCGTTGACGGCCTTGGCGACGCCGTCGCGGGTCTTGAACTCGACGTGCAGGTCGCGGACTTCGAGCAGCGGGGTGCCGGGGACCAGGCGGTCCTTCGCGGCGGTGGTCTTCTCGGGTGCGGTGGTCATGATGCGGGCCGCCTCTCTCAGCGCAGCTTCGGGTCGAGGGCGTCGCGCACCGCGTCGCCGAGCATGATGAACGCCAGCACGGTGACGCTGAGCATGCCGGCCGGGAAGAACAGCGCGAACGGCGCGGTACGGAGGACCTTCTGGGCCGAGTTGATGTCGATGCCCCAGGAGATGGTCGGGTCCTGCAGGCCGATGCCGAGGAAGCTCAGCGTGGCCTCGGTGGCGATGTAGCCGCCCAGCGCGATGGTGGCGACCACGATCACCGGGGCGATGGCGTTCGGCAGGATGTGCTTGAACATGATCCGGCCGGTGCCGGCGCCGAGCGCCTTGGCCGCGGTCACGTAGTCCGACTGCTTGACGGTGATCACCGAGCCGCGCATCACGCGGGTCATCTGGGTCCAGCCGAGGGCGACCAGGGCGAAGACCACCGACCAGACGGTGCGGGTGGTGAAGGCGTTCAGCACGACCAGCGCGCCGAGCAGCAGCGGGATGCCGAAGAACATGTCGGTGACCCGGGAGATCACCGCGTCCACCCAGCCGCCGTAGTAGCCGGCGATCATGCCGGCCAGGCCGCCGAGGACGGTGACACCGGCGGTGACGCAGATGCCGACCACCACGGAGGCGCGGGCACCGTAGATCATCCGGGCGTAGATGGAGCGGCCCTGGCCGTCGTAGCCGAACCAGTCCGCCTGGAAGAAGTGCAGGTAGTTCGGCTTGCTCAGGTAGTGCAGGCGCAGGTCGCCGGCCCGCGGGTCCACCGAGGTGAACAGGCTGGGGGCGATCGCGAAGGCGACCAGCAGCACGATCAGCGCCGCCGAGATGATGAAGATCGGCCGCTTGCGCAGGTCGTGCCAGGCGTCCGAGCCGAGGCTGCGGGGCTTCTCCGGCTTGGGCTCGGCGGAGCCCTGTGCCGGGACGGTCTTCTCGATCAGGTCAGGCATACCGGATCCTCGGGTCCAGGACCGCGTAGAGCAGGTCGACGATCAGGCTGGCGGCCAGGTACACCAGCACCAGCACGACGACGAAACCGGAGACGGTCGCGCCCTCGTTGAGGTTGATGGCGTGGTACAGCGCGTTGCCGACGCCCTTGACGTTGAAGATGCCCTCGGTGACGATCGCGCCGCCCATCAGGGCGCCGAGGTCGGTGCCCAGGAAGGTCACCACCGGGATCATCGAGTTGCGCAGCAGGTGGGTACCGATGACCTTGCGCCGGGGCAGGCCCTTGGCGATCGCGGTGCGCATGTAGTCCGACTTGATGTTCTCCGCGATGGAGGTGCGGGTCAGTCGGGCGACATAGGCGAGGGACAGCGAGCCGAGCACGATGGCGGGCAGCATCAGCTGGCCGAGGTTCATCGAGTCCTGAACGGTCGGGGTGATCCACTTGAGCTGGATCGCGAAGACGTTCTGGAAGATGAAGCCGAGCACCGGGACCGGGATCGAGATCAGCAGCAGGGTCAGCACCAGGGTGCTCTTGTCGAACGCCTTGCCGCGGCGCAGGCCGGCCAGCAGGCCGATCCCGACGCCGACCACCAGCTCGAAGACGAAGGCCAGCAGGGCCAGGCGGATGGTGACCGGCAGGGCCTCGCCGATGACGTCGATGACCTTGCGGCCGGACATGGTCTCACCGAAGTTTCCGGTGAACAGGTCGCCCATGTAGTTGAGGTACTGCTGCCACAGCGAGACGTCGAGTCCCATCCGGTGCTTGAACGCGGCCAGCTGTGCGGGGTCGGCGGCCTTGTCTCCCCACATTGCCGCCGCCGGGTCGCCGGGCAGCATGCGGGTCATGAAGAAAATGATCGTGACCGTGCCCAGGAACACCGGGATCATCTGGAGCAGTCGCCTTGCGACAAAGCGCCCCATCGTGCCTCCAATTTGCTGCTCTGACGGGCCGTCGTCCCGATCAGAGTTCTTGGCGTGACAACGGCCGGTGCCGGTCCGCCCGGTGGGGCGGGGTACGGGCACCGGCCGTGTCGGTTCGAGCCGTGCGGTGCCGGCTCGGTTACTTCTGCTTGACCTCGACCTGGGTGAAGACCGGGTCGCCGAACGAGTCGTACTTCACGTTCTGCACGTTCTTCGAGTAACCGGCGGTGGTCTTGTAGTACCAGAGCGGGATGGCCGGCATGTCCTTGGCCAGCTGGGCCTCGGCCTGCTGGTACAGGTCGGCGGTCTGCTCGACGGTGGTGGCCTTGTCCGCCGCACTGGCCAGCTTGTCGAACTCCGGGCTGGAGTAGCCGGCGTCGTTGGCGTCGGCGCCGGTGCCGTACACGTCGCGCAGGAAGTTGGCGTTCAGCGGGTAGTCCTGCTGCCAGCCGGTCCGCATCAGACCGTCGACCTTCTTGCCCTTGATCAGGTCGCGGGCGGTCTTCATGTCCGGCTTCGGGTCGCCGACGCACTCCACGCCGGTGGCCTGGCGGATGGAGTTGCAGACCGCGTCCACCCACTCCTTGTGGCCGCCGTCGGAGTTGTACAGCACGGTGATCTTGTTGCCGGGGACGCCGCCGCCCTCGGCGATCAGCTGCTTGGCCTTCTCCGGGTTGTAGGTGCAGGCCTCGCCGCAGGTGTTGTCCTTGTAGCCCATGGCGCCCGGGGCGACCCAGGTGTTGGCCGGCTGGCGGGAGCCGTTGAGCACCGTCTTGGTGATGGTGTCGCGGTCGATCGCCATCGACAGGCCCTGGCGGACCTTGGCCTTGTCCTGGCCCTTCCAGGAGTCCTGGTAGAGCGAGAAGGACAGCGCCTGGATGGAGCCCTGCGGCTGGTCGACGGCGCGGTCGCCCAGGTCGTTCTTGTAGGAGGCGAGGTCGCTCGGGTCGACCTGGTCCAGCACGTCCAGGTTGTCGGAGACCAGGTCCTTGTAGGCGGCCTCGGGCTGCGAGTAGTTCTTGAAGACGACGCCGCCGTTCTTCGGCTTGTCGGCGCCCGCGTAGTTGTCGTAGGCGGCGAGGGTGATCGCCTTGTTGTGCTCCCACGAGACGAACTTGTAGGGGCCGTTGCCGATCGGCGACTGACCGAACTTCGCCGGGTCGGTGTAGAACACCTTCGGCAGCGGCGCGAAGGCGGTGTAGCCGAGCTTGTACTGGAAGTACGACACCGGGCCGGTCAGCGCGATGGTGAAGTGGGTGTCGTCGACGACCTTCAGGCCGGACATGGTGTCGGCGGTCGGGTCGCCCTTGGCCGGGTGGACCGCGTCGTAGCCCTGGATGTCGGAGAACCAGTTGGAGTTGATCTGGTTGTTCTTGACGTTGGCGGACCAGTTCCAGGCGTCCACGAAGGACTGCGCGGTCACCGGGGTGCCGTCGTGGAAGGTCCAGCCGGACTTCAGGGTGACGGTGTAGTTCTGCGCGTCGGTGGTCTCGATCTTGTCGGCGACCTGGTTGCGCAGCTTGCCGCTGCTGGGGTCGTAGTCCACCAGGCCCTTGAACAGGTTCTTGATGACGCGACCGCCGCCGACCTCCATGGCGTTGGCGGGCTGGAGCGGGTTCTGCGGCTCGGAGCTCTGGTAGCTGAACGTGCCCTGGGCGTTGGCCGGTCCGCTGGAAGCGCCGTCCGACGAGCTGCTGCCGCAAGCGGTAGCGGCGAGGGCGACCGCGACGGCTGCGACAACCCACTTGGCCTGGCTGGCACCGCGCATGGGTGTGCCTCCTGAAATCGTGTTGCAGATCGCTCGCGGCCTGGCGCGCACCCCTGCGCAGGAGCCTCGACCCGAGCTCGACTGCACCCACTATCGGTCACTCATGGATACGGAATTGACCAATCCGGATTTCAATTTGGTCACATGAACGATGGATGAATCCCAAAATCGGACATTCCAGACATAGCCAGACAGGGGCGAAACGGACAGTTGTCACGGATGACGATCAGTGACGTCCGATTAACGAACAGCCTCTCCCTGGCCGTTCATGACGGAGAGTCACCAAAAACACGACCGGCCGGCGCCCCGAAGGACACCGGCCGGTCGGCCGAAACAGGCGGGCGTCAGCCCTTCTTGGCGCGCGACGCGGTGCGGCCGCGCTCCTTGGCGTCCAGGACGACCTTGCGGATGCGCACGGTCTCCGGGGTCACCTCGATGCACTCGTCCTCGCGGCAGAACTCCAGCGACTGCTCCAGCGAGAGCTTGCGCGGCGGGACGATCGACTCGGCCACGTCAGCGTTCGAGGAACGCATGTTGGTGAGCTTCTTCTCCTTGGTGATGTTCACGTCCATGTCGTCGGAGCGCGAGTTCTCGCCGACGATCATGCCCTCGTACACCTCGGTGCCGGGGTCGGTGAACAGCACGCCGCGCTCCTGCAGGTTGGTCATCGCGAAGGCGGTGACCACGCCGGAGCGGTCGGCGACCAGCGAACCGTTGTTACGGGTCGTCAGCGCGCCGAACCACGGCTCGTAGCCCTCGTGGATGGAGTGCGCGATACCGGTGCCGCGGGTGTTGGTGAGGAACTCCGTCCGGAATCCGATCAGGCCGCGGGACGGCACCACGAACTCCATCCGGACCCAGCCCGAACCGTGGTTGGACATGTTGTCCATCCGGCCCTTGCGGATGCCCATCAGCTGGGTGACCGCGCCCATGTGCTCCTCGGGGACGTCCACCGTGAGGCGCTCGACCGGCTCGTGGGTCTTGCCGTTGATCTCGCGGGTGACGACCTGCGGCTTGCCGACGGTCAGCTCGAAGCCTTCCCGGCGCATGGTCTCGATCAGGATGGCCAGCGCCAGCTCACCGCGGCCCTGCACCTCCCAGGCGTCCGGGCGCTCGGTGTCCAGCACGCGCAGCGAGACGTTACCGATCAGCTCGCGGTCCAGACGGTCCTTGACCTGGCGGGCCGTCACCTTGCGGTCCACCTTGGCGCCGGACTTGGCGTCCGCGCCCTTGCCGGAGCCGCCCTTGCCGACCAGCGGCGAGGTGTTGGTGCCGATGGTCATCGAGATCGCCGGCTCGTCGACGGTGATCAGCGGCAGCGCGATCGGGTTCTCGGTGTCGGCCAGGGTCTCGCCGATCATGATCTCCGAGATACCCGCGACGGCGCAGATGTCACCGGGGCCGGCCACCTCGGCGGGCTTGCGGGTGAGCGCCTCGGTCATCAGCAGCTCGGAGATGCGGACGTTCTGGATCGAGCCGTCGCGCTTGATCCAGGCCACCGTCTGGCCCTTGCGCAGCTCGCCCTGCTCGACGCGGAGCAGCGCGATACGGCCGAGGAAGTTGTCGGCGTCCAGGTTGGTGACGTGCGCCTGCAGCGGGGCGTTCTCGTCGTAGGTCGGGGCCGGGACGTGCTCCAGGATGGTGGAGAAGAACGGCTCCAGGTTCTCGGAGTCGGCCGGCACGGTGCCGTTCTCCGGCTTGGTCAGCGAGGCGACGCCGTCACGGGCGCAGGCGTAGACGATCGGGAACTCGATCTGGTCCTCGTCCGCGTCCAGGTCCAGGAACAGGTCGTAGGTCTCGTTGATGACCTCGTCGATCCGGGCGTCCGGGCGGTCGGTCTTGTTGATGCACAGGATGACGGGCAGGCGGGCGGAGAGCGCCTTGCGCAGCACGAAGCGGGTCTGCGGCAGCGGGCCCTCGGAGGCGTCGACCAGCAGGACGACCGCGTCCACCATCGACAGACCGCGCTCGACCTCGCCACCGAAGTCGGCGTGGCCCGGGGTGTCGATGATGTTGATGGTGATCGGCGCGCCGCCGTCCTTGGGGTGGTACTTGACCGCGGTGTTCTTCGCGAGAATGGTGATGCCCTTCTCGCGCTCCAGGTCGTTCGAGTCCATCATGCGGTCGTCGAGCTGCTGGTGGGCCGCGAAGGCACCGGCCTGCTTGAGCATGGCGTCGACCAGGGTGGTCTTGCCGTGGTCGACGTGGGCGACGATGGCGACGTTGCGGATGTCGTTGCGCGTGGGCATGCGGCGCTGATTCTCCCGGAATCGTGGGTCACGGTGCCCGGCCCGCGTCAGCATTCACCGGTCCACCCACCGGGCACGGCACATGCCTCGGCTTCTCCCCATCGTACGGGGAAGCCCGCAATGGAGCAGAAACGGGCAGCCGGTGGAGGTTTGAATCACAACGGCCCGGCGCCCGCTTCCGGTACGAACGGACGGCCGCGGGCTAGAGGGCCAGCTCGAACCAGACGATCTTGCCCTTGGGGGTGCGGCGGCTGCCCCAGCGCTCGGCCAGCAGGGAGACCAGCTGGAGGCCGCGGCCGCCCTCGTCGGTCTCCTGGGCGCGGCGCTGGCGCGGCTGGGCGTAGGCGTCGTCCCAGACCTCGCAGACCATGGTCTTGTCGCGCAGCAGGCGCAGCCGGATCTCGCCGCGGCCGTGCCGCAGGGCGTTGGTGACCAGTTCGCTGACCAGCAGTTCGGAGGTGTCGACGAGTTCGTCGAGGCCGCGTTCCAGCAGCCAGCCGCAGGCGGCCTCGCGGGCCCGGGCGACCGAGGTCGGCTCGGGCGGCAACCGCCAGTCGCCGACCGAGCCCTTGGGCAGGCCCTTGACCTTGGCCATCAGCAGGGCGATGTCGTCCTCGCCGTGGTGCGGGTTGAGCTCGTCCAGCACCTGGTCGCAGAGCTCCTCCAGCTGGTCGGAGCCGTTGGTGAGGGCGGTGCGGAAGGCCTTCAGGCCCTCGTCCAGCTGGTGCTTGCGGGACTCCACCAGGCCGTCGGTGTACAGGCCGAGGACGGCGCCCTCGGGCAGGTCGACGGTGACCTCCTCGAACGGTTCGCCGCCGACGCCGAGCGGCAGGCCGGGCGGCACGTCGAGCATCCGGGCGCGTTCGCCGGGGGCGAGCAGCACCGGCGGGAGGTGGCCGGCGTTGGCGAAGGTGCAGCGCTGCTTGACCGCGTCGTACACGGCGTACACGCAGGTGGCGAGGTAGACCTCGGCGCCGGCCCGGTCCGGTTCGGCGTCGTCGTTGCCGAGGCCGCGGGCGATCTCGTCGAGGGCGGAGAGCACCTCTTCCGGGTCCAGGTCGAGCATCGCGAGGGTGCGTACGGCGGTGCGCAGCTGGCCCATCGCGACGGCGGCGCGCAGGCCGCGGCCCATCACGTCGCCGATCACCAGGGCGGTGCGGCTGCCGGGCAGCGGGATGACGTCGAACCAGTCGCCGCCGACCTCGGTGTTGTTGTTGCTGGGCAGGTAGCGGCGGGCGATCTCCAGGCCGGACGCGGCCGGGTTGCCCGGGGGCAGCAGGCTGCGCTGCAGGATCAGCGCGCGCTCGTGCTCGCGGCGGTACAGGCGGGCGTTGTCGACGCAGACGGCGGCGCGGGCGACCAGTTCCTCGGCGATCGCGACCTCGCGGGCGTCGAACGGCTCGCTGCCGATCGCCCGGGACAGCTGCACCAGGCCGAGCACCTGGTCGCGGGCGACCAACGGCACCACCAGGGTGGAGCGCAGCAGCGGGTCGGGCCCGGGCTGCGGGACGACGCTGCGGCCGGTGCGCAGCGCGCGGGCGTGCGGGGAGCGCGGCGGGTAGCAGAGCGTGCCGCCGGCCTCGGCGACCCGGACGCCGCCGCGCTCGCTGCCGAGCACCGACGGGGCGTTGCCGACCACGCTGGAGACCGCGACCCGGCGCAGTTCGCCGTTCTCCGGGTTGGCGGTGAGGGAGGAGTCGCCTGTGAGCAGCGCGGTGTACAGGTCGACGGTGGCGACGTCGCAGAACTGCGGGACGATCACGTCGAGCAGTTCCTTGGCGGTGGTCTCCAGGTCGAGGGTGGAGCCGATGTGGGTGGACGCCTCGTTGAGCAGGGCGAGGCTGCGGCGCACGCCGGCGGCCTCGCGTTCGGCGATGTGCCGGCTGGTGACGTCCTGGACCTGCCCGGCGACGCCGATCGGGCGTCCGCCGGCGGCGGTGAGGCGGTACAGCGAGACCGCCCAGGTGCGTTCGTCGTCGCGGCCGGCCGGGCGGCCGGGGCGGGCGGGGCCGGACAGCCGCAGGTCGAGGACGGGATCCTGGCCGGTGAGGACCTTGCGCAGGGCGAGCAGCAGCCGGTCCGCGTCGGAGGGGCGGAACACGTCGCCTGGGGCGAGGCCCTGCAGGGCGGCGGGGCTGCGGCCGACGCCGGTGGCGAAGGCGGCGTTGACGCGCTGCAGCTTCAGGTCGGTGTCGAACAGGAAGAAGCCGGTGGGGGTCTGGCCGATGACCGCCTCGGAGGCGGCCAGGTCGGTCTCGATGGCGCGCAGCCGGCCGAGGTCGACGGCCAGGCAGGTGGCCGAGCCGTCGGCGCTGTCGGGCATCGCGTAGACCTCGGCGAGGCTCTCCGCGCCGGACAGGTCCCGGTAGGGGGCGGTGCCGACCCATTCCTCGCCGGACAGGATGCGCTCCAGCCGGGCCCGGCCGCGCTGCCACAGTTCGCGCGGGACGAACGCGGTGATCGGGTCCGCGCCGACCGCCTCGGCGGCGGGCACGCCGAAGAACTGGGCGGCCCGGTCGCTCCACTGCGCGATCCGCCCGTCGGGGCCGATCGCGAAGGTGGCGACCCGGATGTAGTCGTAGATGGTGCCCGACGAGGCCTGTTCCCAGCCGTCCGGGAGCGTGGCGGGCACCGTGGGGGCACCCGGCTGCTCCGGCAGTGCGGCTCGGCCGCTGCTGCCGTGCGTCGTGTTCCGTGCCGGGAAGCTGTTCAACGGACCGACCCCTCCAACCCGCGCGCCCATCCGGTGTCGAGACGACCGAGTATTTCGATGTCCGAGTATTCATCATCCGGGCGTGGGCGCACACGCCCTTCAACGTCACAACATCGACTCGGGTGGTTGAACGTCCGAGTCTGCCAGTTCGAACCAGACGACCTTGCCCAGCCCCTCCGCCCTGGTGCCCCAGCGCAGGGCGAGCCGGCGGACCAGTTCGAGGCCGCGCCCGCCCTCGTCGCCGGCGCTCGCGTGCCGTTCCCGGGGCGGGTCGGGCAGCGGGTCGGAGATCTCCACCAGCAGCAGCTCGCCGAGGGTGAGGCGGACCCCGATCGGGGCGCTGGCGTACCGGACGGCGTTCGTGACCAGTTCGCTGACCAGCAGTTCGGCGGTGTCGGTGAGGGCTTCGACGCCCCAGTCGGCGAGCGTGTGGCGCACCAGCCGGCGGGCCCGGGAGACCGCGGTCGGCTCGGCCGGCAGTGTCCAGCCGGCGGTGGGGGCGTCGTCCCGTTCCCGGCCCAGCCGGGCCAGCAGCAGCGCCACGTCGTCGGGCTCGCGGCCCTGCTCCATGGTGTCGAGGACGGCCTCGCACGCCTGCTGGATCGAGGCGTACGGCTGTTCGAGCACGCTGATCAACCTCCCGAGTCCCACGTCCAGATCCTTGTCCCGGGACTCCACCAGCCCGTCCGTGCACAGGGCGAGCAGGCTGCCGTCGGGGATCTCCATCTCGATGGACTCGAACGGCACCCCGCCGACGCCGAGCGGCGCACCGGAGGGCAGGTCGAGCACCTGGCCGGCGCCGCCGGGCAGCGGGCCGCCGGAGCGGGCCGGCTCGGCGTCGGCGCCGGGCACCACCAGGACCGGCGGGATGTGGCCGGCCTTGGTGACGGTCAGGTTGCGCCGCGCGGGGTCGAACACCGCGTAGACGCAGGTGGCGAGCAGGGCCTCGTCGGGGCCCTGGGCGAGGTCGTCGGCGAGCTCGTGGACGTGCCGCAGGACCACCTCGGGCGCCAGGTCGAGGGCGGCCAGCACCCGCACCGCGGTGCGCAGCCGGCCCATCGTGGCGGCGGCCCGCAGGCCGTGGCCCATCACGTCGCCGACCACCAGCGCGGTGCGGTCGCCGGGCAGCGGGATGACGTCGAACCAGTCGCCGCCGACCTCGGTGCCGCTGGAGCCGGGCACGTACCGGTAGGCCACCTCGACGCCGGCCGGCTGCGGCACCTGCTGGGGCAGCAGGGTGCGCTGCAGGGTGAGCGCGGCCGTCCGCTCGCGGGCGTACAGGCGGGCGTTGTCCAGCGAGCTGCCGGCCCGGTCGGCGAGTTCGACGGTGAAGGCCAGGTCGTCGCGGTCGAAGCCCTCGCGGTAGCCGGCCCGGCTGACCACCAGCAGGCCGATCACGATGCCGCGGGCCCGCAGCGGCACCACCAGGCGGGAGTGGATGCCGAGGTCGCGGGCGGCCTCCACCTTGGGGTCGCCGGGGAAGGACAACGCCTCCAGTTCGGCGCCGGTGAGCAGTTCGGGGACGCCGCGGCGCAGCACCCGGCCGAACACCGAGTCGTCCTCGAAGGTGATCCGGGCGCTGTGCCGGAGCATGGTCTCCACCGCCGGGCCGTCCTGGACGCCGGCCACGCCGAGCTGCAGCAGCGAGGTGCGCCGGTCGTGGCCGTGCCGGGGCAGGTCGTCACCGTGCGCGACGGCCTGCAGCAGGATCACCGCGGCGTAGTCGGCCAGCCGCGGGACCACCGCGCCGGCCAGTTCCTGGGCGATCATCGAGGCGTCCAGCAGGTCGCCGACCCGGGAGCCGAACTCGTTGAGCAGCGACAGCCGCCGCCGGGCGCCCTCCACCTTGGCCACTGCCCGGTAGCGCTCGGTGACGTCCATCGCGGTGCCGGAGATGCCGAGCACCCGGCCGGCCCGGTCGGTCATCCGGCTGAACGAGATCGACCGGTAGCCGCCCCGGCCGCTGTTCGGCGCGGCCAGCGTGACGTCGATGACGGGCTCGCCGGTGGCCAGCACCTGGCGCTGCAGCGCGGTGATCTCGTCGGTGGAGCGCTCCGGCAGGGTCTCGCCGGCGGTGCGGCCGATGTGTGCCTCGGCGGGCAGGCCGTCCATCTCGGCCAGCGTGCGGTTGACGGCGGTGTAGCGCAGGTCGGTGTCCAGCACGGCGATGCCCAGCGGGGACTGTTCGAACAGCGCGTCGCGGACCGCGAGGTCGCGTTCGACGGCGCGCAGCGCGGCGGCCTCGGTGAGCGCGGCCTGCACGTACGGGGCGCCGTCGCCGTCCACCAGCAGCGACAGCCGGACCTCCACCTCGACCGGCACGCCGTCGCGGTCGCTGATGCCGGTGAAGCCGTGCCAGGAGCCGTGGCGAAGCGTCTCCTGGAGGGCGGCCCTGGCCCGCTGCTGGTCCTCCGGGTCGGCGAGCAGTTCCTCGATCGACCGGCCGACCAGTACCTCGCTGGGCCAGCCGAGCATCTCCTCGGCGGTGGGGCTCCACAGCACCACCCGGCCCGCGGTGTCCAGGATGACGATCGCCACCCGCACCACGTCCAGCAGGCTGCCGCCCTCGGTGCGGCGGCTGGGGTGCAGCGTGGTCGGCGCGGTGTCGGGGCGCGCGGCCGGGTGCGGGCCGGGCCCCCCGGGGAACGCCCGGATGGGGCGGCCGCGGGACGATCCGGCGCCCTGGGCCGACGACCCGGGGCCGGCCGGTCCGGCGGACGGCCCGGGGGGCGGCGCCGGCTGGTCGTGGCCGGGGTGGCGGCGCAGACGGGCCCGGGCGGCCGCTCCGCCGGACCGGCCGGTGCCCTTGGGCCGCGCGGAGCCGCTCGGCCGCCGCGGCCCGCGCGGGGGCAGGCCCGACGCCTCGGGCTCTTCCCCGCCGTCACCCGGCTTCGCCACCTACGGGGCCTCCGGCCGTCGCTGGAACACGCTGCCGACGGGCCGCCGGGGCGTGGGCCGTCGCCACGTCGCGCCGTGCGCGGCTCACTGATCGTGACGAATCAAGCCGAACACTGCCATACCCAGGGAAACGCCCAGCTATCCCGGCATACGGGTCGTCTGTCCGATTGGCGTACAGAACGGGCATTTCCTTGCGCGGCCGGGATCTCCCGTGCTCAGTGCAGGTGGCCGTCGCGGTGCAGGTCGTCGAAGAGCAACTGGTCGACCGGGGGGACGCGGTCGCGGTCGGCATAGCCGAACCACTCGACGTCCTCGATCTCGCTGCTGGCGGCGAGGGTGCCGGTGTACTCGGCGCGGTAGCAGGCCATCCGGACGGTGGGGCCGCCCGGATGGGCGTCGGCCTCGTAGGTACCGGCGTGGGTGACGGTGTCGGGGCGGATGGCGACGGTGAGTTCCTCGGCGACCTCGCGGGTCAGCGTCTGCAGGTCGGTCTCGTCTCCCTCGCGCTTGCCGCCGGGGATGTAGAAGACGTCCTTGCCGCGGGGGCGCGCGCAGAGGATCCGGCCGCCCTCCAGCCGGACCCACGCCACCGTGTCGATCAGCTCTGCCATTGCCGCCCTTGCCGCTCGTACCGCTCGTCGGCTCCCGACCCTATGTCAGGGGCGGGGTGGGGCGGCGGCGGTGGCGAGGTGCTGATTCTTCAGGTCGGGGCGGTCGGTGACCTCGGCTCCGAACCAGGGCGGCGGGGTGAAGGCGGCGGCGTCCTGCTGGTCGGTGAACTCGACCTCGACGGTGCGCAGTCCGGCCAGCCGGCCGTGGAAGGTGTCGACCACGGCCTCGTACCGGCCGAGCTGCACCAGCCGGCGGGTCTTGGCGACCCGGGCCTGCTCGGTGGCGGGCCACAGTGCCTCGAACTGCTCGGCGGTGAGCGGGGTCTCCCACTCGCCGCGGACCAGTCCGGTGCCGCGCTTGACCGTCAGCGAGCACGCCCCGCCCTGGTCGCGGACCCGGGCCTCGGCCCCCTCCGGGCCGATCACCAGGTACCCCTGCCGGACTTCGAACTCCCGCCCCTCGGGGACGGTTTCACCGTCCGGGACCAGGAACTTGCGCTCGATCTCCACCGCCATCTGAGGTCCTCCTCGCTCGGCATTCCCGCTCCCCCGCCTGCCGCCACGCTACGCGCCCGCGAGCGATCCGAACCGGACCTACGGGGCGCGGTCCTCCTCGGCTTCGACCCAGTAGAGCTGCTTGTGGCCGCGGGCCTCGAACTCGGCGGCCAGGGCCTCGGCGGCGGGGCGGGTGAGTCCGCGGGCGAGCAGGAAGCGATTGCCGTTGTCGTCCTGCCGCATGACGCGGTGCATGGCGGGCGTGCGATCCGGGTTCCCCATGGCGTCACACGGTAGCGGTCCGGCCCGATGGGGGGCGGGCCGGACCGGGCCGATGGGGCCAACTAGCTTACGCTCACCAGGAGTTCGCCGTGCAGAACGGCGAACCAGGCATCCGGGCGGTCGGCCCAGCGAAGCCAGCCGGCGGCGATCCGGTCCAGGTCGGCGGTGGTGGCGAGGCCCTCGGCCAGGGCGGTGGCGGCGGTGTTGGAGTGCACCGTCCGCTCGGCCCAGCTCTCCGACCACCAGGCACGTTCGGCCCCGGTGGCGTACGTCCAGGTGCTGGAGGACGGCCGGACGTCGGTCAGCCCGGCGGCGTGCGCCCAGGACAGCAGGCGGCGACCGGCGTCGGGTTCGCCGCCACTGGCCCGGGCGGTCTTTCGGTAGAGCGCCAACCAGTCGTCCAGTTCGGGCAGTTGGGGGTACCAGGCCATCGCGGCGTAGTCGGCGTCGCGCACCGCGATCACCCCGCCGGGGGCGGCGACCCGGCGCATCTCGCGCAGCGCGGCGACCGGGTCGGCGAGGTGCTGGAGCACCTGGTGGGCATGCACCACGTCGAACGAGGCGTCGGCGTACGGGAGCCGGTACACGTCGGCGACCTCGAAGGCCAGCTGCTCCAGGCCGCGTTCGGCGGCCGACGCGGCGGCCTGGGCGAGCACCTCGGCGGACGGGTCGATGCCGATCACCCGGCCGGTCGGGCCGAGCCGGGCGGCGAGGTCGGCGGTGATCGTGCCGGGCCCGCAGCCGACGTCCAACAGCCGCTGCCCGGGCCGCAGTTCGGGCAGCAGGTAGGCCGCGGAGTTGGCGGCGGTGCGGGTGCGGTGCGAGCGCAGGACGGCGGCGTGGTGCCCATGGGTGTAGCCGGCCACGTTGGTTCCCCTCTCCTCGAAGGCGCCTCCCAGGATAGGAAAATGTTCCATGGGCCGGACAATCTCGTCTCGCACTACGAGACGACTGCGAAATCTCCTCGCCCGCCGGGCCGGGCCGGGCGCAGAATCACCGGTATGGGAAAGACCTACGAACGCATCGACGACCGGCTGCGCGCGTTCATCGACAGGCAGCCCGTGTTCTTCGTGGCCACCGCCCCGCTCTCCGGCGACGGACACGTCAACCTCTCCCCCAAGGGCCGCGCCGGCACCCTGGCCGTCCTCGACGAACTCACCCTCGCCTACCTGGACTTCGGTGGTTCACACGCCGAAACCATCGCCCACCTGCGGGAGAACGGCCGGATCACCCTGATGTGGTGCGCCTTCGACGGTCCGCCGACGGTGCTGCGGGTGCACGGCCGGGGCGAGCCGGTGTTCCGCGACGACCCGCGGTTCGCCGAGCTCCTCGGGCACTTCGACCCGTCCGCGGACGGCGTCGGCCTGCGCGCGATCGTCCTGGTGCGGGCGGAACTGGTGAGCGACTCCTGCGGGTACGCCGTCCCGTTCATGGACTACCGCTCCGAACGAGGCCTGCACGAGCAGTACTTCACCCGCAAGGGCGAGGAGAACTTCAGCGCCTACTGCGAGGGCAAGGACCACGTCGCCGTCAGCATCGACGGCCTGCCCGCGCTGCCGCTCCCGCTGCCGCCGCGCCCCGCCGGCTGAAGCGTCGCGGGCCGTACCGTCGCGGCCCGTTCCGTCGCGGCCCGTTCCGTCGCGGCCCGTACCGTGGGGGGCGCCGTCCCGTACTGAAGGAGTCCCCCATGACCACCTCCGACCAGGAGTGGCTGCGCCGCGCGATCGAGCTGTCCCGACGCTGCCCGCCGTCCCGCACGGCGTTCTCGGTGGGCGCGGTGATCGTCGGCGCGGACGGCGAGGTGCTGGCCGAGGGCTTCAGCCGAGAGGTCGACGCGGTGAACCACGCCGAGGAGGCCGCGCTCGGCAGGCTCGCGCCCGGCGATCCGCGACTGCGCACCGCCACCATGTACAGCACCTTGGAGCCGTGCGGGCAGCGGGCCTCCCGGCCGCACCCGTGCGCCGAGTTGATCGTCGCAGCCGGGGTGCCGCGGGTGGTGGTGGCCTGGCTGGAGCCCGCGCTGTTCGTCTCCGAGGGCCGGGGCAGCGCCGTGCTCGCCGGGGCGGGCATCGAGGTGGTGGAGCTGCCGGAGCTGGCCGAGGAGGCCCGGGCGGTCAACGCGCACCTGCTGGGGTGAGCCCGGCAGCCCTCGGCGCTAGTTTTGTACGATTGCGAAACAAACACTCGCCCGAGGCCCCCGAGGAGCCCCGATGCCCGTCCTCACCCCGCCGGTCCGGGCCGTCCTGCTCGACATGGACGGCACCCTGGTCAACTCCGACGCCGTGGTCGAACGCTGCTGGCGCCGCTGGGCGGAACGGAACGGGCTCGACGCCGACGAGGCGATGAAGACCGTCCACGGCCGGCAGGGCCACCTGACCATGGCGCTGCTGCTGCCCGACCGCCCGATGGAACAGAACCTCGCGGAGAACCGGCAGATGCTCGCCGAGGAGACCGCCGACACCGACGGCGTGGTCGAAGTCCCGGGCGCCCGACGGCTGCTGGAGTCACTGGCCGGACTGCCGCACGCCCTGGTCACCTCCGCCGACGACCGCCTCGCCCGGGTCCGGATGGCCGCCGCCGGCGTCCCGCTGCCACCGCTGATGATCACCGCCGAACATGTCGGCGCCAGCAAGCCCGACCCCGAAGGCTTCCTGAAGGCCGCCGCCGAACTCGGCGTCGCCCCCGCCGAATGCCTCGTCCTGGAAGACTCCGAGGCCGGCATCACCGCCGCCCGCGCCGCCAGGATGCCCGTCCTCGGCATCGGCCCCCGCGCCGCCGCCCACCGGCCTGACCACTGGGTGGACGACCTCACCGGCGTCACCATCACAGCCGCCCCGACCGGCGGCGAACTGGTCGTACGACTGCCCTGACAGGCGCTCGGGCGCTGGGCGGGCTGGCCGTACGACGTCCCTGACGGGCACTCAGGCGCTGGGCGGGCTGGCCGAGCGGCCGTTCAGGCGTCGGCGGACTGTCGCGGGGCTGCTCTGGCGGACGCTCGGGCATCGGGGGAGGAACGCGGCAACCACTTGGACGCGACACTCCGGGTGGCCGCTCAGCCAGGTGCCGAGCATGTGGTCGACGGGCTGGCCGTGCGACCTCCCTGGCGGCCGTTCAGGCGGCGGCCCGCCGGCAGTACGGCCTCCCTGACGCCCAACCAGGCAGCGGCGGGCCCACCATGCGCCCCCTGCGACCGTTCAGGCGTCGGCGGGGCGGACCGGCCGTGCGGCTGGGCGCGACGGCCGTTCAGGCGTCGGCGAGAGACGCGGTGGCCACCTGGGCGCGATGCTCCGGTGGTCGCTCAGGCCTGTGCCGACCCGCTCGGTGGCGGATTGGCCGAGCGGCTGCCCCGACGGCCGTTCAGGCCCCGGCGAGAAGCACGGCGGGCACCTGGCACGACGCTCCGGACCGCCCAGGTCTGTGCCGACCCGGTCGGCGGCGGACTGGCCGTGCGGCTGACCTGATGGCTGTTCAGGCGTCTGCGGACCGGCCGCACTGACCCAACAGCCGATCAAGCGCCGGCGAGAAGCACGGCAACCACTTGGGCACGACGCTCCAAGCTGCCCAGGTCTGTGCCGACCCGACCGGCGGCGGACCGGCCGTGCAACTGCCCCAACAGCCGATCAAGCATCGCCGAGAAGCGCGGCAGCCACCTGGGCGCGGTGCTCCGGGTGGCCGCTCAGCCAGGTGCCGAGCATGTGATCGGCGCCCGGCAGGACGAGCCGGGTGTACGCGGCACGGGTGCGCAGGGCGGCGTCCAGGGCGTTCGTCACCTCGGCCGGGATCACCTCGTCCGTCTCCGGCAGCACCAGCACCGCCCGGCCGTCGAACGCCGCGAAGGTCTCGAACGCCGTGCTGCTGCGCCAACTGCCCGGGCTGCGCAAGGTGGCCGTGAACTCTGGTGCGGCGAACGGGAGTTCCCCCACGTCGCGGGCGTACGCGGCCGGGGCCCCGAGGGCGATCGCCCGTACCCGGTCGCCGATGTCGGGCTCACCCAGCAGGTCGGCGACGGTCTGGCCGCTCATCGAGAACCCGACCAGCAGCAGCGGCCCGTCCGGCGCGTGGCGCTCCAGCACCGCACGGGCCTGACGCGCGCGGCGGGCCAGCGAGAGCTGCCCGAGCTCGCCGGTGCTCTCGCCGTGCCCCGCGAAGTCGAACACCACCGAGCGACAGCCCGCAGCCGCCAACTCCCGGGCCAGCGGCAGGCATCGATGCCTGCCGCTGTTCCCCGCGCCGTGCATCAGCAGCGCCGTACCGGGGCGGGCCGGGACGGCGGGTTCGACCACGGTGCAGGCCAGGCGTTCGCCGTCCGCCGCCAGCGTGGGTGTACCGGCCGTCGTCATTCGGGGATCGCCAGGCAGAACGGGTGCCCGTCCGGGTCGAGCAGCGTCACCCAGTGGTCACCGCCCGCCTGGTGCTCCGGCTTCGTCGCGCCCGCCGCCAGCAGTTCGGCCACCGCCGGCGCCAACTCGGGCACGGTGAAGTCGAGATGGGCACGGGCCCCGTCGGAGGGCCAGGCCGGCGGCCGGAACCCGCCGACCCGCTGAAAGCCGATCCGCACCGGGCCGTCCCCGATGAACAGGTACGCCTCGCTGCGGTACGTCACCTCCCAGCCCGTCAACAGGCGGTAGAACGCCGCCAGTCGCTCCGGGTCCGGGCAGTCCAGCACCGTCGAACTCAGCGCCCCGACCGCCCGGCGCTCTGCCATCTGCTCTTCCGTCACCGGCCCAGCGTGTCACGCGCCACCGACAGCGGCTTCCCGACACGACAGGCGTCGGACGACCGACGCGGCGAGGGACGGCCGGCCCCACCGCAAGCGGCGGATGCTCTGCCTGGCACCTCCCCAGGGGCAGCAAGTCCCCGGCGCGGCACGTGCGGCGCAGCAGGCGGGCGGGAGACCGCAGGCAGCCTGCACCGCCGAACCCGACAATTGCCGCACTGCCACTGCCCCGACACGTCACCGCCGCGGACGCCGACTCCCAACACTGCGAGTGCGGCGCAGCGACCAGGGCGGACGGAGGCCCCAGGCAACGACCTGACACCTGCCACCCGACGCGTCCCCCACCCGCGACAGCAACTCCCGACACTGCGAGTGCGGCACCACAACCAGGCCTGGCGGACACCCTGGCGACGACCTGCCGCACTACCCCCAGCACCTCCACCACCGGCCCGGCACCTCACCTGCCCGAGCAACGACTCCCCAATCACCGCAAGCACGCCAAGGGCAGCCGACCTCACCGAGCCCCGCAACCCGACACCTACCGCACTGCCGCATCACCCCGGCGCGTCACCCACCCGCGGCAGCAACTCCCTTGCCCGGCCGGTGCCGTGCGGCAGGCAGTGTGGTGGCCGGGAGCAGCCCGATCGTGGCGAGCAAGGCCAGGGCCGGGAGGGCGCCGTGCGGGCCGGCGCCGGAGGCGGTGGCGATGCCCAGGGTGGGGCCGACGTTCATGGCGGTCTGTTTCAGGCCGCCGACCGCGCCCGCGTATCCCGGCGGGGCGTCGCCGACCACGCTGCCGGTGGCCGTCACCATCACCGCGGCGAACCCCGCCCCCAGTAGCGCCGAGGCCATCGCTGTCGCGGTGGGCGCCGCCCCGCCGCCGCCCGGGCCGGCCAGTGCGGCAATTCCCGTCACCAGCAGCAGCGTTCCGCCGAGCGCGGTGCGACGCGGGCCGTACCGGCGCAGCGCCCGTTCGGCGGCGGGGGCGCCCAGGACCATCAGCGCGGTCAGCGGCAGCATCCGCAGCGCGGTGTCCACCGGGCCGAGGCGCAACGCGTCCTGGAGGCGGAAGGTGGTGCTGAACAGGGTGCCGAACAGTCCGGCGGAGGACGTCAGGAGCAGCGCCAGCGAGCCGATCACCGGCCGCGACCGGGCCACCGGGCGTGGCACCACCGGCGCGGGGGTGCGCCGCTCGTGGCCGAGCAGAGCCGCCAACAGGCCTGCGGTGGCGGCCAGTTCGACGACGGTGCCGGTGGCCGTCCAGCCCCGGTCGGGGATCTCTGCGAGGGCGTGCACCAGGACGGCGAGCGTGGCGGCGAGCAGCGCGGCACCCGCCAGGTCGAGCCGCTGGCGGCCCCGTTCGACCTCGGGTGGCCGCAGTGCGAGCGTCATCGCCGCGATCAGGACGGCGACCGGCACGTTGATCCAGAACACCGCCCGCCAGCCGAACTGCGCCACCAGCGCGCCGCCGAGCAGCGGGCCCGCGCCGGCCGCGAGCGCGATCGCGCCCGTCCGCACCGCGACCGCCCGGCCGAGCCGTTCCGGCGGACAGCACAGTCGCAGCAGCGCGAGCGTCCCGGGCTGCAGCAGCGCCCCGAACGCGCCCTGGGCGACCCGCAGTCCGATCACCCAGCCCACGGTGGGGGCGAGCGCGATCCCGGCCGAGGCCGCGCCGAACCCCAGCACCCCGGCCAGCAGCGTTCCCCGGTGCCCGTACCGGTCGCCGAGCCGGCCGGCCACCACCAGCAGGGCGGCGACCGCGACCAGGTAGCCGGTGCTGGTCCACTGCAACGCGGCCGCGTCCGCGCCGAGTTCGCGTCGCATGCTCGGCTGGGCGATCAGCAGCACGGTGCCGTCCAGCGCCACCAGCATCGCGGCCGTGACGCTCACCGGCAGCGCGAACCGGCTCACCGCGCGCCCAGGTGCGCCGTCAGGACGGCCTCCAGCAGCGCGTCCTCCCGCCCCGCCCCCAGCATCAACTCGACGCTCCCCCACCCCTGCAACTGCGCCAGCCCGTGCAGGTTCGCCCACAGTGCCGCCGCCACCACCGGCGCCCGCTCCCCGTCCCCCGTGCACTCCGCCACCAGCCCGACCATCCCCCCGAACAGCGGACCCGTCGACTCCCGCAGCCTCGGCCCGTCCGCCTCCCGCCCGTCACTGCTCAGCAGGTCGTGACGGAACATCAGCTCGAACATCCCGCGCCGCTCCGCCGCGAACGCCAGGTACTCCCGAGCCACCCCCTCCAAGCGCCCCCGGGCCCCCTCCGCCCGCACCCCCGCGAACCGCCGCCCCAGCTCCTCGAACCCCCGCCGCGCCACCGCCGACAACAAATCCCGATGGGTGGCGAAGTACCGCCGCGGCGCCCCGTGCGACACCCCCGCCCGCCGCGCGATCTCCCGCAATCCCACCGCCCCCGACCCCTCCGCCAGCACCAACTCCACCCCGGCATCCACCAGGCGCTCACGCAGGGACGTCCGCTCATCATCCATAGACACTGTCTACCAGCGGAGCGCAGACAGTGTCTACCCACTACCCTGAGGAGCATGACCTCACTGCCCGACTGGATGCGCCCGCCGCGCGCGGAGGGCTGGTTCGCGGAGGATCTCGACCGCCTCCCCGAGGCGCCTCGGCACACCGAACTCATCGACGGAGCACTCGTCTTCATGATGTCGCCGCAGCGGTGGTGGCACGGCCACCTCGTCACCATGCTCACCGTCGCGCTCATGGGCCAGTGCCCGCAGGGGTTCAAAGTGGGCAGGGAAATGACCATCAGGCTCGACTCCCGCAACCGGCCCGAGCCGGATCTGCTGGTGACCGACGCTCCGATCGACCGCGACCGCACCTGGCTCGCCCCCGAAGAGGTCGCGCTGGCCGTCGAAGTGGTCTCCCCCGAATCCGCCCACCGCGACCGCACCGTCAAGCTCCGCAAGTACGCGGAGGCCGGGATCCCGCATTACTGGCGCATCGAGGACGAGGACGGCCACCCCGCCGTGCACGTCTACGAACTCGACGTCCCGACCCGGACCTACGCCCCGGCCGGCATCTTCCGGGGCACGCTCAAGCGCCCGGTGCCGTTCACGATCGACCTCGACCTCGAACAACTCGTGGCCGGCCTCTGACCGACATGACACAAGGGACCGGCTAGCAGGGCGGTTCCGCGCCGGTCAGGTCCACGTCCTCGAACAGCTCCAGCATCCGGCCGAGCACGCGAACGGTGGTCGCCAGGTCGGCGTCGGTGAGGTCGCCGTCGGCCTGGCGCAGCAGCGCGTGTTCGCGGGCCGTCACGGCCGTGATGGCGGCCTGGCCGGCGTCGGTGAGCCGGATCAGCGAGGAGCGCGCGTGGGCCGGGTTGGGGACGGCCTCGACCAGCCCGGACGCCGCGGCGTCGTTCACCATGCGCTGGACGAACTGTCGGCTGAGCGACTGGGCCCGGCCCATCTGCGGCACCGTCATGGGTCCGTGCTGGCACAGCAGGTCCAGCACGGCGCGCACGCCGACGGAGAGGCCTTGGGCGGCGTCCAGCTCGATCCGGCGCTGGACGCGGCGGTACAGCGGGCCGACGAGGGCGAAGACCTCCATGAGGCGCCCCGGCAGCTCTTCGGGGGACAGCGGAACGGACGGGGCGGGGGAATCGGTCACCACACCACTATGACATGACAACCCAGTTGCCATTATTGGGGAGCTGTGACAACTTGGTTGTCATGATTGAGTTCGGGTTCGAGACCTTCCAGTCCTCCGACGGCCTGCTCGCCTACCGCGACGAGGGTCCGCGCCAAGGCGAGACCCTGGTGCTGCTGCACAGCGTGTTCGTTGACCACACCCAGTTCGACAACCTGGTTCCCGGCCTGGTCGCGCTCGGCTACCGGGTCGTTGCGCCGGACGCTCGAGGACACGGCCGGTCGGCGAATGCGAGCGGGCCGTTCCGGAACGCGGACGATCTCGCGGAGCTGCTGCGGCATCTGGGGCTGCGTCAGGTCACGCTGGTGGGTGTGTCGATGGGCGCGATGATCGCGGTCGAAACGGTGATCGAGCACCCCGAGCTGGTGCGGGCCCTGGTGGTCAGCGGTCGCGGGCTCGGCGAGCCGGACCTGACCGACGCCTGGTCCGCCGGGATCGCCGAGCGGCAGAGCGCGGCACTGGCGGCCGGCGACCTGCCGGGCTATCTCGACGGTTTCCTCCAGTGGATCGCCGGCCCCGCACGCAGCCTCGACGAGGTCGCTCCGGCCATCGTGGCCCAGGTGCGCGAGATGGCGCTGCGCACCCTCATGAAGCACACCCCGGACGAGCCGGACCACCGCGTCCCGGTCGAGGACCTCGCCACGCGCGCCAAGGAGATCACCGTGCCGGTCCTCGCGATCAACGGCGCACTCGACGCCCCCAACCTCCTCGCCACGGCGGACGAGCTGATCCGGGCGGTCCCGAACGGCCGCACCGTGCTGCTGCCGGGTGTCGGCCACTACACGACACAGGAGGCCCCACAGGAGTTCACCCGCGCACTGGTCGACTTCCTCCGGGAGACCGACGCCACCTGAGGCCACCGCCCCGGCCCGGAACCATCGCGCCGCGCGGAGCAGAACCTTCGAGCCGACCCGACCGGCGCCCAACCAAAAATGCTGCTCGGCCACCGAGCGGGCCGAGCAGCATTCCTGGCGGGACCTCAGACGTTGAAGCGGAACTCCACCACGTCGCCGTCGTGCATGACGTAGTCCTTGCCTTCGATGCGGGCCTTGCCCTTGGCGCGGGCTTCGGCGATGGAGCCGGTGGCGACGAGGTCCTCGAAGGAGGTGACCTCGGCCTTGATGAAGCCCTTCTGGAAGTCGGTGTGGATGACGCCGGCGGCTTCGGGGGCGGTGGCGCCCTGCCTGATGGTCCAGGCGCGGGCTTCCTTGGGGCCGGCGGTGAGGTAGGTCTGGAGGCCGAGGGTGGCGAAGCCGACGCGGGCGAGGGTGGCGAGACCGGGCTCGTCCTGGCCCATGGACTGGAGGAGTTCGAGGGCCTCGTCGTCGTCGAGTTCGATGAGCTCGGACTCGATCTTGGCGTTGAGGAAGATGGCCTCGGCGGGGGCGACCAGGGCGCGCTGGGCACTCTTGAAGCCCTCGTCGGAGAGGGCGTCCTCGTCGACGTTGAAGACGTAGAGGAACGGCTTCGCGGTCATCAGGTGGAGGTCGCGGACGAGGGTGGTGTCGAAGCCGGCCTCGAAGAGGGTCTTGCCGGTCTCCAGGATCGCCTGGGCGGCCTCGGCGGCGGCGAGGACGGGGGCGGTGTCCTTCTTGAGCCGGGCTTCCTTCTGGAGCCGGGGCAGCGCCTTCTCGATGGTCTGCAGGTCCGCGAGGATCAGCTCGGTGTGGATGGTGTCGATGTCGTCCTTGGGCGACACCTTGCCATCGACGTGGACCACATCGGGGTCGGTGAAGGCACGGACGACCTGGCAGATCGCATTGGCCTCGCGGATGTTGGCGAGGAACTTGTTGCCCAGTCCTTCGCCCTCGCTGGCACCGCGGACAATGCCGGCGATGTCCACGAAGTCGACGGTGGCGGGCAGGATGCGCTGCGAGCCGAAGATCTCGGCGAGCTTGTCCAGCCGCGGGTCCGGGACGCCGACGACGCCCACGTTGGGCTCGATGGTGGCGAACGGGTAGTTGGCCGCCAGCACGTCGTTCTTGGTCAGGGCGTTGAACAGGGTCGACTTGCCGACGTTCGGCAGGCCGACGATTCCGATCGTGAGCGACATGGAGAGTGGTGTCCCGTGGCTTGGAGGGCGTCGAGGTGGCCCGTGCGGGCCGATCCCCCAGTCTACGGGGCGTGCGAGGGCCCGAAGCAGCGTGGTGGGGCGTGCACCGGCCGGACACGGACCAATTGCTCGGGAGCCATTACACAGGGTGTCGATGATCGGACCGTACGTTGGTCGGGTGGAGCAGAGCATCCGTACCCAGCCGCCAGGGCCGAGAAGACGAGCGCCGGGGCGCGGCGCCGATGAGGCCGCCGTTCCGGGGCAGATCCGGTCCCCAGAGTCCCGCTCGCGGGCGTCCGCCGGCGGCCGGACCGGACCACCCGCCGTGCGGTGGCTGCAGCGCCTGCCGCGCCGGCTGCTGACGGCCCGTCGGAGGCGGGGCGGCAAGCCGCCGGCCCGGCTGACGGCGGTGGGCACCGGGGTGGTCGCGGTGGCCGGGACGCTGGTGGCCGCGGCGGTGGACCGGCTGATGTTCGGGGGACTCGGGGTGCTGTTCGGGCTCGGCTATCTGGTGGTCTGCTTCCAGCTGGCCGTGCGGGTGCGGTACCCGGACCTCCCGGCGGCCCCGATCTGCGGACCGATCGCGTTCGCGGCGGCGCTGGTGCTGCTGCAGCCGGGCGCCGCGAACGGCGTCACCGGTCAGGTGGTGGCGCTGGCCGGCGGACTGGCGCTGCGCGCGGGCTGGTTGTTCACGGGCACCGGCCTGGCCGCCGCGATCGTCACCGCGCGTTACATCGCCCAGCGCCGCCGCCACCGGGCCAGGTGAGCCGAAGGCCGCCGGTCAGCGCCCGGCGGTCAGCGGCTGCCGGCCGGCGGCCATCGCCGCGCCGACGATGCCCGCGTTGTTGCGGAGCTCGGCGGGGACGACCTCGGCACGGCGGTCCTTGAGCAGGGGCAGGAACTTCTCGTGCTTGCGGCTGACACCGCCGCCGACGATCACCAGGTGCGGGGAGAAGAGCATCTCGACCAGGTCGAGGTACTCGTCGACCCGCCCGGCCCACTGCGGCCAGCTGAGGTCGTGGCGTTCCTTGGCGGCGGAGGAGGCACGCCGCTCGGCGTCCTTGCCGCGCAGTTCGAGGTGGCCGAGTTCGGTGTTGGGGACGAGCACGCCGTCGGAGAACAGCGCGCTGCCGATGCCGGTGCCGAAGGTGAGCAGCAGGACCACGCCGGAGCGGCCGCGGCCGGCGCCGTGGGTGACTTCGGCGAGGCCGGCCGCGTCGGCGTCGTTGACCACGGTGGCGGGCATGCCGAGCGCCTCGGTGAACCGGGTGGCGGCGTCCAGTCCGATCCAGCTCTTGTCGACGTTGGCGGCGGTGCGGGTCTGCCCGTCGACGACCACGCCGGGGAAGGTCAGGCCGACCGGCCCGTGGTGGCCGAAGTGCCGGACGACCTCGCACACCGCGTCGATCACCGCGTCGGGGCCGGACGGCTGCGGGGTGAGCACCTTGTGCCGCTCCTGCGCGAGCACGCCCTTGTCGAGGTCGACCGGTGCGCCCTTGATGCCCGAGCCGCCGATGTCCACGCCGAAGACCGTCGTCACTGCCGTCGCCTTCCGTCCGCAGGGGCATCCGCTGCCCGCTCTCGCACCAACGTACGGGGGCGCGGGGGCGGGCGCAGCCGTTCCCGGACGGTCGCCGCCCGCACGGGCGACGCCCGGACCTCTCGGGAGAGGGATCCGGGCGTCGGACGGCCGAGGTGACCTGCGGGCGGTCAGAGCTTGCCGGCGGCCTCGGCGCGCAGGTCGCGGCGGAGCTCCTTGGGGAGCGAGAAGGTCAGGTGCTCCTCGGCGGTCTTGACGATCTGCACGTCCTCGAAGCCGTGGGCGGCGAGCAGTTGCAGCACGCCCTCGACCAGGATCTCCGGCACGGAGGCGCCGCTGGTCAGGCCGACCGTCTGCACGCCCTCCAGCCAGGCGAGGTCGATCTCCTCGGCGAAGTCGACCAGGTGGGCGGCCTTGGCGCCGTACTCCAGGCCGACCTCGACCAGGCGGACCGAGTTGGAGGAGTTCTTCGAGCCGACCACGATCAGCAGGTCCGCCTCGGGGGCCAGCTGCTTGACGGCGACCTGGCGGTTCTGGGTGGCGTAGCAGATGTCGTCGCTGGGCGGCGAGACCAGCAGCGGGAAGCGCTCCTTGAGGGCGCCGACGGTCTCCATGGTCTCGTCCACGGAGAGGGTGGTCTGGGAGAGCCAGACCAGCTTGGACTCGTCGCGGATCTTCACGTTGGCGACGTCCTCGGCACCGTCCACCAGGTGGATCCGGTCCGGGGCCTCGCCCATGGTGCCGACGACCTCCTCGTGGCCCTCGTGGCCGATCAGCAGGATGTCGTAGTCCTCGTCGGCGAACCGGCGGGCCTCCTTGTGCACCTTGGTGACCAGCGGGCAGGTCGCGTCGATGGTGGCGAGCTTGCCGGCTTCGGCCTCGTCGTGCACCGACGGGGCGACGCCGTGCGCGGAGAACACCACGATCGCGCCCTGGGGCACCTCCTCCGTCTCGTCGACGAAGATCGCGCCCTGCTTCTCCAGGGTCTGCACGACGTACTTGTTGTGGACGATCTGCTTACGGACGTAGATGGGCGCCCCGTACTGCTCCAGGGCCTTCTCCACGGCGATCACGGCGCGGTCGACACCCGCGCAGTAGCCACGGGGGGCGGCGAGCAGGACACGGCGCTGAGCACTGGCGGACATGGCTCCATCGTACGGGCGAGTCCCGCCCGCGTGGACGCGCGTCGCCGCTGCCGGGGCGGGCGCGGCCGGTGGAATGGCGAGGGTGAGCACGAAGGCGGCTTCGACGGAACTGCGGCGCACTCTCGGGGTGCGCGATCTGATGGTGTACGGGCTGCTGTTCATCGCCCCGATGGCACCGGTCGGCGTGTTCGGCGTCCTGGACGCGAAGAGCCACGGAGCGGTGGCCGCCGTCTACTTGGTGGCCACCGTGGCGATGGGGTTCACCGCCGTGTCGTACGCCGAGATGGTGCGGGCGGTGCCCCGGGCCGGCTCGGTGTTCGCGTACGCGCGAGCCGGGCTGGGCGAGGGGCCCGGGTTCATCGCCGGGTGGATGGCGATGCTCGACTACCTGCTGATCCCGGCGGTCGCGTACCTGTTCTCCGGCATCGCGCTGCACTCGCTGGTGCCGGGCGTCTCGCGGTGGGTGTGGACCACGCTGGCGGTACTGGTCACCACCGCGCTCAACCTGATCGGGGTGCGGACGGCGGCCGTGGTCGGCTTCGCGGTGCTGGCCATGGAGGTCGTGGTGCTGGCGGTGTTCGTGGTCGCGGCCTCGGTGGAACTGGCGCTGCACGGGGCGGCCCGGGACTTGGGCTCCCCGTTCGGGGGAATCGGCGGCTTCTCGTTGACGGCGGTGCTGTCGGCGGTGTCCGTCGCGGTGCTCTCCTACCTCGGCTTCGACGCGATCGCCTCCTTCGTCGAGGAGGCCGTGGGCGCGTCGGCCGCGGTCGCCCGGGCGGTGCTGTGGTGCCTGGCGCTGGCCGGCCTGCTGTTCGTCGTCCAGACGTACCTGGCGGCGGTGCTGGAACCCATGACGCCCGATCAACTGGCCGCCGACCCGGCCGCGCAGGGGTCGGCGTTCTACGACACCGTCGAGGCCGCCGTCGGGCACTGGCTGCATGTGCTGATCGCCGCGTCCAAGGCGATCGGCGCCGCGTTCGCCGCGCTGGCCGGGCAGGCCGCGGCCGGGCGGCTGGTGTTCGCGATGGGGCGGGAGGGGCGGCTGCCCCGGCGGCTGGGCGTGGTCGAGGAACGCTCCGCGATCCCTCGGCGGGCGCTGCTGACGGCCGCCGTCATCACGCTGGTGGCCGCGGTCTGGGCCGCCCGCCGCGACGACGGACTCGACCGCCTCACCTCGGTGGTCAACGTCGGCGCGCTCACCGCGTTCGTGCTGCTGCACGCCTCGGTGGTGGGCTGGTACGTGGTGCGCGGCCACTCCCGCGACTGGCTGCGCCACGGCGTCGTTCCACTGCTGGGCATCGCGGTGATCGTCGCGGTGCTGGTGGAGGCGTCGCACACGGCGCTGATCGTGGGCGGGATCTGGCTGGCGGTGGGGTTGGTGGTTCTGGTGACGCAGCGGAGGTAGCGGGGCGCAGGCGGGCGCGAACACAGGGGCGCGGGGAACGGCGCGGCCGGCCAGGCACCGCCGGCCAGATCGCGATGCAGGACGGCGAGTTGCACTGTTTCGCGATCTTGCGGACAGGTTCCTCCCGCTTCGCGCAGTTCCCCGCGCCCCTGATTTGGCACCCAACCGCTCGCGCAGGTCTCCCCGTGCCCCCGGCTTCCCGTCGGCCCGAAGGGCTAGCCTCTGGGAATGGCTAATGCGAGCAGTCCCGAAGCACCCCTGCCCGTGGCGAAGGTCTCGGCGCTGATCGGCGGGTGGGTCGATCGGCTGGGCGAGGTGTGGGTGGAGGGGCAGATCGCGCAGCTCTCGCGGCGGCCGGGGGCGGGGATGGTGTTCCTGACGCTGCGCGACCCCGATCGGGACGTCTCGTTGACGGTGACGTGCTTCCGGTCGGTGTTCGAGCAGGTCGCGGATGCCGTGCAGGAGGGTTCGCGGGTGATCGTGCTGGCGAAGCCGGAGTGGTACACGGCGCGCGGCACGCTGTCGCTCCGGGCGTCGGAGATCCGGCTCGTCGGGCTGGGTGAACTGCTGGCCCGGCTGGAGCAGTTGAAGCGCAAGCTGGTTGCCGAGGGCCTGTTCGAGGAGGCCCGGAAGAAGCCGTTGCCGTTCCTGCCGGGGTGCGTGGGTCTGGTGACCGGCCGCGGTTCGGCGGCCGAGCGGGACGTGCTGGAGAACGCCCGGCGGCGCTGGCCGGCGGTGCGGTTCGAGGTGCGGAACGTGTTGGTGCAGGGGCCGCAGGCGGTGTCGCAGGTGAGTGCCGCGGTGCGCGAGTTGGACGCGCATCCGGATGTCGAGGTGATCGTGGTGGCCCGCGGTGGCGGCAGTGTGGAGGATCTGCTGCCGTTCTCCGACGAGGAGTTGGTGCGGACGGTGGCGGCGGCCCGGACGCCGGTGGTGAGTGCGATCGGCCACGAGCCGGACCAACCGCTGCTGGACTTCGTCGCGGACCTGCGGGCGTCCACGCCGACCGACGCGGCGAAGCGGGTGGTGCCGGACGTGGGCGAGGAGCTGGCCCGGGTGCGGCAGTTGCGGGACCGGGCGCGGCGGTACGTGGTGCACCGGGTGGAGCGGGAGGCGGCGGGCCTGGCGTCGGTGCGCAGCCGGCCGGCGCTGGCGGCGCCGACCGAGGCGGTGGCGGCGCGCGGCGCGGAGGTGACGGCGCTGGCGGAGCGGGCCCGCCGGGTGCTGGGGCACCGGCTGGACCATGCGCAGACCGACCTCGGGCACGCCTTGGCCCGGGTGGTGGCACTGTCGCCGCTGGCCACCCTGGAGCGCGGGTACGCGGTGCTGCAGCGCGAGGACGGCGCGGTGGTGACGGACCCGGCGCAGGTCGCGGGCGGCGAGGCGCTGCGCGCCCGGGTGGCGGGCGGCGCGTTCGAGGTGCGGGTGCCCGGGGAGGGCTGAGGGCGCGGGTTCAGTCGGTGAGCAGCCGCTCGCGGGAGAGCGCGGTGGAGTGCTCGTGGAAGCCGAGGCTGCGGTAGAGCGCCTCGCCGCCCTCGGTGGCGTGCAGGTCGATCCTGGTGGCGCGGCGTTCGTCGAACCAGGCGAGCAGTGCTTCGGTGCAGGCCCTGGCGTGGCCCCGGCCGCGCTGGTCGGGGTCGGTGCAGATGTTGAAGACGAAGCCGAACAGGCCGTCGGGGTGGCCGGGGGCGGGCAGTCGCTGTTCCAGGGTGCCGACGGCGCAGCTGGCCAGTCGGCCGGGGCTCTTCGGGTCGTCGATCACGTACGCCTGGAGGCGCCGGTCGGGCTCGGCGAGCTGACGGGCCACCAGGTCCTGTGCGGTGTGCTGCCAGTGGCCGGGGCGCGGTTCGCCCTGCATGGACGCGAACATCAGGGTGCGGAGGCGGACGAGTTCGGCGGCGTCCTCGGGCCGGGCCGGGCGTGGAGTGCTCATGTCCGCAGCGTAAGGCGGGGGTGCAAGGGGTTTGTCCGGGGCAGCGCCTACGCTGGCGGCATGGCTGATCAGCAGGGTGCGGGTGTCGAGCAGGTGCTCGGGTACGAGCAGGCGCGGGACGAGCTGCTGGAGGTGGTCCGGCGGCTGGAGACCGGTGGGACGACGCTCGAGGAGTCGCTGGCGCTGTGGGAGCGCGGCGAGCAGCTGGCGAAGGTGTGCCAGCGCTGGCTGGACGGCGCCCGGGCCCGGCTGGACGCGGCGCTGGCGGCCGAGGAGTCCGCGGGCGAGTAGCCGCGCCGGAGTTGTGGCGTACATCACAGGCAGCTCGGGGAATGGTTTAACTTTCATCGAAGTTGGTCCGGTGTGTACGGCGCCCGCCGTACCCGACCGCCCCACGCTTTGAGGTAGGACACTGTCATGACCCTGGCCCTCGACGCCGCCGCCCAGGACCTGCTCTTCCGCGAGGCCCGCACCGCCAACACCTTCTCGGCCGAGCCGGTCAGCGACGAGCAGATCCAGGCGATCTACGAGCTGGTGAAGTTCGGCCCGACCGCCTTCAACCAGCAGCCGCTGCGCATCGTCCTGGTCCGCTCCGAGGAGGGCCGCGCCCGCCTGGTGCAGCACATGGCCGAGGGCAACCAGGCCAAGACCTCCAGCGCGCCGCTGGTCGCCATCCTGGCCGCCGACAACGAGTTCCACGAGGAGCTCCCCTCGCAGCTGCCGCACTTCCCGCAGGCCAAGGACATGTTCTTCAGCGAGCGCTCGGTCCGCGAGTCCTCGGCCGCCCTGAACGGCGCCCTGCAGGCCGCGTACTTCATCATCGGCGTGCGCGCCGCCGGCCTGGCCGCCGGCCCGATGACCGGCTTCGACGGCGAGGCCATCAACAAGGAGTTCTTCGGCGACGGCGAGCACTCGGTGCTGGCGGTCGTCAACATCGGCAAGCCGGGCGAGGACGCCTGGTTCCCGCGCAGCCCGCGCCTGGCCTACGACCAGGTCGTCACCACCGTCTGAGTCCCACTCGGCACTGTGACAGCGAAGGCCCCCGCCGTTCCCCGGCGGGGGCCTTCCGCGTGGCTGTGGTGACTACTTCAGCGCCTCGGCGAGCTGCGCGAGTTCCTCGTACGAGGCGGTGCCGGTGAGCACCGTGGTGCCGGTGTCGCCGGCCGGGCGGGTCAGGGCCCGGTAGCGGTCGCCCTGCACCCGCTGCCACTCCTGGCCGGCCACCGTGGAGGTGCCGTCCGGCTTGGCGCCGGGCACGTTCCGGGAGACCACGTCGTCGGGCTTGTCGTTGCTCTGCTCGATCGCCGCGTACTGGCCGGAGGCGGTGCTGAGGCCCAGGTGCCAGACGGCGTGGCCCTTGTCGTTCGGGCTGTAGCTCACCGAGGTGGCCTTCCAGCCGTCCGGCAGGGCCTGCGGGCCGAGCAGCGGGTACGGCGCGGCGCGCTTCGCCGATGCCACCTCCGCCTGGTACGGCACGGCGTGCACGCCGCCCTTGCCGTCCGCACTGGGGATGCTGAAGTACGCGACCGCCACCACGACGCCGACCGCCGCCATCGACAGGACCATGTCCCGTACCGTCTGACGGCCCCTCTTGCTGCTGTTGCCTGCCACCCGCCCATGGTAGGCGGCGCTTACGGAACACCGGTGCACCGGCCGCCCCGTCACGGTGTGCGCGGAGTGCGCCGCAGACTCCCGTCCCACCTGCCGATACGATCGCAGCAGCCCTCGTAGCAGCGCCGGTGACCCTCCGCGACCCGACGCTGACTGGCCGTCGCGTACAGAGAGGTAACGACGATGACCACGCAGTACCCGCACCACCTTCCCAGCGCCCTGGAGGTCGCGCCGGAAGCCCCCGACCGCAACCTGGCCCTCGAACTGGTCCGGGTCACCGAGGCCGCCGCGATGGCCGCCGGCCGCTGGGTCGGCCGGGGAGACAAGAACGGCGCCGACGGCGCGGCCGTGAAGGCAATGCGCACCCTGGTGTCCACCGTCTCGATGAACGGTGTCGTCGTCATCGGCGAGGGCGAGAAGGACGAAGCCCCGATGCTGTACAACGGCGAGCGGGTCGGCGACGGCACCGGCGCCGAGTGCGACGTGGCGGTCGACCCGGTGGACGGCACCACGCTGACCGCGAAGGGCATGAACAACGCCGTCGCGGTCCTCGCGGTCGCCGACCGGGGCACCATGTTCGACCCCAGCGCGGTGTTCTACATGGACAAGCTGGTCTGCGGCCCCGAGGCCGCCGACTTCGTGGACATCACCGCCCCCGCGGCCGTCAACATCCGCCGGGTCGCCAAGGCCAAGGGCGCCGCCGTCGAGGACGTCACCGTCGTCGTCCTCGACCGGCCCCGCCACAACGACCTGGTCAAGGAGATCCGCGAGGCCGGCGCCCGGATCAAGTTCATCTCCGACGGCGACGTGGCCGGCGCGATCATGGCGGCCCGCGAGGGCACCGGCGTGGACCTGCTGATGGGCGTCGGCGGCACCCCCGAGGGCATCATCGCGGCCTGCGCGATGAAGTGCATGGGCGGCGTCATCCAGGGCCGGCTGTGGCCCAAGGACGAGGCGGAGAAGCGCAAGGCGCTGGACGCCGGCCACGACCTGGACCGGGTGCTGCACACCGACGACCTGGTCAGCGGCGAGAACGTGTTCTTCGTCGCCACCGGCATCACCGACGGCGAGCTGCTGCGCGGTGTCCACTACCGCTCGGAGACCGCCACCACCTCCTCGCTGGTGATGCGCTCCAAGAGCGGGACGATCCGGCAGATCGACTCCACCCACAAGCTGGCCAAGCTGCGGGCGTACAGCGCGATCGACTTCGACCGGGCCCGCTGAGGCTCGACGAGCGGGTGTTCAGGGGCCGCCGGGGAGAACCTCCCCGGCGGCCCCGCATCCGTTCTCAGCCGGCTATCCGACCCGCCAGGCGCCTGGCGTCCCGCAGCTCGGCCTCCCGGCGGCGCCGGCGGGCGAGCATCACGCGGCGCTCGGCGGCCGTCAGCCCGCCCCAGACGCCGTACGGCTCGGGCTGGGCGAGCGCGTGCTCGCGGCATTCGAGCAGCACCGGGCAGCGGGCGCAGACCCGCTTGGCCTGCTCCTCGCGGGAGAGCCGGGTGGCCGTCGGCTCCTTGGAGGGAGCGAAGAACAGCCCGGCCTCGTCGCTGCGACAGGCGGCGGAGGTGTGCCAGGGGTTGTCGTCCTGATCCGGCGGGGCCGCGGGGCGGCGGGCGGCGGCGGTGGACTCGATCGGATGCAGCACGGTGACTCCTGACCAGGCTCAAGGCTCGGGGATCGGTCGCCTCCTGCCCGACTGCCCCGTGCTCCCTCGCCGTGGCACCGTCGCCGACCCGCGGGGTCACAGCCGTACAGGAACGATGTGCGATTGGAACTACCCCGCCGCCCCCGGATTCATGCACACCGCACGCAATCGACTACCCACTGCACTCGGAACAACGGCGAGTGCCGCCAAGCCAGTTGACGATCAGTGAGATCGCCGCAGGTCAGCCCTCCAGCTGCCGGCGCACCCACTCCTTGAGCTTCTTGCCGCGCTTCGGCTTGGCCTCGCAACCGCCGAACACCGCCGCGCCCTTGATCCGCACCACCGGCGCGTACGGGTCCGGCGAGGTCTGCTCGCGGACGTCGAAACCGCCGAAGATGCCCGCGCCGCTGCCCTGCAGGGTGACGTTCTCCGGGACCCGGACCTCGACGCCGCCGAAGACCGCGACCACCTCGATGACCACCTCGGGCGACTCGAACACCGCGTCGGTCAGGTCGATCTCGACGCCGCCGAACACCGCGACGGCCTTCAGGTGCGAACCCACCCGCCAGCGGCCCTTGCGGGCGGCGGCACCGAACACCGCGATCATCGTGGGCGATTCGGCCCGGGCCGGCGGCAGCGGCGGCTGCTGCTGCGGGGCGGGGGCCGGGGCGTCCAGCGGCGGCTTGGTCAGGTTGTGCCGGATCGGCCCCGGGTGGCTGGGCAGATCGCGGGTGAGCGGCTCCAGTTCGCCGAAGGTGCGGGCGTTGTAGGCGGCCTCGATCCGTTCGGCGTGCTCGTCGACGGTGAGCCGGCCCTCCGCGTAGGCGTCGCGCAGCAGGTCGGCGACGCGTTCGCGATCGGCGTCGGCGGCCCGGAGCTCGGCGGCCAGGTCGGTACCGGGGGCGGGAGCCGGTGCCGGCTCGTTCTTCTTCATCGGGGCGGGCGGCTGGCCCTGCGGCTGCTGCTGCTCGGGAGAGTTGTCCACGTCACAAGCCTAGCGAGCCCGCTCCCGGCCCGAACGCCGGTTCGACGCAATGCGGGTGGTACCGCGTGGGGTGGTGCGCGAGTGACCCGCGTCACGCAGGCCGACCTGAGCGCCGGGGTCGTGCGCCGTACGCCTAACCTGGAGGATGCCTCGTCGACGACGCCGAAAGAACTGAAGGATCTCCCCCATGGCTTCAGAGTTCGCCTACCGCGACCTGCTCCCGCTCGGTGCGGACACCACCCCGTACCGCAAGCTCACCTCCGAGGGCGTCTCCACCTTCGAGGCCGGCGGCCGCACCTTCCTGCAGGTCGAGCCGGAGGCCCTGCGGCTGCTCACCGCCGAGGCGATGCACGACATCTCGCACTACCTGCGCCCGGCCCACCTGGCCCAGCTGCGCCGCATCCTGGACGACCCGGAGGCCAGCCCCAACGACCGCTTCGTGGCGCTGGACCTGCTGAAGAACGTCAACATCTCGGCCGGCGGCATCCTCCCGATGTGCCAGGACACCGGCACCGCGATCGTGATGGGCAAGCGCGGCCAGAACGTGCTGACCTCCGGTCAGGACGAGTCGGCGATCGCCCGCGGCGTGTACGACGCGTACACCAAGCTGAACCTGCGCTACTCCCAGATGGCCCCCGTGACCATGTGGGACGAGAAGAACACCGGCAACAACCTGCCGGCCCAGATCGAGCTGTACGCCACCGACGGGGACGCCTACAAGTTCCTGTTCATGGCCAAGGGCGGCGGCTCGGCGAACAAGTCGTACCTGTACCAGGAGACCAAGGCGATCCTCAACGAGTCGTCGATGCTCACCTTCCTGGAGCAGAAGATCCGCTCGCTCGGCACCGCGGCCTGCCCGCCGTACCACCTGGCGATCGTGGTCGGCGGCACCAGCGCCGAATTCGCCCTGAAGACCGCGAAGTACGCCTCCGCGCACTACCTGGACAACCTGCCGACCGGCGGCGACGCCAAGACCGGCCACGGCTTCCGCGACCTGGAGCTGGAGCAGAAGGTCTTCGAACTCACCCAGAAGATCGGCATCGGCGCCCAGTTCGGCGGCAAGTACTTCTGCCACGACGTCCGCGTCATCCGCCTCCCCCGGCACGGCGCCTCGCTGCCGGTCGCGATGGCCGTCTCCTGCTCGGCCGACCGCCAGGCACTCGGCAAGATCACGGCCGAGGGCGTGTTCCTGGAGCAGCTGGAGACCGAGCCGGCGAAGTACCTCCCGGAGACCACGGACGCCCACCTGGACGGCGACGTGGTCCGGGTCGACCTCAACCGCCCGATGGCCGAGATCCGCGAGCAGCTCTCCAAGTACCCCGTGAAGACCCGGCTTTCGCTCTCCGGCACGCTGGTCGTCGCCCGCGACATCGCGCACGCCAAGATCAAGGAGCGGCTGGACCGCGGCGAGGGCATGCCGCAGTACATGAAGGACCACCCGGTCTACTACGCCGGCCCCGCGAAGACCCCCGAGGGCTACGCGTCCGGCTCCTTCGGCCCCACCACGGCCGGCCGGATGGACTCCTACGTCGACCAGTTCCAGGCCGCGGGCGGCTCGATGGTCATGCTCGCCAAGGGCAACCGCTCCAAGCAGGTCACCAAGGCCTGCAACGAGCACGGCGGCTTCTACCTCGGCTCGATCGGCGGCCCGGCGGCCCGGCTGGCGCAGGACTGCATCAAGAAGGTCGAGGTGCTGGAGTACCCCGAGCTCGGCATGGAGGCCGTCTGGCGCATCGAGGTCGAGGACTTCCCGGCGTTCATCGTGGTGGACGACAAGGGCAACGACTTCTTCGCCGAGGTGACCGACGGCCCGCTGATCACCAACCTGCGGGTGCGCTCGGCGCAGTGACCCGCTGAAACGGGACGAGCCCCGGCCGGTGAGGGTCGGGGCTCGTTCTGGTGAGGTGGGTGCGGGCGTCGATCACGGGGTGTTCGGGGCGGTGCCGAGCGGCTCGAAGATCTCGTCGTCCTCCGGCGCTTCCGGCTTCTCGATCCGCTCAACGGCCGGGGCCGCCGACTGCCCGGCCAGCGCCTCGAAGGCGCGCTCGATCGCGTTCTGGTCGGTGGGTCCGGCGACGTGCTCGACCGGGGCCGCGGCCGGCGCGGTCTTGGGAACGAGGGTGGTGGTCTCGTCGGCCATGGGGTGGGCCGCCTTTCATTTCAAGGGTACGGATCACCCGGACGACTCGCCCCGGGCACGCGGCCAGTATCGTAGGGGCCGCTAAATGTCTCATAAACGTCGCACCTTGCATCCGCTTGGTGGACGTTTGCTCGCACCCTCATAAGCTGACGCCCCCACACGAGCGGCGTCAGCGTGAGGGACAGACGGTTCATCGGCCACAGGGGAGGACATGGAGCTTCAGGGCACGCGCTCCGCCGAGGCGTTGCGCTTCCAGGTGCTCGGCCCTGTCCAGGCATGGCGCGGCGGTGCTCCGTTGGCGCTCGGATCGCCGCAACAGCAGGCGGTCCTGGTCGCCCTGCTGCTCGGCGAGGGCCGCCCGGTGACCACCGATGACCTGGTGGACGGCATCTGGGGTGACCGAACCCCGCCGCAGGCGGTCGCCGCACTGCGCACGTACATCTCCCGGCTGCGCTCGGTGCTGGAACCGAACCGCGAAGTCCGAAAGCCCGCCGAGGTGCTGGTCTCGGTGAGCGACGGCTACGCCCTGAGGATTCCGGCGGAGTCCGTGGACCTGGCGGTCTTCGAGCAGCGGGTCGCGGAGGCCGCGAGCGCGCGGTCCGAGGGATCATTCCGTGCCGCGCACGACGGACTGGTCTCGGCGCTGGACCTGTGGAGCGGGCGCCCGATGCCGGGAGTTCCCGGGCCATACGCCGAGGCGCAGCGCAACCGGTTGACGGAGCGTCGACTCGCCGTCGCCGAGGAACGCTGCGCGATGGCGCTGGAGATCGGCCTGCACGCCGACGTGGTGGCCGAGCTCAACTCGCTGTCCGCCGCCCATCCGCTGCGCGAGCGGCTGCGCGAGCTGCTGATGCTGGCGCTGTACCGCAGCGGCCGACAGGCCGAGTCCCTTGGTGTGTACGCGGACACCCGGAAGCTGCTGATCGAGGAACTGGGTGTGGAGCCGGGCACCGCGCTGGCCGCGATGCACGCCCGCATCCTGGCCGGCGACCCGGAGTTGATGGCGGTGCTCGCCGCACCTCCCAAGGCCCTCGCGGAAGAGTCGACCTCGTTCGTTCCCCCGGCCCAACTCCCGGCCGATGTATCGGACTTCAGCGGTCGCTGCAAGGTCGTCAACGAGCTCCGGGACGTGCTGAGGGCGGGTTCCGGCCAAGCCGTGGTCGTCACCTCGCTGGCCGGTATCGGCGGTGTGGGGAAGACCACCCTCGCGGTGCACGTGGCACACCTGGTGCGGCCGGACTTCCCGGACGGGCAGCTGTACGTGGACCTGCGCGGCGCGGGTGCGTCCCCGGCCGACCCGGCTGTCGTGCTCGGTGACTTCCTGCACGCGCTCGGCGTGCCCGACGCCCCCGACTCACTGGACCAGCGCGCCGCGATGTACCGCTCGTTGCTCGCCGACAAGCGGATGCTGATCCTGCTCGACAACGCCCGCGACGCCCAGCAGTTGCGGCCGCTGATTCCCGGTGTCTCCGGCAACGCCGTGATGGTGACCAGCCGTTCGCGGCTGGCGGAGATCCCCGGCGCGCACCTGGTGGACATCGAGGAGCTGACCCCGGACGAAGCGCTGGCGCTGTTCTCGGCGATCGTCGGCGTCGAGCGGGTGGGCGCCGAGCCCGAGGCCGCGCTCCAGGTGGTGACTTCCTGCGGCTTCCTGCCGCTGGCGGTCCGCATCGCCGCCGCCCGGCTGGCCAGCCGGCCGCGTTGGAGCGTTTCGGACCTCGCGCGCCGGTTAGCGGACCAGCGCAACCGGCTCCAGGAGCTCCAGCTCGGCAATCTGGCCGTGGAGACCACCCTGGGGCTCGGTTACGCCCAGCTCCAGCCCGAGGAGGCCCGGGCGTTCCGGCTGCTCGCGCTGGTGGACTCGCCGGACCTGCCACTGCCGGCCGTCGCCGCGCTGCTCGGCACCGCCGAGCAGGAAGCGGAGGACCTGGCGGAGGCACTGGTCGAAGCGAACATGCTGGAGTGCTTCACTCCCGGCCGGTACCGCTACCACGACCTGCTGCGGCTGTACGCCCAGCGGCAGAACGTCAAGACCGGTGACGCGGAGAACCAGCAGGCGGCGCTGCTGCGGCTGTTGGACCTGCTCCACGCCACCATGCGGAACGCCGAGCAGGTACTCGAACCCGACGACACCCCGATGGAGCCGCTGTGCGTCGCGCAGTCGGCCGGACTGTCGTTCTCCGACACGGCCACCGCCCGTGAGTGGCTCCGGTCGGAGATCGCGGTTCTGCTCAGCTCGGTCGAGGCGGCGGCCAGCGCCCCGCTGGACCTGGTGCAGCCCGTGGTGGAGATCCTGCAGAGCATGTCCAGCGTGGTCGAGGACCCGTCGCTCGCCCCGCGTATCCGCAGCGTCCTGCACGCTGCCGCGGCGAATCCGGCGGCCCGGCGTCACGCGGGGACGCTGGCCCGGGTGCACTACGCGCTCGGCCACATGCACCAGGTGGCGGCCGAGCTCGCCGAGGCGGAGGAGGCACTGACAGCCAGTCTGGCCCTCCAGCCGGCCGAGCAGGCCACCATGCTGCGAGTGATCACGGCCTATACGCTGGCAATCGTCCTGATCATGGCGGGCCGACCGGCCGCGGCCCTGCCGTTCCACGAACAGGCGCTCCAGATGGTGTCCCAGTTCGACGCACCCATCGTCGAGGCCCGTCTCCTCGGCAACATGGCCCGTTCCTACGTCGGCCTGAACCGGCACGAGGAGGCGGTGGAGGCCGCCCGCGCGGCGGTGACGGCGGCCCGGGCGTCCGGGAACGTGCCGTGCCTGGCGGACACCCTCTACCAACTGGGCGTCGTCCTGAGCTCGACCGGCGAGCCCGGTGAGGCAGCCATACACCTCCGCGAGGCGCACCAGCTGTACCGCGCCCATCAGCATCCGATCTGGGAGGGCTACTCGCTCGCCAGGCTCGCAGCCTGCCTGCTCGCGGACGGTCAGCTCGCCGCCGCCGCCGAGGCCGCCGAGGAGTCGTTGTCGATCGCGCAGGAGATCGAGGCGGCGTACTGCCAGGGCATGGCCAACGCGGCGCTCGGTGAGGCGTTGCTCGAACTCGGGCAGCCCTCACGTGGGTTGGCGTGTCTTCAGGAGGCGTTGACGGTGTTCACCCGGCTCGGTGTGCCCGAGGCCCAGCCCGTGCAGGACCTCATCGACTCGCGGCACACCGAGCCTTCCCCTCCCCCCGCGCCGTAAGGCCTTCGCTCCCCCCTGGTACCCCCCTGGTCCCCCCTGGCGAAGGCCTGTCCCCCCGGGGCGTCAGCGCCCCCGCAGCCCCCCGGCTGCGGGAACGCTTTGACGCTTCCCCGGCGCTGAGGAAGACTCTGCCAGGCCGCGATTGACGTTCGATAAACGTCGGCGGCTGCACGGTTGACGGGGTATTTGGGCTGGTCAGGGGCGTGGTGCGAGGGTGGCGGGCGGCGCACGAGTTGGCTGGCGTGCTCCCTTGCGGGCGACGGTGTGCTTCCGGCGGCGGGCGATAATCGCCCAACGGCGCACGAGTTGGCCGGAAACGGACTCCACAGTGCGGTGATCGCGTTTATTCTCATAGGCCAGGGTCGGGAGTGGTGTGCGGACCACGACGGGTGGGGCAGGACGCGCGCGGGAGAGGTGCCCAGATCACGTGACGGACGAACAGACCGAAGTCCCCGCCGACGCCGAGCGGGCGTCCGCCGGGGAGGGCCGCCGGGCCGAACGGGCCGGCCAGGCCGCCGCCTTCGATGCGATGGGGGCGCGGTACCAGGAGGTGTTTCCGGCCAGGTCGGGCCAGTTGACCTGTGCCGGGTGGCTGGTGGAGCAGCTTCCGGCCGGGGCCCTGGTGCTGGACGTGGGCTGCGGCGCGGGTGAGCCGACCGCGCGTCAGCTGGCGGACGGCGGGCTGCGGGTGATCGGCGTGGACCTCTCGGCGGGCATGCTGGAGCAGGCCCGCAAGGCGGCGCCGGAGGCGGTGTTCCACCGGTTCGACGTCATCGATCTGGCCACCGGGAACGCCGAAGCGCTCTGGGGCGTGCCCGAGTTGGGGCCGGCCGGGGCGGGGACGCTGGACGGTGCAGCGGCGTTCTTCTCCTTGCTGATGCTGCCTCGCCCGGAGATCGCCGAGGCGCTCGGCCGGATCCGTGAACTGCTGCGCCCGGGCGGCCTGTTGGCGCTGGGCATGGTGGAGGCGGACCTGGACGACGTGCCGCTGCCGTTCCTGGACCAGCAGATCCGGGTCAGCGGCTATCCGCGGGAGGAGCTGACCGGCCTGCTGGAGCGGTCCGGTTTCGCCGTGGAGGCGGTGGACAGCCAGTCCTACGCCCCGGCCGGGTCCGCGCTGCCGCCCGAGACCCAGCTGTACCTGCGCTGTCGGCGCACCGGCTGACCGGGAGTCAGCCGCCGCCTTCGACGTCCTCCACATCTGCACAGAATCGGGCAGCCCGTGCGCGACCAACTGGAGCCCCTGGCGGGGCAGCAGCCCGCCGTCCCCGTCCAGCGGCATCCGCCGCCCGACGGGCTGCCCCGGCTTGCCGAGCGCCTGGCGTACCTGGACGGTGCGGCCCGGCGGATCAACAGTTCGCTCGACCTGACGGCCACCCTGCGCAACCTGGGCCGGGTGCTGGTGCCCGAGATCGCGGACGCCCTGGTGGTGCTGGTCCGCGACCCGCTGCCGGACGTCGAGCGCGACCTCGGGCGTCCGCGCGCGCTGCGGGTGCTGCACACCAGCGGGACGAAGCTGGGCCGGCGCGGCGGGCTGCGTCCGGTGCCGCCCGGCAGCGCGCTGGAGCGTGCCCTGGAGCGGCGCGCCCCGCACGGCCCGACGGTGCTGGACGAGCGGCGCGGCGGCCTGCCCGCCGAGCTGCTCGGTGCCCGGGCGCTGGGCCGGCTGCCGGCCGGGACGGCGCTGCTGGCGCTGCCACTGCACGGGCGGCAGGCCGCGCTCGGCATGCTGCTGCTGATCCGGCGCCCCGCCGCGGACGGGCAGCCGGTGTCGTTCGACCCGGCGGACACCGCGACGGCCGCGCACCTGGCGACCCACGCGGGCCTGGCCGTGGACACCGCGCTGCGCTACACCCGCGAGTGGGAGATCGCCGACGAGTTGCAGCGCTCGATGCTGCCCGCGCACCTGCCGCAACCGCACGGCGTGCGCCTGGCGCACCGTTACCTGCCGGGCGAGCGCGGGGCGCAGGTCGGCGGCGACTGGTACGACTCGATCCCGCTGCCGGGCAACCGGGTGGCGCTGATCGTCGGCGACGTGATGGGCCACTCGCTGACCTCGGCCGCCGTGATGGGCCAGCTGCGCACCTCCGCACAGACCCTGGCGGGCCTGGACCTGCCGCCGCACGAGGTGCTGTACCACCTCGACGAGCAGGCCCAACGCCTGGGCCGCGAGCACCACTTGGCGACCTGCGTGTACGCGGTGTACGACCCGATCGCGGGCCGGGTGGTGATCGCCAACGCCGGACACGTGCCACCGGTGCTGGTCGGCCCGGACGGCACCAGTGAGCTGCTGGACCTGCCACCGGGCGCGCCGATCGGCGTCGGCGGGGTGGACTTCACCTCGGTGGAGCTGGCCGCCCCGCCCGGTTCCTCGCTGCTGCTGTTCACCGACGGCCTGGTGGAGACCCGCCGCCGCCCGCTGGGCACCGGACTCGAACTGCTGCGGGCCCGGCTGGAGGGGGCGCACCGGCTCAGCCCCGAGCAGCTGTGCCAGGAGGCGCTGCGGATCCTGCCACCGGGCGACCGGGCCGACGACATCGCGCTGCTGGCCGCCGCGTTCGACGGAATCCCGGCCTCCGACGTCGCCTACTGGTACCTCCAGCCGCGACACGAGACGCCGGGCCGGGCGCGCCGGCTGGCCGGGCACGCGCTGCACAACTGGGGCCTGGACCATCTGCGGGAGAACTGCGAGCTGATGGTCAGCGAGCTGGTCACCAACGCGATCCGGCACGCCACCCGCCCGGTGACGCTCCGCCTGGTGCGCACCTCGCGGCTGCGCTGCGAGGTCGGCGACGACTCGGCGGCGCTGCCCCGCACCCGCCGGGCCGGGCCCGACGAGGAGCGCGGGCGCGGCCTCCAGATAGTCGCCCGGTGCGCGGACCGCTGGGGTGCGACCCGGCTGGGGGCGGGCAAGGTGGTCTGGTTCGAGCAACGGCTGTGACCTGCGGTCGGCCTGCGGCAGCGGGCAGGGCACGGACGCCGGTCACCACGCCCGGCCGGCCACCGGGCGGCGAGAGCCTGCCTGCGGCGGAAGACCGGCCGAGGTGGGCAGCGCTGCCCCGAGCGGCCGCCGGACGGTGAGAGCCCGGCCGGTGGCGGCGGGCCGGTCGAAGACACCGGGCACCACCACCGGGCGAACGCGCCGACGCGCCGGTCACCATCCTGAACCGGCCACCGGGCGGCGAACCCCTCGCCTGCGGCAGCAAGCCGGCCGAGGTGGGCAGCGCTGCCCCGAGCGGCCGCCGGACGGTGAGAGCCCGGCCGGTGGCGGCGGGCCGGTCGAAGACACCAACCACCCCCGGGCGAACGCGCCGACGCGCCGGTCACCATCCTGAACCGGCCACCGGGCGGCGAGAGCCCGCCTGCGGCAGCAGACCGGCCGGACGGTGAGACCCCGGCCTGCGGCGGCGGGCCGGTCGAAACACCAATCACCACCCCGGGCGAACGCGCCGACGCGCCGGTCACCGTCCCGAACCGACCACCGGGCGGCGAACCCCTCGCCTGCGGCAGCAGACCGGCCGAGACACGCAGCGCTGCCCCCGACCGGCCGTCAGGCGGCGAACCTCGGGTCGGCGGCGGCCAGTTGGTCGAGGGCGGCGAGGACGTCGGGGCCGAGCACGGCGAGTGCCAGCGGGCGGCTGCGGCGCAGGCCGAGGACGGTGCGCAGCACGTCGGCGTGGTGGATCTCGCGCAGCGCCGCCACGTACTCCTCGGCCGCGGCCTGGTCGGCGGCCCGCCAGGTCAGCAGCAGCGCTTTGACCACGGCGAACATCAGCCGTCGGCCGCGCACCAGTTCGGGCCGCTCGTTGAGGCCGAACACCTCGATGGTGGCCTCGCCGCGGGCGGTCAGCGGGTCGTAGGCGCCGGAGTCCAGGTAGAGCCGCAGGTGGTCGGCCGGGTCCTCGCGGCACGGGTCGACCAGCAGGGCCTCGCCGGTGCCCGGGTCGCGCGGGAAGCGGTCGCGTTTGCGGTTGCTGTTGCAGTGCGCGCACGCCAGCAGGTGGTTCTGCCAGTCGAAGGTGCGCAGTGGTGCCTGGGCGATCGGCTCGAAGTGGTCGATGTCGGTGCCCAGGTTGTCCCCGCAGTACATGCAGCGTTCCAGTCCGGGTGCCATCTGCCGCAGCATCAGCCGTAGTTGGGCCTTGGGGCGGACGGCTTTGCGCCACGCCGCACGGCCGGACGCGGTGCTGGGGCCCGCCGCCCGGATCCCGGCGGTGGCCCGGTCGAGGTCGGCGGCCAGCCGCGGTTGCAGGGCGGGCCGCTGGAGCGGGATCACTGGCCCCGGCCGAGCAGCCGCGCGGTGACCTCGTCGACCCGGGCGGTCAGCGAGCTGTTCAGCTTCGCCCCGAGTTCCCGGTATTCGGCGAGTTCCGCGTCGGTGGCCCGGCCCGCGTACATCTTGCGTTCCAGCCGTACCAGCAGTCGGCGTTCGGCCTCGGCGGCCGGCGAGTAGGCGCTCGGCAGTCCGAACAGCTCCGACAGGACGGTGTCCTCGCCGCTGCCGTACAGCACCCGCTGGCGCAGGTCCTCGTCCAGCCGGTGCGGCGCGAACTCCTCGTGGGGGCCGGGCAGGCGGATCAGCGCGCCCGGGTCGGCGGCCTGGCAGACGTACGGGCTGTGGGTGGCGACCAGGAACTGGGTGCGCGGGAAGTGCTCGGTCAGCCAGGTGCCGATCCGTTGCTGCCACACCGGGTGCAGGTGGCGGTCCACGTCGTCGATCAGCACCGGGCCGGGGTGCGGGGTGTGCGCGAGGAGGCCGGCCAGGCGGGCCAACGCCGCGACGCCGTCGCCGAGTTCGTCCAGCGGCAGCTCCAGCGCGCCGTGCGCCACGTACTGCCGCTCCGGGTCGCTGAGCCGCCAGCCAGGGGGCAGCACCTCGGCCACCAGTTCGGCGTCCAGCGGGGTGGCGGCACGGCTCTCGGTGTGCTCCACGAAGCGTGCCTGCGGCGGGCCCTGCCGCTGACCGACCCGCCAGCGGGGCGCGGGTTCGGCCTCCACCCAGCCGTCGCCCCACAGCGCCACCGGGCCGCCGGGCAGCGCCCCGAGCGCCATCGCGACAGCTCGCAGCAGGGTGCTCTTCCCGCTCCCGTTCGGGCCCGCCACGACGTTCCATCCCGGCCCCGGGGGGAGCGTCAGATCCACCTCGCGCGCCCCGTCGAAGCACTTCACGCCGGAAATCCTGATCCGTGACACGTACACCCGGCCACCCCCTGCCTCGTTCCCACCACCTCGGTTATGCCCACGGCTGGTGGTTGCCCATGCACCGGCCCGCCCAGGGGCCCCGTCAGGGCGCGATGCGCACCGGCAGGTCCCGGAGGGCGTCGCGGAGGGCGGCGGCGAAGCGGTCGTACTCGGCGGTGCGGGCGGAGCCGGGGCGGTGGGCGAGGCCGATGCGGCGGCCGGGGGTGGGGGAGGCGAAGCGGACGCTGGCGAGGCGGTCGGTGCGGCCGGTCTCGACATCGAGTGCGGTGGCGGGGAGCAGGGTGACGCCGAGGCCGCCGGCCACCAGCTGGACGAGGGTGGAGAGTCCGGCGGCGCGGGTGCTCCCGCCGGACACGTCCGCGCCGACCTCGCGGCAGATGTCGAGGGCCTGGTCGCGCAGGCAGTGGCCTTCCTCGAGCAGCAGCACGTCGAGGTCGAGCAGCACGTCGCGCGGGACGTCGCGCTGCCCGGCGAGTTCGTGTTCGGGCGGCACGATCAGCACGAAGTCCTCGTCGAACAGCGGGATTTCGGCCACCGGTGCGCTCCCGCCGGCGGGCAGGGCGAGCAGCAGGAGGTCGAGGCGTCCGGCGGCGAGGCCGTCCAGCAGGGAGGGGGTGCGTTCCTCGTGGACGTGCAGTTCGAGGTCGGGGTAGGCGTCGCGGACGAGTCGCAGCACGGTCGGCAGCAGGTAGGGCGCGACGGTGGGGATCACACCGAGGTGCAGCGGCCCGGTGAACGGCCGGCGGGCGGCCTCGACCTCCTCGGTGAGGGCGTGCAACGCGGACAGCACCTGCCGGGCGTGGACGGCGACCCGTTCCCCGAGCGGGGTGATCATGACGCGCCGGGTGGTGCGTTCGACCAGTTGTGCGCCGAGGGTCTCCTCCAGTGCGGCGACGGCGCCGGACAGTGCGGGCTGGCTGGTGCCGATCGCGGCGGCGGCCTCCCGGAAGTGCAGGTGTTCGGCGACGGCGGCGAAGGCCCGCAGCTGGGAGATGGTGGGGGTGCGTTGCGTAGGGTGCTTCACGACTGCGCTTCCTGCGTGGGTCCGATGCTGCCACCAGTGTGCCTCACTGATCGGAATTGCCTATCAGGCAAAGCAGCAGATCCGATTTCACTGATCAGTAGCCCTTGTGCGACGCTGGACAAGTCCGCAATTCGGACAACCCTCATCTCAACCCCTGGAGAAGCGACGTGCTGACGATCGGTGACAAGTTCCCCGAGTTCGAACTCAACGCCTGCGTGGACCTCGACGCCGCGAACGCCTTCGCCGAGATCAACCACAAGTCCTACGAGGGCAAGTGGAAGGTCGTGTTCTTCTGGCCGATGGACTTCACCTTCGTCTGCCCGACCGAGATCGCCGCGTTCGGCAAGCTGAACGAGGAGTTCGCCGACCGTGACGCCCAGGTCCTCGGCGTGTCCGGTGACTCGGAGTACGTCCACCACGCCTGGCGCAAGGACCACAAGGACCTGCGCGACCTGCCCTTCCCGATGCTGGCCGACGTCAAGCACGACCTGATGCGCGCCTGCGGCGTCGAGGGCGCGGACGGCACCGCCCAGCGCGCGGTGTTCATCGTGGACCCGAACAACGAGATCCAGTTCGTCATGGTGACCGCCGGCTCCGTCGGCCGTAACCCCAAGGAGGTCCTGCGGGTGCTGGACGCCCTGCAGACCGACGAGCTGTGCCCGTGCAACTGGAACAAGGGCGAGGACACCCTCGACGCCCAGGCCCTGCTGGCCGGCTGACCCCGATGGCTCTCGACGAACTCAAGGCAGCCCTGCCGGACTACGCCAAGGATCTGAAGCTCAACCTGGGTTCGGTCATCGGCAACTCGGACCTGCCGGAGCAGCAGCTCTGGGGCACCGTGCTGGCCTGCGCGATGGCGACCGGTTCGCCGGCCGTGCTGCGCGAGCTGGAGCCGGAGGCCAAGTCGCACCTGTCGCCCGAGGCCTACCAGGCCGCCAAGGGTGCCGCCGCGATCATGGCGATGAACAACGTCTACTACCGGACGCTGCACCTGCTCTCCGACAAGGAGTACGGGACGATGCGGGCCGGTCTGCGGATGAACATCATCGGCAACCCCGGCGTCGACAAGGTCGACTTCGAGCTGTGGTGCTTCGCGGTCTCCGCGATCAACGGCTGCGGCCAGTGCCTCGACTCGCACGAGGGCGTGCTGCGCAAGGCCGGCGTCGAGCGCGAGGTCATCCAGGCCTCCGTGAAAGTCGCCGCCACCGTCCAGGCCGTCGCCTCGGTGCTGGACGCCGAAGCGCAGCTGGCGTAACAACGCGCAACGAACAACGGAAAGGTCCGTCCGCGGAGGAAATCCCCTCCCCGGGCGGACCTTTCCGCATGCCCGCTACTGCTTGCGGGCCGCCGCTATCGCCTGGAAGACCTCCTGCCCGGCCGCGTTGCGCTGCCGCAGGTGCCCGGTGACGGTGTTGGTCACCGCGATCAGCGGAACCGCCACGATCGCACCGGCGATGCCGCCGACGATCGAGCCAGCGGCGACGCCGAGCACCACGGCCAGCGGGTGGACCCGCACGGCCCGGCCGAGGATCAGCGGCTGCAGGATGTGGCCCTCCAGCTGCTGGACGGCGACCAGCACGACCAGCGCCATCAGCGCCTTGAACGGTCCGACGGTGACCAGCGCGATCAGCACCGCGATGGTGCCGGTGACCAGCGCGCCGACCAGCGGCACGAACGCGCCCAGGAAGATGATCACCGCGAGCGGCATCGCCATCGGCACCCCGAGCAACTGGAGCCCGATCCCGATGCACAGCGCGTCGATGAAGGCGACGGTGACGGTGCCGCGGACGTACGCGGTCAGCGTGGCCCAGGCCTTGGGTCCGGCGCCGGCCATCGCGTAGCGGGAGTGGCGGGGCAGGCCGCGCAGGGTCCAGGTCCAGATCCGGGCGCCGTCGTAGAGCAGGAAGAAGACGGTGAAGGCGGCCAGCGCGATGCCGGTGAGCAGTTCGACGGCGATGCTGACGCCGGTGAAACCGGCCGAGGTCAGCTGGTCGGAGTTCTTGCCGATGGACGTGGTGATCTGGTTGGTGAAGTTGTCCAGCTGGTCCTGGGTCAGGTGGAACGGGCCGTTGAGCAGCCAGTCCCGCAGCTGCCGGACACCGTCCTGCGCCTTGACGGTGACCCGGTCGAGGTTGGTGGACACCTGCCAGAACACGAACCAGCCGACCAGGCCGATGCCCGCCAGACCGGACAGGAAGGTACCGGCCGCGGCCACCGAGCGCGGGACGCCGTGCCGGCGCAGCCAGGAGACGGTGGGCTCCAGCAGCGCGGCGATCAGCACCGCGGCGAGGGCCGAGAAGGCGACCAGCCGCAGCGTGTCGATGACCCGGAAGACCACGTAGAGGGCGACGCCGATCAGCAGCAGCCGCCAGGTGGACTCGGCGGCGACCCGCAGCGTCCACGGCACCGCGTCCGCCGGGGTGGCGGGCCGGCCGAGCGGGGGCGCGCCGACCTGGTGTTCGGCGCTGCGCGGGGCGGGGACGGTCGGGTCGGCCGCCGGTTCCGGGGATGCGACGGCAAGGGCCCGGCTGTCGGCCGATGCGGCGTCGTGCTCGGCGAGTTGGCGGGCGCTCTGCTCGACGGTGCGGCGGGCGGCCCGCTCGGCGGCGAGTTCGACGGCCTGCTCGGTGGCGAGGGCCTGCGCCTCGGCGGTGATGGCCGCACGGCGGCGGCGTTCGGCGGCCGCGAACAGGCCGGCCGCCAGTGCCCCTATTTTGGCGACGCCGCGCCAGCGGCCGCCGTTCGTCTCTTCCGTCACTGCCCCGGTCTCCCCCGCGTTCGTCTGCTGCGCGGCCGCGGGTCGCGCGGCCGTCGGCGAGAAACGCTACCGGTCGGCGGGGCCCCGGGTCTCGGGGGTAACACGACCGGTTCCAGGAGGTTCCGGGCAAATCATCACCAATCTGCCCGTTTCGTCCGGCCGAAGGTGGGAAGGGGCCTCAACGGACCTTCTGTCGGCGGACCGGTCGGGAGTGGTGGAACCAGGACCCGCTCCGCTCCCCCGCGTCCGCACCGAGCCGTCGCCGCCCGCAGCGCACTGGTCAGCGCCGCCCGGGCGGCACGGCCCGCCAGAGGCCGCTGTCTCGCGGCAGCACGAAGGGCCCCGTTCTCGGCCGTGCGAGAAACGGGGCCCTTCGGTACGACTTCGAGCCGGTACCGGGCTGTCGGCCTAGTACCAGTGGTGCGACTGCCAGAACGACCAGGCGCCACAGGGGCTGCCGTAGCGGCTGTTCATGTAGTTGAGGCCCCACTTGATCTGGGTGGCGGGGTTGGTGCGCCAGTCCGCGCCGGCCGAGGCCATCTTGGAGCCCGGCAGCGCCTGGACCAGGCCGTAGGCACCGGAGGAGGCGTTGGTGGCGGTGTAGTCCCAGCCGCTCTCGCGCTTGACGATCTGGCTGAAGCACTGGAACTGGTTGGCGTCGCCGACGATCTGCAGCGCCATGTCCTGGACCGAGCCGGGGCTGACGGTGGCGAGTGCGCTGCGGGCGGAGGCGCGGTTGGCCTCCTCCTTCGCCCGCTTCTCCTCGGCCGCCTTGGCGGCCTTCTCCGCGTCGGCCTTCGCCTGGGCGTCGGCGGCGGCCTTCTGCCGGGCGGCCTCTTCCGCGGCCTTCTTGGCGGCGGCGTCGGCGGAGACCTGCTGGGCGTTGGCCTGGCGGCTGATGCCGTCGCTGACGTTCTGGGCCTGTGCACCGGTGGGCGCGTCGGCGAGCAGGGTGGCGCTCGCGACGTCGACCGTCTGGACGGTCTTGCCCTCACTGCCAGAGGCCGCACCTACGACAGCACCGACGGCGGTCACCGCGGTGGCGGAGGCGACAGCGACTCCCCGGACCGAGATCCGAGTCACATGGTTTCCTTCCAGCGTCGCCCGGCGTGTGACCTCCGGGCGCAACATGCCCCTGGTCACTGGCCTCCGTCGAGCTCTGGTCACGGGAGGCGCTGGCTCGGCCGTCCCCCCGGGCGAGCCCGGAGCGGCGGTGGAATCGAGCGGCGTACGGCCTTACGGTGTTCAGTTTTCCGCCCGCCGACCGAAGTTGCCGGGCGAGGAAGGGCCGTACGCGGGGCCTGACAGAACCCTCACCATGCCGCACGCGACGGTGTCTACGCAATTCCCTGTGCCGTGGCGGATCTCACAAACTTCGCCACCTGGGCGTTTGGCGGACGAACGATCGAGGGGGCGTCAACAGGGCTGACAGCGAAGGGGCCTGACGGTAAGCGTCAGACCCCTTTGCCCCGGTGTGTCCGGTTATGCCTACGGCTGGATGTCCTCCAGCATCTCGGTCACCAGTGCGGCGATCGGCGAACGCTCCGAACGCGTGAGCGTGACATGGGCGAACAGCGGATGGCCCTTCAACTTCTCCACCACCGCGACCACTCCGTCGTACCGACCGACCCGCAGGTTGTCCCGCTGGGCGACGTCATGGGTGAGCACCACGCGGGAGTTCTGGCCGATCCGGGAGAGCACCGTGAGCAGCACGTTCCGCTCCAGGGACTGCGCCTCGTCCACGATCACGAAGGCGTCGTGCAGCGAGCGCCCGCGGATGTGGGTGAGCGGCAGCACCTCCAACATGCCGCGGGAGATGACCTCTTCGATCACGTCCTGGGTGGTGACGGCGGAGAGGGTGTCGAACACCGCCTGCGCCCAGGGGCCCATCTTCTCGGCCTCGCTGCCGGGCAGGTAGCCGAGTTCCTGGCCGCCGACCGCGTACAGCGGGCGGAACACCATCACCTTGCGGTGCTGGCGGCGCTCCAGGACGGCCTCCAGGCCGGCGCACAGGGCGAGCGCGGACTTGCCGGTGCCGGCCCGGCCGCCCATCGAGATGATCCCGATCTCCGGGTCGAGCAGCAGGTCGAGGGCGATCCGCTGCTCGGCGCTGCGGCCACGCAGGCCGAACGCCTCGCGGTCGCCGCGGACCAGCCGCACCCGGCCGTCGGGGGCCACCCGGCCCAGCGCGCGGCCGCGCTCGGAGTGCAGCACCAGGCCGGTGTGGACCGGGAGTTGCTCGGCGCCCTCGACGGAGAGGGCGTGCTCCTGGCCGGCGAACAACTCGTCCACCTGGTCGGCGGGGACGTGCAGTTCGGTCATGCCCGTCCAGCCGGAGGTGATCGCCAGCTCGGCCCGGTACTCCTCGGCCAGCAGCCCGACCGAGCTCGCCTTGATCCGCAGCGGCAGGTCCTTGGAGACCACGGTGACGTCGTAGCCCTCGGCCTGCAGGTTGCGGGCGACCGCGAGGATCCGGGTGTCCGCCTCGCCGCCGCCGGCCCGGTAGCCGGCCGGCAGGATCGACAGGTCGGAGTGGTTCAGCTCGACCCGGATGGTGCCGCCCAACTCGCCCACCGGGATCGGCTCGTCGAGCCGGCCGTGGCGGATCCGGTAGTCGTCCAGCAGGCGCAGCGCCTGGCGGGCGAAGTAGCCGAGCTCCGGATGGTGCCGCTTGGCCTCCAACTCGGTCACCACGACCACCGGGAGGACCACCTCGTGCTCCTCGAAGCGCGTCATGGCGAGAGGGTCGGCCAGGAGCACGCTGGTGTCGAGGACGTACGTGCGCCGGTCTGGTGTCCGGCGGCTCTTGGTACTGACCACTAGCCCTCCAGAGCGGGTGACCCGACGTCACCCGCGGCCCACCGGTCCCCGCGGCCCCGCTGGCCGGGGGGACGGTCTGAGGGGAGTCTTCCCAGGCGAGGAGGCCCGCATTCGCGCCTGGACGAACGGCGGGATCACAACGGGTGAACGTTTTCCCGCAGGGCGGCCGGGTATGGGAACCGACCGGCCGTCAACGCCTCGCACAACAGATGAGCACCGCCCCGCAGGGCGGCACGGGTATGAGGAACCGACCGGCCGCCCGGGCGAACTGGCAGGGCGTCAGCGCCCCATCCGCCGGTTGCGCAGTTGGTAGTCGCGCAGCGCCCGCAGGAAGTCGACCTTGCGGAAGGCCGGCCAGTAGGCCTCGCAGAAGTAGAACTCGCTGTGCGCGGACTGCCAGAGCAGGAAGCCGGACAGCCGCTGTTCGCCGGAGGTGCGGATCACCAGGTCGGGGTCGGGCTGGCCCTTGGTGTAGAGGTGCTCGGCGATGTGCTCGACGTCGAGGATTTCGGCCAGTTCCTCGATCGAGGTGCCGCGGCCGGCGTGCTCCTGGAGCAGCGAGCGGACGGCGTCGGCGATTTCCTGCCGGCCGCCGTAGCCGATGGCGACGTTGACGGTCAGTCCGTCGATGTGCGCGGTCTGCTGCTCGGCGCGCTTGAGCACCTCGGCGGTGGGGGCGGGCAGCAGGTCGAGCGCGCCGACCGGGTGGACCTTCCAGCGGCCGGCGTCGACCAGGCCCTGGACGGCGTCCTCGATGATGCCGAGCAGCGGGACGAGTTCCTCGGCGGGGCGGGCCAGGTTGTCGGTGGAGAGCATCCACAGGGTGACCACCCGGACGTCGGTCTCCTCGCACCAGCCCAGGAACTCGCTGATCTTGTCGGCGCCGCGCTGGTGGCCGTAGGCGGTGGTGCCGCCGGTGGCCTTGGCCCAGCGCCGGTTGCCGTCCAGGATCACGCCGATGTGGTGCGGGGTGTTGGCCAGGTGCACCTCGACCCGGCGGCCGTACAGCCGGTAGGCCCGGTCCAGCAGGGTACGCAGCCCCGGCGTGCGCTCGACCACATCGCGCAGACCCATCGTGAACGGCCCCTCCGTGCTGATTGCTCCGGGTGCGAAATCCCTGCGGCAGCCTACTCCGCCAGGCATTACGGACGTAAAACCGCAGGTACCGGTCTTGTCACAGTGCGCGTCCGGGGCCGGATACGGAACGGTCTCCGAATCCTTAAACGGTCCCTAAACCGGATTCCGGGTCTTGACGCTTGCCATTGGTCTAGTCCAGCGTGTGGTCAGCACCACAGCGGACCCACCCCCACAGCGGAGCCGCCGCGCCCCCCACCGCGGCGGCTCTCCCTTCCCCCGCCACGTCTGCTCTCCCCCCACTCCCCCACCCCCTCTCCTGCACTGGAGCCTGTCATGGCCCGTACCCTGCAGCAGCCGTCCCACCGGCGCCGCAACACCTTCCCGGCGGTGCTGGCCACCGCGACCGCGCTGGCCCTGGCCGGCACCGGCCTGGCCCTGTCGGCCGGCGGCGCGAACGCCGCGGTCGGCAACCTGGTGACCAACGGCGGCTTCGACTCCGGCCTGTCCGGCTGGACCTGCACCGGCAACGCCACCGCGGTCTCCACCCCGGTCCACTCCGGCACCGGCGCGCTGGCCGCCACCCCGGGCGCCGGCGACACCGCGGAGTGCACCCAGACCGTCTCGGTGCTCCCCAACACCGCCTACTCGCTGAACGCTTGGGTCCAGGGCTCGTACGTCTACCTGGGCGCCCGCGGCACCGGCGGCACCGACCCGTCCACCTGGTCGGCGCAGAGCAGCTGGAACCAGCTGAACACCGGCTTCACCACCGGCGCCAACACCACCAGCGTCACGCTGTACATCCACGGCTGGTACGGCCAGCCCACCTACTACGCGGACGACATCCAGCTGATCGGCCCGGGCGGCACCGCCTCCCCGTCGCCGTCCGCCAGCTCGGTCTCCCCGAAGCCGTCCACCTCCGCCTCCGCCTCGCAGAGCGCCTCGCCCTCCGCCTCGGCCTCGCCCTCGCGGAGCGCCTCGCCGTCGGCGTCCAGCTCGCCCGGCCCGTCCGGCTCGGCGACCACCCCGCCGCCGAACACCGGCCTGCCCAAGCACCTGCTGACCGGCTACTGGCAGAACTTCGACAACGGCTCGACCGTGCAGAAGCTGCGTGACGTGCAGTCCGCGTACGACATCATCGCGGTCTCCTTCGCCGACGCGACCACCACCCAGGGCGCGATCTCCTTCACCCTGGACCCGGCGCTGGCCACCAAGCTCGGCGGCTACACCGACGCCGACTTCAAGGCCGACATCGCCGCCAAGCACGCGGCCGGCAAGAAGGTCGTGCTCTCCGTCGGCGGCCAGAACGGCGCGATCTCGGTGGGCAGTTCGGCCGCCGCGACCGCGTTCTCCGACTCGGCCCACCAGCTGATCCAGCAGTACGGCTTCGACGGCATCGACGTCGATCTGGAGAACGGCGTCAACGCCACCTACCTGGCGCAGGCGCTGCACACCCTGCAGGCCAGGGTCGGCTCCGGCTTCGTGCTGACCATGGCCCCCGAGACCATCGGGATGTACTCCACCGCCGGTGCGTACTTCCAGCTGGCGCTGGCCACCAAGGACATCCTGACCGTCGTCAACACCCAGTTCTACAACTCCGGTGGCATGAACGGCTGCGACGGCAAGGTCTACACCCAGGGCACCGTCGACTTCATCACCGCGCAGGTCTGCACCCACATCCAGGGCGGTCTGCGGCCCGACCAGGTCGGCATCGGCGTCCCGGCCTCCAGCAGGGCGGCGGGCGGCGGCTACGTCAACTCCACCGTGGTCAACAACGCGCTGGACTGCCTGGCCACCGGCAACCACTGCGGCAGCTTCGTCCCGCCGGCCAAGTGGCCGACCATTCGCGGTGCGATGACCTGGTCCACCAACTGGGACGCCAACAACGGCAACGACTTCTCCACCAACGTCGGCGCCTTCGTCCGCAGCATGCCGTGACTCTCCGCCGGTGCACCGCTCCTTGAGGGTGGGGCAGGTGCACACCAGGGGCCCGTCGTACCACTGGGGGTACGACGGGCCCCGCCCATGTCAGCGGGTGGTGACCACCACGGCCACCAGGGTGCCCAGCAGCATCGCCGGGCCGAAGGCCAGTTCGGTGCGGCGGCCGGCCCGGCGCAGCACCAGCAGGGCGACCGCCCACAGCGCGGCGATCACCCACATGTAAAGGAGACCGGCGTAGAACGCCCGCCAGCCGGCCAGTCCGAGCACCGCGCCGAGCGAGGGCGCGAGTTTGACGTCGCCCAGGCCCATCGGCGCGAACAGCGCCAGCAGCAGGAACAGGCCCCCGAGGGCGCCCGCCGCGAGCGCGCAGCGCAGCCACACCTGCGGGCGGTGGTCGGCGAGCGGGACCAGCAGGGCCGTGCCCGCCAGCAGCGGCAGGGTCAGGGCGTCCGGCAGCCGCTTCACCGCGGCGTCCACGAACCCCAGCGCCACACCGAACAGCGCCACCCACACCAGCAGCGGCAGCCACCGTCCCGGCAGGTACGCGGCCAGCGCGGCGCCGACCGCCCCGGCCGTCAACTCCACGGCCAGCGGCGGCGGTCCGGCCCGCTCGCCGCAGCGCACGCAACGGCCCAGCGGCGTCACCGCGCAGGCCCGCCACGGCTCGCCGCCCGGCACCGCGTACCGGACCACCGCCGACCGCAGCGGCACCCCCACCAGCAGACCCAGCACCGCTCCCAGCGCTGTCAGCATCCGACGCCTCCCCTGACGGCCCGCCGTGACCCTACCGCCGCACCACCGTTCGCCCGTCCGTGTCCAGGTGGCGAACACCACGCGGGGATGGGCCCGGCGCGCCCGTAAAGTAAGCGGGCATGCAGGTCATCCAGTCCAGCAAACTCGCCAATGTCTGCTACGACATTCGCGGCCCGGTGCTCGACGAGGCGATGCGGCTGGAGGAGCAGGGCCACCGCATCCTCAAGCTCAACACCGGCAACCCGGCCGCGTTCGGCTTCGAAGCCCCGCCCGAGATCCTCCAGGACATCCTCCGCAACCTGTCCTCCGCGCACGGCTACGGCGACTCCAAGGGCCTGCTGTCGGCCCGCCGCGCCGTGGTCATGCACTACGAGGACCGCGGCCTGCACGGCCTGTCCGTCGAGGACGTCTACCTGGGCAACGGCGTCTCCGAGCTGATCCAGCTCGCCATGACCGCCCTGCTCGACGACGGCGACGAGGTTCTCGTCCCCGCCCCCGACTACCCGCTGTGGACGGCCTCGGTCTCGCTGGCCGGGGGCACCGCCGTCCACTACCGGTGCGACGAACAGGCCGAGTGGTACCCCGACCTGGCCGACATCGCCGCGAAGATCACCGACCGCACCCGGGCGATCGTCGTGATCAACCCCAACAACCCCACCGGCGCGGTCTACCCGCGCGAGCTGCTGGAAGGGATCGTCGAACTCGCCCGGCAGCACCGGCTGGTGGTGTACGCGGACGAGATCTACGACAAGATCCTCTACGACGGCGTGGAGCACGTCCCGCTCGCCACCCTCGCCCCGGACCTGTTCTGCGTCACCTTCAACGGCATGTCCAAGTCCTACCGGGTGGCCGGCTTCCGCAGCGGCTGGATGGTGCTCTCCGGCGACCGGCAGCGCGCCCGTTCCTACATCGAGGGCCTCAACGTGCTCGCCTCGATGCGCCTGTGCGCCAACATGCCCGCCCAGCACGCCGTCGCCGCGGCCCTCGGCGGACGCCAGTCCATCCGCGAGCTGATCCTGCCCGGCGGCCGGCTGCTCGCCTCGCGCGACGCGGCGTACCGGCTGCTCAACGAGATCCCCGGCGTCTCCTGCGTGAAGCCGAAGGGCGCGCTGTACGCGTTCCCGCGGCTCGACCCGCAGGTGTACAAGATCAAGGACGACGCGCAGATGGTCCTCGACCTGCTGCGCGCGGAGCGGATCCTGATCGTCCAGGGCACCGGCTTCAACTGGCCCGACCCCGACCACTTCCGCCTGGTCACCCTCCCCCATCCGGCGGACATCACGGACGCGGTCACCCGCATCGGCGACTTCCTGTCGGGCTACGTGCAGCCCTGAAGCGGGAGACCACGAACAGCAAGGTCCGGCCGAAGACGGAAGTCCCGTCCTCGTCCGGACCTTGCTGAAGCGCTCGGTGCTAGCGCGGCGTCACTCGCCCAGACGCTTGACCAGGGCCTGGTACTCGTCCCACAGCGCCTTCGGCGTGTGCTCGCCGAACATCTCCAGGTGGGCCGGGACCAGCGCGGCCTCCTGCTTCCAGATCTCGTTGTCGACCGAGAACAGCAGCTCCTGGTCGGCGGCCGGGATCTCCAGCCCGTCGAGGTCGAAGCTCTCGACCGTCGGCAGCACGCCGATCGGGGTCTCGACGCCCTCCGCGGTGCCTTCGAGACGCTCGACGATCCACTTCAGGACGCGGCTGTTCTCGCCGTAGCCGGGCCACACGAACTTGCCTTCGGCGTTCTTGCGGAACCAGTTGACGTAGTAGATCTTCGGCAGCTTGGTGGCGTCGGCCTCGGCGCCGACCTTCAGCCAGTGCGCGAAGTAGTCGCCCATGTTGTAGCCGCAGAACGGCAGCATCGCGAACGGGTCGCGGCGCAGCTCGCCGACGGTGCCCTCGGCGGCAGCCGTCTTCTCGGAGGCGATGTTGGCGCCGAGGAAGACGCCGTGCTGCCAGTCGAAGGACTCGGTGACCAGCGGGACGGCGGTGGCGCGGCGGCCGCCGAACAGGATCGCCGAGATCGGGACGCCGGCCGGGTCCTCCCACTCGGGGGCGATGGTCGGGCACTGCGCGGCCGGGACGGCGAACCGGGAGTTCGGGTGGGCGGCGGGGGTCTCGGACTCGGGGGTCCAGTCGTTGCCGCGCCAGTCGGTGAGGTGGGCGGGGGCGTCCTTGGTGAGGCCCTCCCACCACACGTCGCCGTCGTCGGTGAGGGCGACGTTGGTGAAGACGGTGTTGCCCCAGAGGGTCTTGATGGCGTTGGCGTTGGTGTCCTCGCCGGTGCCGGGGGCGACGCCGAAGAAGCCGGCCTCGGGGTTGATGGCGTAGAGCCGGCCGTCGGCGCCGAAGCGCATCCAGGCGATGTCGTCGCCGATGGTCTCGACCTTCCAGCCCGGGATGGTGGGCTGGAGCATGGCGAGGTTGGTCTTGCCGCAGGCGGACGGGAACGCGGCGGTGACGTACTTCGCCTCGCCGGACGGCGGGGTGAGCTTGAGGACGAGCATGTGCTCGGCCAGCCAGCCCTCGTCGCGGGCCATGGTGGAGGCGATGCGCAGCGCGTAGCACTTCTTGCCGAGCAGGGCGTTGCCGCCGTAGCCGGAGCCGAAGGACCAGATCTCCTTGGTCTCCGGGAAGTGCGAGATGTACTTGGTGGTGTTGCACGGCCAGGCGACGTCCGCCTCGCCCTCGGCGAGCGGGGCGCCGACGGTGTGCACGGCCTTGACGAACTCGCCGTCCTCGCCGAGCTGGTCGAGCACGGCCTGGCCCATGCGGGTCATCACGCGCATCGAGACGGCGACGTAGGCGGAGTCGGTGATCTCGACGCCGTACGCGGCCAGCGGGGAGCCGACGGGGCCCATGGAGAACGGCACCACGTACATGGTGCGGCCCTTCATCGCGCCGCGGAACAGGCCGTTCTCACCCGAGAAGACCTCCCGCATCTCGGCGGGGGCCTTCCAGTGGTTGGTCGGGCCGGCGTCCTCTTCCTTCTCCGAGCAGATGAAGGTGCGGTCCTCGACGCGGGCGACGTCGGACGGGTCGGAGGCCGCGTAGTAGGAGTTGGGGCGCTTGGTCTCGTCGAGCTTGGTGAAGGTGCCCTGGGCGACGAGCTGCTCGGCGAGGCGGTGGTACTCCTCCTCGGAGCCGTCGCACCACACCACGCGGTCGGGCTGGGTGAGCTCGGCAATCTCGTTGACCCATGCCACCAGGCGCTGGTGGCGGGTGGGCGCGGACTCGGTGAGCGCAGAGATCTGAGGCGACACGATCGCTCCGTTTCACACCATCTCGGCCAGGAGACGGCGTCGCGGGGGTTGAGGGTCCTTACACGGTAGACCCGCCGACCCGCCCCTCCTTTGTCGAAATGGCGTCATTGACGAGATCTTTACTACATAGTGTCTGAATCGGTGGCCCCGGATCGCCCTCCGAGGGGCCCGTTCGACCCTCGATGACATCCTCCGAACACTCCAGAACGTCTAAAAGTGAGGATCGCCACTTTCCTACGCGCCGGTAACCTACGGTTCCGTAAGATGCTGTCCATGACCGCGGAAGCCCTCGATCTCGCAAAGCCCAAGTGGCGCGGCTGGCTGCACGCCGGCATGTTCCCGGCCTCGCTGGCCGCCGGAATCGTGTTGATCTGCCTGGCCGGGTCGACGGCGGCGCGGATCGCCTGCGCCGTCTACTCGGTGAGTGCCTGGCTGCTGTTCGGGGTGAGCGCGGTGTACCACCGCTTCACCTGGGGACCGCGCGGCGAGGCGGTGCTGCGCCGGCTGGACCACGCCAACATCTTTCTGATCATCGCCGGGACGTACACCCCGTTCACCATGCTGCTGCTGGACGGCGCGCGGCAGCAGGTGCTGCTGTGGCTGGTGTGGGGCGGCGCGCTGGCGGGAATAGCGTTCCGGGTGTTCTGGGTCGGCGCCCCGCGCTGGCTGTACACCCCGTGCTACGTGGCGCTCGGCTGGGCGGCGGTGTTCTTCCTGCCGGACTTCCTGCACAAGGGCGGCGCGGCCGTCCTGACCCTGATCGTGGTCGGCGGCGCGCTCTACACCATCGGCGGGGTGATCTACGGCCTCAAGCGCCCGAACCCGTCACCGCGCTGGTTCGGCTTCCACGAGGTGTTCCACGCCTTCACCCTCGGCGCGTTCATCGTGCAGTACGTGGGGGTCTCGCTGGTGGCGTACACCGCCGCCGGCTGATCCCGGCAGAAACGATCCCCCCACAGCACGTCAGTACCGCACCGGCTGGGCCACCCTCGCCTCCAGCCGCTCCCGGGCCCGACGGCAGCGCTCGCAGTGCGCCGCGTCGGGCCCTTCGCCTGCCGTCCGCTGGTGGGCCCGGCCGCGGAAGCGGTACGCGACCCAGGCCATCACGGCCAGCACCTCGACCGCCGAGACCACCCAGACCAGGCGGGCTCCGCCGATCAAGTATCCGGCTATGACGGCCAGCGCGGCCAGCACACCGACCACGCCGCTCCAGAACCCGGTCGCTCCGTACTCCATTGGCAAACCTCCCACCGCCCGACAGGCCATCTGACGAGTCGTCAGAGAACTCCCCACCTACAGTGACACGTTCGGCACGCAGCGCGGGCGAACGGGGGATCAACAGCGCGTCAATTCCAGAAGTGGGAATCCCGCAGCGTGGGCTTCGGTTGACACTCGGCATCTTTTGAGAGCTACTCTCATTTGAGAGATGCCATCAGATGGAGATCCGTCATGCCTGCTCCGCACCCCCGTCGCTGGATCGCACTGACCGCGGTCGCACTCAGCGTGCTCGTCATCGGCTTCGACACCACCGTGCTGAACGTCGCCCTGCCCGACCTGGCCCGGCAGCTGGACGCCGGCACCGGGCAGCAGCAGTGGATCGTCGACGCCTACACGGTGGTGTTCGCCGCCGCCCTGCTCCCGGCCGGCCTGCTCGGCGACCGGTTCGGCCGCCGCCGCACCCTGGTGACCGGCCTCGCGCTGTTCGGCGCGGCCTCCGTGATCGGCACCCTGGCCGGCGGGCCCGCCACGCTGATCGCGGCCCGCGCCGCGATGGGCCTGGCCGCCGCGTTCGTGATGCCGATGTCGATGGCGGTGATCCCCGCCGTCTTCCCACCCGCCGAACAGCGCCGCGCCACCGCGCTGCTGACCACCATGACCGCGATCGGCGTGCCGCTCGGGCCGATCATCGGCGGGCTGCTGCTGCGCGGCTACTGGTGGGGCTCGATCTTCCTGATCAACGTGCCGCTGGTGGTGCTCGGCGTGCTGGCCTGCCTGCTGCTGCTCCCCGAGTCCGCCGACCCGGCCGCACCCCGGATCGACCTGCGCTCCGCGGGCCTCGCGGCGGGCGGCCTGGCCGCGCTCACCTGGGGCATCATCGAGGGCGCCGAACGCGGCTGGGGCGACGCCCTGGTGCTCACCGCGCTGCTCGGCGCGGCCGGCGCGCTGACCGCGCTGGTGCTGCGCAGCAAGCAGCAGGACCACCCGATGCTCGACCTGCGGCTGCTCGCCGAGCCGGTGTTCCGCTGGTGCGCGATCGCCGTCACCCTGGTCTCGGTCGCGCTGTTCGGCGGGTTCTTCGTGCTGCCCGCCTACTTCCAGAGCGTGCTGGGCACCGACGCGCTCGGCAGCGGCCTGCGGCTGATGCCGATGATGGGCGGCCTGCTGGTCGCCGCCCGGCTCGGCGAACGCCTGGTGCGCCGCTTCGCCCCGCGCGGCGTGATCGCGGCCGGGCTGGCGCTGACCGCCCTCGCCCTGCTGCTCGGCAGCCGCACCGCGCCGGGCGACGGCTACGGGTGGACGGCGCTGTGGCTGCCGCTGTTCGGCGCCGGGCTCGGCCTGGTGCTGATCACCGCCACCGCCTCCGCGATGCTCCTGCTGCCGCCCGCCAAGGCCGGGGTCGGCTCCGGCCTGGTGCAGACGCTCCGCCAGGTCGGCGGCGCGGTCGGCGTCGCCGTGTTCGGCAGCCTGCTGGCGGCGGGCTACCGCTCGGCGCTGCACCTCCCGCCGCTCCCCGGGGACGCCGCGCACCGGGTCCGCGGTTCGGTGATCGCCGCCGACGCGGTCGCCGAGCGGCTGGGCGATCCGGCGCTCGCCGCGTCCGCGCACAGCGCGTACGTGCACGGCATGGGCCTGGTGATGCTGGCCGCCGGGATCCTCGCGGCGCTGTCCGCCGTACTGGTCGCGGCCCGGATGCCGGGCGGCGGCGACCCCGTGGCCACGGACACCGCCGAGCTGCGGCCGCTGGCCGGGGCGGTCGGCGATCCCGGAGAATCGTCCGCATGAGCACTCCGCGCAGCGCCCGGCCCCGCCCGTCCGACGCGTCCTCCGGTTCGTTGGAGGAGCTGGTCGAAGCCCCGATGTCGCTGCGCGAACGCAAGAAGCTGAAAACCCGCCAGACCCTGCGCCGGGAGGCCTTCCGGCTGTTCGCGGAGCAGGGCTGGGAGGCCACCACCGTCGACCAGATCGCGGCCGCCGCGGAGGTCTCCCCGGCCACCTTCTTCCGGTACTTCCCGACCAAGGAGGACCTGGTCCTCAGCGACGAGTACGACCCGCTGATGGCGGCCGCGATCCGGGCCCGGCCGGCGGACGAGCCGTTCCTCACCTCCGCCCGGGAGGTGCTGGTCGGGCTGATCCGCCGGATCGCCGAGCAGGAACGCGCCGAGCTGTACGAGCGGATGCGGCTGACCGCCTCCGTCCCGGCCCTGCGGACCCGGATGCTCGACGGCACCGGTCAGCCGAGCAGGATGCTGCTCGACCTGCTCACCGAACGGGCCGGCCTGGACGCCCCCACCCTCGAACTGCGGATCACCGCCGCCGCGATCGCCGCCGCGCTCACCGAGACCTCGCTGTACTGGGCCGACCACCAGGGCCAGGACGACCTCGCCGACCTGCTCGACCGGGCGCTGCGGCACCTTCAGGAGCTCGGCCGGCGCTGACCCGGGGGCCGAGCCTCTGAAGGTGCTCGGCCGGCGCTGACCCGGGGGCCGGTCAGTTCACCAGCACCAGCTTGCCGGTGGTGCGGCCGGTGTCGCCCAGCGCGTGCGCCTTCGCCGCTTCCTCCAGCGGGAACGTTTCGGCGATCTCGGCGCGCAGCAGGCCACGTTCGGCCAGGTCCGCGATCGCGGCCAGGCCGGCGTGGTCTGCCTCCACCAGCATCATCGCGGTGCGCACGCCGAGCCGCTCGGCCTCCTCGGCCAGCCCCTCGAAGGGGACGGGCAGGATCGACACCAGCAGGCCGCCCGGGCGCAGGGTGCGCAGCGAGCGCAGCTGGTACTCGCCGCCGATGGTGTCCAGCACCACGTCGATGTCGCGGACTGCCTCGGCGAAGTCGGTGCTCCGGTAGTCGACCGGCTCGTCCACGCCGATGCCACGCAGGAAGTCGTGCTTGGCGGCGCCGGCGGTGCCGATCACGTACGCGCCGCGGGACTTGGCGATCTGCACGGCGAGGTGTCCGACGCCGCCGGCCGCGGCGTGCACCAGCACCCGGTCGCCGGCCTTCACCTGCGCGGTGTCCACCAGCGCCTGCCAGGCGGTCAGCGCGGCCAGCGGCAGCGCGCCGGCCTGGACGGGGTCGATAGCGGCGGGCCGGTGCGCGAACGCCCGGGCGGGGCCGGTCACGTAGTCGGCGTGGGCGCCGGCGCCGTGCGGGTAGGGCAGCATGCCGAAGACCTCGTCGCCGGGCTTGAACAGGGTGACGCCGAAGCCGACCGCCTCCACGGTGCCGGCCACGTCCCAGCCGAGCACGAACGGGGGCTCGCCAAGGAACAGGCCGCCGGCCCGGTGCTTCCAGTCCGTCGGGTTCAGGCCGGCCGCCCGGACCTTCACCAGGATCTCGCTCAACCCGGGCTCCGGGCGCGGGAGTTCCACCACCGTGAGGACTTCGGGGCCGCCCAGGGCGTGCTGGCTGATCGCTCGCATCGTGTTCGTCGTCATGTCTCCAGCCTGGCCCGCCCGGGGCGCCCGCGGCAGTGGCATGATGGTCACTGTCCGATGGGATCCTGCCAGGAGGGTGGAAGCGTGCCCAAGCCCGCGAAGACGTCGCCGCACCGGATCGCGGTGCTCGCCCTGGAGGGCGTGTACCCCTTCGAACTCGGCATCCCCCGGCGGGTGTTCGCCGCCGCCGGGGACAGCTACGAGCTGGCCACCTGCACCGTTGACGGCCAACCGGTGCGCTCGGACGCCGACTTCACCATCACCGTCGCGCACGGCCCGGAGATCCTCCGCACGGCCGACAGCGTGGTCATCCCGCCCTTCGACCTCGCCCGCGCCACCGGCGAACTCGACCCCGCCGTGGCCGGGGCGCTGGCGCTGATCCGGCCCGGCACCCGGCTGATCTCGATCTGCACCGGCGCCTTCGTACTCGCCGCCGCCGGCCTGCTCGACGGCCGGCCAGCCACCACCCACTGGGCGCTCGCCGACCGGTTCCGCGAGCTCTTCCCCAAGGTGCGGCTCGACCCGGACGTGCTGTTCGTCGACGACGGCGACGTCCTCACCTCGGCCGGCGCCGCCTCCGGCGTCGACCTGTGCCTGCACGTGCTCCGCAACGACCACGGCGCGGCCCTCGCCAACCACGCCGCCCGGCTGGCCGTCGTCCCGCCGTGGCGCGACGGCGGCCAGGCCCAGTACATCGAGCAGCCCGTCCCGGCGGCCGGCGCCACCGGCACCGCCGCCACCCGCGAGTGGGCGCTGGCCCGGCTGCACCTGCCGCTGACCCTCGCCGAACTGGCCGGGCACGCCGCCATGAGCACCCGCACCTTCGCCCGCCGCTTCCACGACGAGACGGGCCAGAGCCCCGGCCGCTGGCTCACCCAGCAGCGCCTCGCCCTGGCCCGTCACCTGCTCGAAGCCACCGACCTGACGGTCGACCAGATCGCCGGCCGGGTCGGCTTCGCCAACGCGGTGTCGCTGCGTCAGCACCTGCACTCGGCCATCGGCGTCTCACCACTCGCCTACCGTCGCACCTTCGCGGGGCGGGCCTTCGCCGGGACGCCCTAGGCCCGGGCCCTGCCCGTCCACTGCGACCGCTGCACGGTGCGCGCACCGGTGGGCCGAGGGGGACTGGGAGGGACAGCCCGCTAGTTGTATTGACCACAAGCGTTGTTGACGGTGCAGGGCTTGATCAAAGTGAAGACCTCCGGTGTGGTGGAGGTGTCTAGGCTCCACACCACACACGGA